>CAZEFJ010000025.1:11014-16767 GCA_964511465.1 uncultured Hyphomicrobiales bacterium
TGCATTCGCGTTTTCTTCGCTGTCGATCCTTCGACTTATGCGCCCCTGAATACTGGGCGATCACCTGATGGTGGTCACGGCCAATACTCAGGGGAAGCAATGAATAGGCGTCGTTAACGCAATGTCGTTGACGTGATGTTTAAGTTGAAGGAAGGATCGATCCTATGAACAAGCCAAGCAAAAGTAACCGGGTAGTCATTTTTGACACCACCCTGCGCGATGGTGAGCAGTCGCCGGGAGCATCGATGAATCTGGACGAGAAACTGCGAATCGCGCAGGTTCTCGAGGCCATGGGCGTCGATATCATAGAGGCCGGGTTTCCCGTTGCCTCGGATGGCGATTTCGAGGCGGTACATGAGATCGCCAAGATAATGAGTAATTCCATCGTCTGCGGGCTGGCCCGAACCAGCCGCAACGACATAGAACGCTGTGCCGAGGCGATCAAGCCGGCCAGGGCCGGGCGTATTCATACCTTCCTGTCGACCAGCCCGCTGCATATGAAATACAAGCTCAAGATGGAACCGGAAGATGTCCATCAATTACTGATCGACAGTGTGAGCTACGCCCGCAGGTTCACCGACGATGTCGAGTGGTCGGCCGAAGACGGATCACGCACCGAGCATGATTTTTTGTGTCGTTGCGTTGAAAGTGCGATCAAGGCCGGAGCCACCACCATCAATATTCCCGACACCGTTGGCTACGCCCTGCCTCACGAGTACGCCGCCCTGATTGAGGAAATCTTCAATCGCGTGCCAAATATCGACAAGGCGACTATTTCGGTCCACTGCCATAACGATCTGGGATTGGCGGTAGCCAATTCACTGGCCGCCGTCGATGCCGGTGCCCGGCAGGTGGAATGCACAATCAACGGACTCGGCGAGCGGGCCGGCAACGCGGCGATGGAAGAAATCGTCATGGCCCTGCGCACCCGCAACGATTCGATGCCTTATGTAACCGGCATCCGCACCGAACATATAACCAAGGCGTCCCGGCTGGTGTCTTCGGTCACCGGCTTCAAGGTCCAGCCCAACAAGGCCATAGTCGGAGCCAATGCCTTTGCCCATGAGGCGGGGATACATCAGGACGGAGTCCTGAAGCACGCCGGAACCTACGAAATAATGTCCCCCGAATCGGTTGGATTGACCTCATCCAAGCTGGTTTTGGGCAAACATTCCGGGCGGCACGCATTTTTCGAAAAACTGAAGGAACTGGGATATGATCTCGGAGGCAATGCGATTGAGGACGCTTTCATCCGGTTTAAAAGCCTGGCTGATAAGAAAAAAGAGATATTCGAAGACGATATAATCGCTCTTGTTGATGATATGGCACCACGGCCTACGGATCGTATCTGCTTGATATCATTGGGCATTCTGTGCGGCACCACACATCAGCCGCCAACCGCGACGATGGAGCTGCTTATCGACGGCACGCTAAAGGATTGCGAGGCTACCGGCGACGGTCCGGTCGATGCCGCCTTCAACGCGGTTAAGGAACTGTTCCCCCATGATGCGGTGCTGCAACTTTATCAGGTCCACGCCGTCACCAAGGGTACCGACGCCCAGGCCGAGGTTACGGTTCGTCTTGAGCAGGGTGGCAGAACGGTTAATGGGCAGGGCGCGGATACCGATACCATGGTCGCCTCGGTCAGAGCATACGTTAATGCCCTGAACAAATTGTTCGAGAAACGGAAAAAAACGGAGCAATAGGCGTTTTCGTCCTAGCCTAAGTTGGATTAACTTCATTATAAAGGTGGCGCGTACCGGTTACGGTGCGTCCGGGGGCTCTGTATCTGAGCCCATTCACTGTGGGTTGTGAGGTCTGATGTTTTCTCGATTGTTCGGCTTTCTGTCGGCGGATATGGCGATTGACCTGGGCACCGCCAATACCCTGGTCTATGTCAAGGGGCGTGGAATAGTTCTAAATGAGCCTTCGGTGGTTGCCATCGCCGAGGTCAAGGGCAAAAAACAGGTTCTTGCCGTAGGTGAGGAGGCTAAGCAGATGCTTGGCCGCACGCCCGGCAACATCAATGCAATTCGCCCTCTTCGCGACGGAGTCATAGCCGACTTCGAAGTCGCCGAGGAAATGATCAAGTACTTTATCCGCAAGGTCCACAACCGTCGCGGCTTTGCTTCTCCGATGGTTATTGTTTGTGTTCCATCCGGCTCAACCGCGGTAGAACGCCGGGCGATCCAGGAATCGGCAGAAAGCGCGGGCGCACGGAGAGTGTTCCTGATCGAAGAGCCGATGGCGGCGGCAATAGGGGCCGGGCTTCCGGTGACCGAGCCAACCGGCTCAATGGTGGTGGATATCGGCGGCGGCACCACCGAGGTGGCGGTACTGTCATTGGGAGGCATCGTTTATTCGCGATCGGTACGGGTTGGCGGCGACAAGATGGACGAGGCTATAATCGGCTACATCCGCCGCAACCATAACCTGCTGGTCGGAGAAAGCAGCGCGGCCCGGATCAAAGAGGAAATAGGTTCGGCCTGTCCGCCTGAACGTGGCGAGGGCCCGACCATGGAAATCAAGGGCCGCGACTTGATGAATGGCGTGCCCAAGGAACTGATAATCAGTGAACGCCAGATATCCGAAAGCCTTGCCGAGCCTGTCGGGGCGATAATTGAGGCGGTCAAAGTCGCACTTGAACATACCGCGCCCGAGCTGGCCGCCGATATCGTCGATAAGGGCATTGTCCTTACCGGCGGCGGGGCGCTGCTTGGAAATATTGATTATGTTCTAAGACACGCAACCGGGTTGCCGGTATCCATCGCCGATGATCCCCTTTCCTGTGTGGTCTTGGGAACCGGTCGCGCACTTGAGGAAATGAAAAGGCTTAAGGACGTTCTTACGACGATGTACTAGAATTTCAGTAGTCGTGGGTCAAAATGATCCTGATTTCTTGATCTGCCCTCCCATATTAAAGTATATGTTAAAGTTCGGATGCTATTGCTTTGCCTTGCGGGTTTCCGTTTTTGATGGTTTTGGCCTGAGGGATGTAGCTTGAAAGAACAGCGGGCGCGACCTGTCTATCGCATCGCGGAACCAATCAGAAATCTGGCCCAGCGTTTTCTGTACCTGGGGCTGGTGGTGTCGGCGTTCGCACTGATGCTGCTGGGCAAGGCCGATGTGTCCGTTGTCGAGCGATTCCGCGCCCAGGTTACCGATGCCGTTGCGCCGATACTTGATATCGCTTCCAGGCCCATGGATTCGCTGGCTGTAGCAGTTAAACAGGTCCGTGACATAAGCAATATCAGAGAGCAGAACAAACGCCTCCGGGCGTACAATGATCGCCTGTTGCATTGGCAGACAATTGCCCGCCGTCTGGAAGCCGAGAACAAGACCTTGCGCGGGATGCTTAATTTTATTCCAGAAGTCGGAGTAGGCTTTGTCACCGCACGGGTAATTGCCGATTCCGGCGGTACTTTCGCCCACAGTCTTATCCTTAACGCAGGTGATCGCGACGGCGTCCGAAAGAACCAGGCGGTAGTTAGCGGAAACGGTTTGGTCGGTCGTGTTATAGGCGTCGGATACAGGTCCGCCAGGATTCTTCTGATTACCGATTTGAATTCGCGGATTCCGGTTTTAATAGAAACCTCACGGACCCGCGCCATTCTTTCGGGTGACAACTCCGGTCGGCCACGCCTTGTTCGCCTGCCGCCGGGAGAAGCGGTCTCGCCGGGAGACCGTGTCGTCACTTCCGGTCATGGCGGGGTTTTTCCGCCCGGTCTTCCGGTCGGCATCGTTACCGCATCCGAAGGATCATCAATTACCGTTCAGCCTTTTGCTAAACGCGAGCAACTGGAATTCGTGCGGGTCATAGATTCAGGCCCCGACAGGCCCCTGCCGTCCGATGACATTGCGAAACGCCAAGCGAACGTGCCGAAAACGACTGGAAAGGCCGTGGCTGCCTCCCCCCAATCACCATCCCCCGGAAAAGACACCCATAAAAAAGAAGCACCGCCCCAATGAGGCCCCTGCTATGGCAGCGAATGGACGGGCTTGCCCGCAGTCTAACCCCCTTCGGCCTGACCATTGTTTTGGTGCTTGTCAGTATTTTACCGATGCATATTCCGGGTTATTCCAGGGTAACCCCCTTGTTGTCTATGGCGGCGGTTTACTTTTGGGCCATTTATCGACCTAATCTGCTGCCCGCCTATGCGGTCTTCCTTATCGGCTTGTTGCAAGACATACTAAGCGGCTCGATAATCGGAATGAACGCTCTGGTGTTGTTGGTAGTTTACGGGACAGTGCTGTCGCAGCGCCGGTTTTTTGTCGGCAAATCATTTGCAGTTGTGTGGCTTGGCTTTTCCCTGGTTGCCGGAGGCGGGGAGTTGCTGGGCTGGTTTTTGGTTTCGATCTTTAATCTGACCATAACCGAGCCGCTGGCGTCATTTGTTCAGTATATCCTGACGCTGGGTTTTTTCCCGTTCATGGCCTGGATATTCCTGCGCTGGACGCAGACGATGCTAAAGCCGGAATAAGCCCGGACGGCGTGATCGACTTCGAAGGCTAAAACAACCTAATTGTCAACCGGCCCTAACAACAAGGTACGATATGTTCAGGGATAATGAACGCCATAAACTTTTTAGCCGCCGTACTGCGATGCTCGCGGGGGGCAAGATGCTGCTTTTGTCTGCGCTTGTCGGCCGGATGTACTATCTGCAGGTTGTCGAGGCAAAACGCTACTCCACCTTATCCGACAAAAACCGCATCAACCTCAGACTTCTTCCTCCGCCACGTGGATTGATTTCTGATCGTTTCGGCAAAATGATGGCGGTTAATCGGCAAAACTACCGGGTGGTGCTGATTCCGGAGCAGACCCGCAATATTGGAGCGACTCTTTCATTGCTGGGCCGTTTCATCCCCATTAGCAGCGGTGACAAGCGCAGAATACTTAGGGAAATACGTCGCAAGCGCGCTTTTATGCCGATCACCATAAGGGAAAACCTTAGTTGGGATGACGTTGCCAGGATCGAGGTTAACACCCTTGAGCTACCCGGAGTTATGGTTGACGTTGGCCAAAGCCGTTATTACCCCAACGTTAGCGACACGGCACATATACTTGGTTATGTTGCGGCAGTTTCCGAAGACGAAATTTACGGCGATCCATTACTGGAATTACCCGGCTTTCGCATCGGAAAATCCGGCATCGAAAAAGTTTACGACCTTCCGCTGAGAGGCACCGGCGGCAGCTCCCAGGTCGAGGTCAACGCGGCCGGTCAGGTAATTCGCGAATTGTCCCGCCGCAACGGCAAGCCGGGCACCAATTTGGAACTTACCATAGACGTTGAGTTGCAGAAAATGGTTAGCCGTCGTCTATCCGACCAAAGTGCCGCCGCCGTTGTCATGGACATTCACAGCGGTGAAATATTTGCGATTGTTTCCACACCCAGCTTTGATCCTAACGCTTTCAACAAAGGGCTTAGCATCAAGGAATGGAACAAACTGGTGTACAATCCCAAGTCACCGCTGATTAACAAGGCGATCAGCGGCCAGTACGCACCGGGCTCAACATTCAAGATGATTGTTGCAATGGCGGCTCTTGATAAGGGAATTATCACCCCGGAGAGTACGTTTTTCTGTTCCGGATCCATAAATTTCGGCGGCGAGGTTTTTCATTGCTGGAAAAAGAACGGTCACGGGATCGTCAATCTGAATAAGGGAATTGTCGAATCCTGTGACGTTTATTTCTACGAGGTCGCACGGCGTACCGGTATCGACCGTATAGCCGCCATGGCAAGACGTTTTGGGTT
>CAZEFJ010000025.1:16867-18528 GCA_964511465.1 uncultured Hyphomicrobiales bacterium
TATCGTTCCCGTATCCGCAAGCCCGGCTTCGGCATGGGAGGCAAGACAGGTACCGTACAGGTTCGCAGTATAAGCAAGGCCGAACGCGAACAAGGTGTAATAAAAAACAGAGATCTGCCGTGGAAAAGCCGGGATCATGCCATTTTCGTCGGATACGCACCACTTGACGCTCCCCGCTACGCTACGGCTGTAGTTGTGGAACACGGCGGCGGCGGCTCATCGGTTGCGGCACCTATTGCGCACGATATTTTGCTTGAAGTCCAAATGCGCAATTCCGCCCGTCCCGGGGTTGGTCCCCATTTGTCCTCATACAGCCGCATTGGCCCCAATGAGACTGGCAAACCCAAAAGTTCAAAAAACGGGTGAATTTATGTTCAGCAATAACCGACTAAATCGAGCAGATTTCACCCTGCGACAAAAATTATGGCAAGTGAGCTGGCCCTTTGTCATGTTGCTGTTTGTCATCGCCTTTATTGGCTTCGCAATGCTTTATTCGGCCGCCGGAGGTAATTTTGAGCCATGGGCGTCACGTCAGATGTTGCGCTTTGGCATCGGAATTATAGTTATGATAGCGGTGGCGATGACCGATATCAGGCTATGGCTTCGTTATGCCTACACCCTCTATTTTATTTCGCTGCTGCTTTTGATTATGGTCGAGATAGGCGGCTTTGTCGGCATGGGAGCAAGGCGCTGGATTGATCTTGGCGGTATCACCGTTCAGCCGTCGGAGTTGATGAAATTTGCCCTGATACTGGCACTGGCCCGTTATTTCAATGGCGGCAATGTAGAAGAGGTTGGCCATGTGTCTTTTCTTTTGCCTCCCCTGGCAATGGTCGCCGCGCCCTCGGCACTTGTTCTGCGCCAGCCCGACCTTGGAACCGCAATTATGCTGATTTCTGCAAGTGGAGCTATTTTCTTCCTCGCGGGGGTCAGAATGTGGAAATTCGGTGTGGTTATTGCACTTGGTCTGATGTCTATTCCCGTCGGCTGGAAGTTTCTTCACAGTTACCAGAAGACCCGTATTTTGAATTTTCTCCGACCGGAGAATGATCCTCTTGGTGGTGGCTATCACATTATCCAGTCCAAGATTGCGCTTGGTTCCGGGGGGCTGTTTGGCAAGGGCTTCATGCAGGGAAGCCAGAGCTACCTGAACTTTCTGCCGGAAAAGCAGACCGATTTCATATTCACCATGCTGGCCGAGGAATTCGGTCTTGTCGGGGGCTTGACGTTGCTTGGTCTTTATTTGGCCGTTCTGATATACGGTTTTTCCTTTTCCCTGAATTGCCGCAGCCAGTTTGGCCGACTAACCGGGATGGGAGTTACCACGATTTTCTTTCTTTATGTATTCATTAATATAGCGATGGTTATGGGTTTGGTTCCGGTGGTCGGAGTACCATTGCCGTTGGTCTCATACGGCGGCACCGCAATGTTGACGTTGCTTTTTGGGTTCGGCCTTTTGATGAGCGTCCATATCCATCGTGATGTTTCCATTGGCCGCCGTGGAGATAATGATTTTTAGTCCTTGTTTCCGTCGTTATAATCGACAAATATCCTTCTCTCTGTTATACGGCACCGCTTGGTATCGTTTTATCCTTATCGGCAAGGGCGCATAGCTCAGTTGGTAGAGCAGCTGACTCTTAATCAGCGGGTCACAGGTTCGA
>CAZEFJ010000026.1:0-18501 GCA_964511465.1 uncultured Hyphomicrobiales bacterium
CCCAGCGCATCCTGCAATTTTGCCAGTCTGGCGGCGTATGGCCTGACCTTTTTTTGCGGATAGAGAGAAGAGAAAAAATCCGTGGTGTAGCGCAGTTTCTTTACGTCAATGCGCAACTGGTGCCTTTCGTTTATCGACATTCTCCAGAAATGCTCTCCTTGTTTGCGAACTTTCCGGTGTCTTTTGGTTATCAGCGAATCGGAAAGACGCCGGAGCGATCCGGAAAGAATATTCATCGCCTTGTCGTCCTTGTTGTCGCGCCACGAACGGTTCACAAGCCAGCTGCTCATCTGCAACAGAAAACCGGTATATCGGGCCGAGCGAATAGCCTTGCGGGTGGCCAGACGGCTCTGTTTTTGCGCCTTGTTGAGACGATTATGGAGGACGGAAAAGGCTGCGTCGTCAGGCGATTGGGCTTCTACCGGTCCCACGATCTCGTCAAGAAAGACATCCAGGTCCCGCGTTGCCGCCATCTGCAAGGTCAGCCATTTCACCTCGCCGATCGCCCATCCGTACTGTTCCGGGCTCAGCACCGGGCGGAAAACAACCAGCGCCGAACGCAACCGCCTTAGCGCCACCCGCATCTGGTGGACGCCTTCCGGATGGTTGCTTTCCAGGGTACATGCCTCGTTATCAAGGAGATGGTTAAGGCAATGCTGTATAGTGTTAATCATCGCCTCTTCAACAGAGGCGTCATCTGACAGGTCTATCTTGGCGTCCTTGCGCCAGGTTGCCTTTTCCCCGGTTAGCAGGGTGAAGCCGCGTTGTGCTTTGGAATTTGTTGACAGCCTCAAGGGAACTTCGGCGTGAATTTCCAGGGCCAGCTGCAAAAGATTGTGCGGTGAGCCAGATATAAGTTCCAGTTCCATTTCGCATATTGGCTTGCGGGCGGTTGAAGTCACTATCTCTCCGATATCAATATCGATATATGCCTCGCTGCCATCATCGAAGACTATTTTTCGCGAGCTGCGCTTAAAATCTGTTTTAAACAATGGCTCCAATTTTCCGGAGCCACCTCCGCGGATCAGCCGTCGTATACTTTTGTCCTGAATTAGCGAAATATCCGGGCTCTCCGTTTTAATAAAATTCTCTCTCTCTTGGCGAACCATGACGCCACCTATTTTATCTCCCCCGGATTTGACGCACTGAATATACTGTCGTCCTTCCTTCCGGACTCTGAGGGTTGCCATGCGCTTGTGCAACTTGCGTCCGGGAGTATCAAAATAGGTTGTGATCAGCCGTCTGGTGCGGGGGCGTCCAGATGTGAGAGCGCGGATTACGGGAAGCCGTTTCAGGCGTGAAAGGTCTTTGCCGTGGAACAGAAGTTTGAGTTCAATCTCATTTTTCATTTTATTTCTCTGGGGCAGATAAATTTCATCAGGCTTGCTTTTCCCTGGAGAATGTCGCTCCAGTTTTCCAGGTTGAATGTTAATATTGCCAGACCGGCGGTGGGAAATTTTGTGTTTATACGCTGCCATGCATCACCGTCGCCGTCACCGGTAAGTGATAATGCAAGATATTCGATCCCCGGATTGTGGGCGATAACCATTGCCGATGCCGCCGTGTCGTCAATACCCCATAAAATACGTATTATTTCCTCGGCGGACGCCATGTAGAGATCGCGGGTAATATTCGATTTTATATTCCCGCCAATTTCTTTTTTAACCAGGTTCATTGTCTGAACCGCTCTTTTCGCGGCGGAACTGATTATAAGGTCGGGGCTCAGGCGGTCTTCTCTGAGATATCTTCCGACTGTTTTTCCTGCCATACGACCGCGCTTGTTCAGTGGACGATCAAAATCGTCAAGCGAAGTGTCCTTCCAACTGGATTTGGCGTGTCGCAAAATGTAGAGGGTCTTCACGGTTGTTTATCCGTTCATCCGCCGCCAATATTCTTAGCGGGAGCGTTTGGCTATGGTTCTTGGTTTACGCTTGCGCAGTCGGTCGGCTTCTGCGGCGCGGAGTTCGGCAGAGTTGATAAGCTCCTGTTGTGATCCGGCCTGCTGGTTTTCCCGGTGTGGTATACGCTGGAAGTAGGTGCCGTCCGGGCGCATTTCCCAGGCGTTGCGGTAATCGTTGGTCTGGGCATCGAGTATCCGGCAAAGTTCCTCGCGATGGGCCGGATCATCAATCGGGGTGAGAATTTCGACACGGCTTTCCAGATTGCGTTTCATAAGGTCGGCGGAGCCGATGAAATATTCTTCATCACCGTTGTTTTGAAAATAGTATATGCGGGTGTGTTCAAGGAACCGCCCGACTATGCTGATGACCGTAATATTTTTGGACAGACCCTTAATTCCGGGCCGAAGCCGACAACTGTCGCGGACTATCAGTTCGACCCTGACCCCGGCCATAGAGGCACGGTAGAGGGCGTCGGTAATCGCCTGATCTTCAAGCGCGTTGGTCTTCAGGCGGATCAGTCCCGGTGATTTTTCGGAATGGCCCTCGATTTCCCTTTCTATTTTTGCAAGCAGTGCCTTCTTCATCGCTTTCGGCGCCGCCAGAAGCTTGCGATACTTCCGTGCCGGCTTGCAACTTGTAGTCAGGTAATTGTAAAGCTCGGTCAAATCCCGGCCGGTATCGTCATCGCTGGTCAGGATGCCCAGGTCAAAGTACTGACGGGCGGTTCCGGCGTGGTAGTTGCCGGTGCCTATATGGGCGTAACGGCGCAGGCCGTTATAGTCGCGGCGAATAACCAGAATAGTCTTGGAGTGGGTCTTCAGGCCCAGCACGCCGTAGGTAACATGGACCCCGACTTCTTCAAGGCGGCTGGCCCAGTGAATATTTGCCGCCTCGTCAAATCGCGCCTTTAGCTCGACAACCACGGCAACCTGTTTGCCGTTGCGTGCGGCGTCGACAAGAAGCTCTATTATCCGGGTGTCGGCAGAGGTTCGGTACAGGGTCATCTTTATCGCCTGAACCTTGGGGTCGGTACTGGCCTCGCGGACGAAGCGGACGACCGAGTTGGTAAATGATTCATAAGGATGTTGCAGCAGGATCGTTCCAGCCTTGCGGATAACGTGAAATATGTTCAGATTCTCGTTCTTCAGGCGAATATTGTCGATCGGATGGTGGGCCGGATAGAGCAGCGACGGAATGTCCAGGCTGGCCAGTTCCATAAGATCGCTCTGGCCGATCATTATGTCGGATTCGTAAACGTCCATTTCCTCGTCCAGCCCCAACTCGGCGGCCAGCATGCCACGGTGTACCGGGTCGATCCCCCTCATTGTCTGCAATCTGACTATCGGGGCGAACTTTCGGTCACGCAGTTCGGATTCTATCATTGCCAGAAGGTCGCCTGCGTCTTCCTCGTCCTGCTCGGTGTTGGAGTTGCGGGTAACCCGGAACAGTTCACACGACATAACCTCCATATCGGGAAACAGAAGTTCCAGGTTATTCGCCATGACATCTTCAAGGGGGACAAATCTGGTAGCGTCGCCGACTCTCAGGAACCTTGGTACAATGCCGCCCACCGGCACCTTGACCCGGGCCATAACTTCGGTCTGATCGTTGTGATAGTTCAATGTCACAAGCAAATTCAGCGACAAATTGGAAATAAATGGGAAAGGATGTGCCGGGTCCATAGCCAGAGGCGTGACCAGCGGGAAAATATTGTCCATATAATATTCCCGCATACTGGCCTGTTCTTCCCCGGAAAGCTTGCGGTACGAAGTTATGCGGATGTCGTGGCGGCCCAGCTCCCTGACAAGTTCCATATATACTTCCCGTTTCCGGGCCTGCATTTCGCGGACTACCTGGGCGCAATTGGCAATTTGTTCGGCCGGGCTGCATCCGTCGATGGTAAGATCCTTGACCCCGGCCCCGACCTGCTGTTTAAGCCCGCCGATACGCTTCATGAAGAATTCATCCAGGTTGGAACTGGTGATGGCGAGGAATTTAACCCGTTCAAGAAGCGGCGTGCGCGGATCGCCAGCTTCATGCAGGACGCGGTAATTGAAGTTTAGCCAGGTCAGCTCACGGTTCAGGTAAACTTCCGGCGAGCCAAGTTCGCTCGCCCCTCTTGACCGTGGATTGACCTTGGGTGCAGCCGGCGGGGTAGCGGCGGCTTTTTTGCCTTTGGCGGGCGTGGCGGCGCGTTTTTTCACCTTTACCGCAGCCGCCTTGAGATTCTTGCCGGGGGCCGGTCCGGGCGACTTCCTCTTCTTGCCACCGGCGGCCAGGGTGGATGCCGCCGACTTTGGCATGCTGGATGGCGTAAGAAGGGATTCCAGAGACGGCAATCCATCCTTTATTGTATTCTTGAGCCTGCGGCTAACCATAATCGCCTCTCGTTTGAATGCAGGATAACCGGCAATGCCGGTGTATTGCAAAGAAATCGTTCTTTGTCATCAAACCTTAATGTTATTTCTCAAGCCTCCCTCCGATAAGAAATTCAACATTTCCCTCGGCCCCGGTTATCGGGCTTTGGCAGATACCCAGCCCCCTCCAGCCCTCTCTTGCCGACAGCCAGCTTTCGATGCGTTGGCAGACCGATACATGTATTTTTGTCTCGCGAACTATCCCGCCCTTGCCTACCTCGCCCCGACCGGCCTCGAACTGGGGTTTGATGAGGGCAATGAGACAGGCCCCCGGCGCGGCCAGCCTCAGGGCCGCCGGAAGCGCAACTTCCAGGCTGATGAAGCTGACATCGCTAACCACAAGATCGACCGGCTGGTCTATGATGTCCCGGTTCAGGTTTCTCGAGTTGGTTTTTTCCAACACCACCACACGGCTGTCCTGGCGAATTTTCCAGGCCAGTTGGCCGTGTCCGACATCGACGGCATATACCTTGTCTGCACCCCGGCTTAACAGGACATCGGTGAAGCCGCCGGTCGAAGCCCCGACATCCAGACACGTCAGGCCTTGCGGATCTATGCCAAAGTGGTCCAGTCCATATGCCAGCTTTACTCCGCCGCGCGAGACCCACGGATGATCCCGTCCCTTGACCTCTATATCTGCATCGGAAAGAAATTTATGACCGGGCTTGTCGGCTCGTCTGGTCTCGGAGAATACCTTGCCTGCCATTATCAAGGCCTGGGCTCTGGCCCGGCTTTCGGCAAGGCCGCGTTCGACCAGCAATTGATCAAGGCGGATTTTTCTCTGTTTTTCAGGCACTTGCCGGTTTTGCGGCTTCTTCGATATGGCCCATGGCTTTCAGTGCGGTGGCCACTATATGAGAAGCGTTGAGGCCCGCGTCCTCGTGCTGATCGTAGGGAGGCGCCTGTTCTATAAGGCGGTCTGGAATCGTTAGTGCGCGGAATTTCAGGCCATTATCCAGCAATCCGTTTTGGCTCATGAAGTGCATTACATGGGCCGAGAACCCGCCCGGAGAGCCTTCCTCTATAGTAATCATGACCTGGTGTTGCAAGGCCAGACGGCGGACCAGGTCTTCATCAATGGGCTTGGCGAAGCGGGCGTCCGCGACGGTCGTGGAAAATCCCTTTGCCGCCAACATGTCGGCGGCTTTCAGGGATTCCTGCAAACGGCTGCCAAGGCTGAGGATGGCGACTGTCGAGCCTTCTCTCAATATCCTCCCCTTGCCGATTTCAAGCACCTCGCCGTGATCCGGCAGATCGACGCCGACACCGTTGCCACGCGGATAACGCAGGGCGCTGGGCCGATCGTCAATGGCCGCGGCGGTGGCCACCATATGCATTAATTCGGCCTCGTCCGATGGGGCCATGACGACAATTCCCGGCAGACAGCAGAGAAACGATATATCAAAAACCCCGGCATGGGTGGCCCCGTCGGCCCCGACCAGTCCGGCCCGGTCCAGGGCAAAACGAACCGGTAGCTTCTGGATAACCACATCATGCACCAGTTGGTCATATCCACGCTGCATAAAGCTGGAATATATGGCGCAAAACGGCTTGTAACCCTCGCTTGCCAGGCCAGCGGCAAAGGTTACGGCGTGCTGTTCGGCGATGCCTACGTCAAAGCACCGCTCGGGGAATCGCTGGGCCAGTTTATCGAGGCCGGTGCCAGCCGGCATTGCGGCGGTAATGCCGACGATACGGTCATCTTTCTCCGCCTCGTCGACCAGGGCGTTGGCGAACACCGAAGTATAGGACGGGGCCTTGGCGGTGGACGCAACCAACTCGCCGGTAACCACGTCGAATTTTCCCACACCATGGTATTTGTCCGGGGCTTCCTCGGCCGGGGTGTAGCCGTGCCCTTTTTTTGTCACCACATGCAACAGAACCGGGCCGGGATCGGTGTCTTCGCGCAGGTTTTTCAGAATCGGCACCAGATGATCCATGTTATGGCCGTCTATGGGGCCGACATAGTAGATGCCCATTTCCTCGAACAGGGTGCCGCCGGTGACCATGCCGCGCGCGTATTCCTCTGCCTTGCGGGCCGCTTCCTCGATCGGCCGGGGGAATTTTTTGGAAATCTCTTTTGCCAGATGGCGGATAGAACGGTAGGGCCGTGACGATATCAGCCGCGAAAGATAGGCGCTCATGGCGCCGACCGGAGGTGCGATCGACATATCGTTGTCGTTGAGTATGATAATCAGCCGTCCATCCATCGAGCCGGCATTGTTCATTGCCTCATAAGCCATTCCGGCGCTCATCGAGCCGTCACCGATAACCGCTATGACATGGTTGTCGCGGCCCATCAGGTCGCGCGCCACGGCCATTCCCAGACCGGCTGAAATAGATGTTGAACTATGCCCGGCCCCGAACGGGTCGTATTCACTTTCCGAACGCTTGGTAAAACCGGAAATTCCGCCGGGCTGGCGAATGGTGCGCATCATTTGACGCCGTCCGGTAAGAATTTTGTGGGGATATGACTGGTGGCCGACATCCCATATAAGGCGGTCGGTGGGGGTATTAAAGACATGGTGCAGGGCAACCGTAAGCTCGACCACGCCGAGGCTGGCCCCCAGGTGTCCGCCGGTAAATGAAACCACCCGGATCATCTCCTGACGCACTTCGTCGGCCAACACCGGCAACTGATCCATCGAAAGATCACGAATGTCCGAGGTGTCCGCAATAGTGTCCAAAAGCTGCGTCTGGCAATCTTTTGTCAATTTTTGCTTCCCCAACTAGTCTCAAAGCCTTCCCAAAAAATACGGCAACATCCGCTCTCAGGACTTTCTGCTTACGACATATTTTGCAAGATCCCTTAGAGAATCCGCCTTTTCGAGAAATAAATCAAGGTGCTGTATCGCCTGATCGGCCAGAATATCAGCCTGGCTGCGGGCCCGTTCAAGTCCAAGCAGCGAAACGAACGTCGCCTTGCCAGCCATTTTATCCTTTCCTATTTTCTTTCCAACCTCTTTTTCGTCGCCCTCGACATCAAGAATATCGTCAACGATCTGGAATGCCAGACCAAGATCATGGGCATAGGCATGGAGTGCGTGGCGCGCCGTTTCCGGGGCCTTGCCAAGGATTGCCCCGGCCTCGCATGAAAAGCCGATCAGAACCCCGGTTTTCAGCCTTTGCAAATGGGTTATTCCCGGCATGTCAAGCTGTTGGTTTTCGGCCATCAGGTCGAACATCTGACCGCCGACCATACCTTCGCCGCCGCTGGCCCGGGCGATCTCGACGATAAGTTCGCTCCGCACCCTGGGGTCGGAATGGGTGGGTTCCCCGGCCAACACCTCGAAAGCCTTGGTTAAAAGGGCGTCACCAACGAGAATCGCCGTCGCCTCATCATACTTTATGTGGCATGTCGGCTGGCCCCGTCTCAGATTATCGTCGTCCATGGCCGGCAAATCGTCGTGGACCAGAGAATAGCAATGAATCATCTCTACCGCCGCCGCGACCCTAAGCGCACATGACGGTGCGACATTGAACAGCCTGGAGCTTTCCCTGACCATGAACGGACGAATGCGTTTGCCGCCGCTTAACGAGACATATCGCATCGCCTCGGCCAGTCTTGATTCCTGGCCGTCTTCGGCTCTCAACAACTGGTCCAGCGTTTCCGTAACTTCGGCGGCACCGGCGGCGAGAAGCTTTTTGAAGCTATTCAATTTTTCCAGGCTCCGATCCTGGCTCAACGCCGGACGCCTCACCGTCGTCACCGACAACGATCTTTTCCAACTTGGCCCGGGCTTGCTGAAGTTTGGCTTCGCAGTGTTTTTTAAGCGCCGCGCCGCGCTCGTATGATTTGATTGCCCCGTCAAGCTCGCCCCGGCCCTCCTCAAGTCGGCGGACTATGGCTTCCAGTTCGGCCAGCGCCTCTTCAAAGCTAAGTTCTGATATTTCGGAATCGGTAGCATTTTTGGTCATTAATTACCCCCGGACAGGAAACAGGCCAACAGTATAGCCGTCTCAGTTGTCCATCAACACAGAAACATGCGCCGCTACGCTGTCCGCCAGGGCGGCAAGGTCGTAGCCGCCTTCCAGCGCAGACACCAGACGGCCATCGCAACATTGCTCGGCGATGGTTTTAATCTCTGCCGTCAGCCATGCGAAATCCTCGGTGGCAAGGTTCAATTGCGCCAGCGGGTCGTCTATATGGGCATCGAATCCGGCTGAAATAATCACCATCTCCGGCTTGAAATCACTCAGCGCCGGGAGTATCGCGTGCCGATAAGCGGCACGGAATTCTTCGGACCCGGAACCGGGGGCGAGTTCGGCGTTGAATATGTTGCCTAGCCCCCGCTCGGAGCCGCGACCAGAACCCGGATAACATGGCGACTGGTGGCTTGATGCGTAAAACAGGGAGGCGTCATTCTCGAAGGCGGCCTGGGTTCCGTTACCGTGATGAACGTCGAAATCAACTACCGCAACCCGTTTCATGCGGCAAATATCCTGGGCGTGGCGGGCCGCGATGGCGACATTGTTGAACAGGCAAAATCCCATCGCCCGCGAACTTTCGGCATGGTGGCCGGGCGGTCGTACGGCGCAGAACGCGTTGTCTGTCCGGCCTTCTGCCACCGCCTCCACTGCCGCGCACAAGGCCCCGGCAGCCCGCAACGCCGCCTCGGAGGACGCCGCCGACATGGCGGTATCGCCGTCCAGATAAACCTGGCCCGTAGAAGGCGAGCCTGCCAGAATGTCGGCCACATAGCCTTTATCGTGAACCCGCTCTATGTCCTGGATTTTTGCCAAAGGGGCTTTTTCCCTGAGCAGAGAAGCAAAACGATCACCGTCAAGAGCCGCCATAATGGCTTCAAGCCGGGCCGGGCATTCGGGATGGTTAAAGCCGGGATCGTGGTCGATGCAAACCGGATGACTGTAAAGGGTGGTCATAAGGCATTAGCCGCCTTGTCAGGAAGATGCCGTCTCGCCCTGGCGTTTATGCCACATGATGGCGGCCCCGATGGCAAGCGGTGCAAATGCTATAAGCTGCGCCGTCACGGTCTCGAAGGTAGGATAAAGACCAATCCATTTAATCCTGGGAAGACTGGAAATGGCGGTTTCAACGACCCAGCCGGCCTCCTGCAATTCATGCACCCCGGTGCCGGTAAAGCGCACAGCCATAAAATAAAGAAAGATCGCGGTCAGAGAGAAAAACAGGCCGATTGGGATTCGCATGGCCCCATTACGAAATATGTAAAACAAGACCACCAGTGATACGCTTCCGATCGCAAGCCCTGTCCACACCGTTTCCTCGAACCCGGCATTGTCGGCAAACACCGCCCGGACGAACAATACGGTCTCTGCACCTTCGCGCAATACCGCCAGAAACGCCACCATGCCGAGGGCGAAAAGGCTGTCTCTGGAGGCCGCCTTTTCGGCCTGTCCCTTGACGAACGAGTTCCATCTTTCCGCCTCGCGTCGGGCAAACATCCAGTAACTGACATAGAACATGACAAGGGCCGCCGCCAACATGGTCAGCCCCTCGAAGACCCCCTTGGAGTCAGGATTGAGGGAAAATAGTGAGTCCATTGCCCAGGCCATGACGACACTTGCCGCAATCCCCGTGCCGAGTCCCCACCAGATGGCAACCGTGCTGGTTTCGGCATCGCGTCGGCGCATATAGACAACCAGCGCCATTACGATCAACATCGCCTCGAACCCTTCTCTTAGAATTATCAGAAAGGATTCTACCGCCGGACTTATGCCGCCCCCGGCCCCGCCGCCAAGTGCAACCGGCGCGTCAACCGCTGCCATTGCCCCGGTGGTCCCGGCAAGGAGGTAAAGCAGACCGATCGCCACAATAGACGGCATCGCCGTTTTTCTTACAGTTTTTCCCATGATCTCCAACGCACAAAACAAAGCCTGTAGTGAGTAGGTTAAACACTACAGATGAAAATGATTATCATTCACATTACGGGCGATCAGGCCGACTGTCAAAACAATTTTTGTGCGGTGAAGCATTGGGCCTTACCGGGAGGATTCAAACTGCTTGATAATATCCGCCAGCTCGACGCAGGTTTCAACGCCGTGACGCTTTGATATGTACATTCTTCCCCCTTCGTCGGAGAGGGTCTTTTTCAGGTCCGACATCAGGGATCCGATAAAGCGTTGCAACGCTTTATCGGTAAATGTCCATGCCTTTTCATCCGGGTTGCGATCGCTGCCAAGTGGCGGCAAATGGCTGTTTATCAGGTCGATGAACCATTCACCGCGTTTTTTCATGTCCTTGAAGTGGATGGCTATGGTGACCTGGGCATCCAGGACAATTTTTCTGGCCTGTTTGTCGCTGTATACCTTATCCCAATCGAAGGCCTCTTTACTGTCTTTTTTAATTTTAGCAACGATTTTGCGGCATTGTTCCTGGTAGGTCTTGATGAGGTCCGCTCCCAGCATCATCGCAAGCGCCATGAAAAATCCGGGCAGGATGCGTCTGGATATTGTGTCGTCGGCTTCCAGCAGGCCCTTGTCGTCGGCGAACAGGTGGGAAAATGATTTAACGATTATTCGGTCGAAAGGATATTTGCGGGATTGTTCCCATGACGAGCGCTCACGGACACGGACATATTCCTCGAACGATTTTTCAAAAACAACCTGCAATGCCTCTGCTTTTTCCGCGAATTCCTGGTTCATACCTTCCAGGTCCTCGACGGTAAGCGTTCCTCCCTTGCGTTTTGCTTCGTCGGTCAGACGATCAAGGAAAGAAGAGGTAACGGCCTCGGCCATTGCTTTGCTCTGGCTGGCCGGGGTGGTTGCGACTTTGGCGGTTGCCGGTTTTTTGGTAATTACCTTTTTTTTTGTCGGAACCGGCTTTTTCGCCGGGGCAGGTTTGCTGGCGGAAGCTGGAGGCACGGGTTTGGGTGCGGGGCTGACTTTGCCGACCGAGGATGTGGAGCCTGGGCGACCTCCCTTGGCGGTAAGCTTGTATTTTGTCCCGCCTATTCCAGGTGCCGCACTGGGCGCGAATATTTCGGCGCGGTCCGCCTTTTTGCGACTGGATTCGCCGACCCAGACATTCTCTTTAATCGGCTTTTTAATCGATTTTGATTGCTTGCTCATGTCCGGGCGAGGATATTGGTTAACGCAAAAAAATTCCAGCCACTTCTACGGGTTGGCGGGAAAGGCGGCATCGATGTCGCGTATGATGGCTTCCAGTGCAAGGTATGATTTTCGGCCATAGCGGACTTCTATGTGATGCCGCCCCTTCTCGTCGGCCAGTTTTTGCCGTATCTGTTCATACATTGCCTGCAATAGCCGATATATGTGGTCCATGGTTAGCCGCCATTCATCGATTGTTTCTCCTTCAAACGCGTAATCCTCGGCGGACGCAAGATGGCTTTCGATGATGTCGTGCATCCATTTACATCGTTTTTCAAAATCCTCGAAGTAGGACGCTACCACGGCAAATATATCGTCTACCAGTTCATTGGCCTCGGCATTATCATAGATTTCCCTCCATTTAAGACGGTTTCCGGATGCCGTTTTTTCCAGTTTGATTATCGTCTTGCAGGCGGTTTGGCACTGTTCGAACAGTTCCGGTCCGGCCATCTGCTGAATCGACATGAAAAAGCCGGGAAGAATACGCCGTGAAAGGGCCTCCTTGTCGTTATCGAGGCCGCCCTCGCCCGGGAAAAGATGGCCAAATCGCTTGACCATCATGCGGTCGAAAGGCCGTTTTCTGGTCTGGTCCCAGATTTCTTCTTCGTGTCGGTTCAGGCGCTGATCCAGATAATCTCTGAATTTGGCAAGATAGGCCGGGGCATTTTCGCTTTTGAAACTGGCGGCTAGTGACTTTAGCTGATCGGCGGAGACGACGAATTCCGGCCTTGCCATTTCCTCGACCAACCGGTCGACGAAACCGTCCATAATCTCGAAAGACAGGCTTTCGCCGGAATCGGGACCAGGCTCGGAAGATACTAAATTGTCGTCGTCTTTTTCCATACGGTGCTTTCGCAAGATATCAAAACAGTCGACCTTATGAATTCGCTTCGTCAAGTTGTAGAATAACGGTTTTGATGGTTTCGCAGGCTTTCTCACCATAACGGGTATAGAGTGGCTTACGGCTTTCCTCGTGGAATATTTTTTCCTTGAAATCCGACAACAGGGCGACCAGCAGCCGGACCATGGCTTTTTCCTTGATTGTCCAGGTATACACTTCATCACCCTCGAAGGCGTAGTCCTCGGGCGCCGCCAGGTGGCGGTTTATGTTTCCCTGCATCCACTTCATCCGAACATTGGCATCCTTGAATGACCACGCAATAATTGCCATCAGGTCATTTACAAGTTCGCCGATTGCGGGGTCATGGTAATAGTCGTCCCAGGTAAATGATTTTCCCTGGTTCTCTTTTACCTGGGCAAATATTTTTCTTCCCGCGCCCTGGCATTGTTCGATGAATTCGCATCCTGCCAGCTTCTCGAATGAGGCCATAATACCCGGCAGGGCGCGTCTGGAAACGGTTCCCTCGTCGTAAAGCGGCTCGGTCGGCGGGAAAAGGTGCGAAAATCTCTGTACCAGTGCGCGCTCGAAGGGGCGCTTGCGGGACTGATCCCAATGGTCTTTTTCAATTTTAGAAAGCCATTTTTCAGCAATCTTCTGGGTAAGCCTGAGATATTTTTCCTCTTTATCCTTCTTGAAGGCACGTCTCTGAACCACCAGTTCCTGCGGTTCCAGCATGATATCTTCATCCAGCTTTGCCGCTTCCTGCATATGCTCTATAAACAGGTCGAGAACAGTATCAGCCATGCTCTTGCACATTTTTCGGGTACTGCGGATGTCGTTTTCTGCCATGCTTTTTTTTGACCTTATGGGGACAAGAAAGAGTATATTCCCGAACCTTGAATTCAGTAGCCAGAATAATGACAGAAATCCTAACCGTAGCAATCGCACAGATCAACCCAACCGTTGGTGACGTCGGCGGCAATGCCGATCTTGTCCGTGGCGCATGTGCCGAGGCCAAAGACGCCGATCTGGTGGTCTTTGGCGAATTGACCATATCCGGCTATCCGCCGGAAGACCTGGTGCTGAAAAACGCATTCATCAATAACGTCGAGGACACGATAAAATCCCTTGCCGATGAGACTTCCGTCGGTGGACCGGCTGTTCTGGTCGGTGCGCCGTGGCGGGTTGACGGCTTACTGTACAACGCGGCCCTGCTGCTTGAGGGCGGAAGCATCAAAGATGTCAGTCTGAAATGTGAACTCCCGAATTATGGTGTTTTCGATGAAAAACGGGTTTTCACCGCCGGTCCGGCGGCCCGTCCGGTGGACTTCAGGGGGCTGAGGCTGGGGGTAATGGTTTGCGAAGATATGTGGACCGACACCGTCAGCAATAATCTTGCCGCGGCCGGATCGGATATTCTGGTTGCGATAAACGGATCACCATTCGAGGTCAATAAATGTGATGAGCGACGCCAGCTTGCGACGGCACGGACCAAAGCGACCGGATTGCCGCTGATCTACGTAAACCTGGTCGGCGGGCAGGACGAACTGGTTTTCGACGGCGCTTCGTTCGTCATGGACAGGGATGGGAATATCCCGGTTCAGGCTAAATCATGGGCCCCCGTGGTGGTGCCGACGAGATGGCGGCAAAGCGGCGGCTTGTGGAGTTGCCGGGAGGGGGATCGCCAGGCCCCTTCGGGGCGGCTTGAGGCGATATATCGGGCAATGAGCACGGGGCTTGCCGATTATGTCGAAAAAAACGGTTTTCCCGGCGTTGTCATCGGCTTGTCGGGGGGTATCGACAGCGCCCTTAGCGCGGCAATCGCGGTCGATGCCCTGGGCCCGGAAAAGGTCCATTGCGTGATGATGGATTCTCCCCATACCTCGGATCAAAGTATCGAAGATGCCGCCGCCACCGCAGAGTTTCTCGGCGTGCGGATGGACCGGGTGGGAATAAAACCGGCGATGAAGGCGTTTGACGGTATGCTTGATGAGACATTCAGGGATTACCCCGCCGATGTGACCGAAGAAAATATCCAGGCCAGAATCCGTGGACTGATCCTTATGGCGATTTCCAACAAGCTGGGCCATATGGTTCTGACCACCGGCAATAAATCTGAAATGTCGGTTGGCTATGCGACCCTTTACGGCGACATGTGTGGCGGATATTCGGTGCTGAAAGATATCTACAAGACGGATGTTTTCGCGCTGTCCGTCTGGCGCAACCAAAACTTTCCCTCGGGGGCCTTCGGCAAAAGCGGTCCGGTCATGCCGGAACGGGTGATAACCAAGCCGCCGTCGGCCGAGCTGAGAGCCAACCAGACCGATCAGGATTCACTGCCCCCCTACGAGGTTCTTGATCCGATCCTCGAATACCTGGTCGAAGATGACGGCTCGGTGGGCGAGGCGGCGGGGCGCGGTTTTGATACGGAACTGGTGCGCCGGATATGGAATATGCTGGGCCGGGCCGAGTACAAACGCCGGCAGGCCCCGCCGGGGGTCAAGATTACCCGCCGCGGCTTTGGCCGGGATCGACGTTATCCGCTTACCAACCTCTACCAGGACAAAAAATGACCCTTAACATCTACAATACCCTGAGCCGCAGGAAAGAGATATTCGAGCCCTTGAAGGAAGACACGGTCGGAATGTATGTCTGCGGGCCGACGGTCTATAACCATGCCCATATCGGCAATGCCAGGCCGGTAATCGTTTTTGACATTCTTTACCGGCTGTTGAGCCGTCTTTACGGGACAGTCACCTACGTTCGCAACATCACCGACGTGGACGACAAGATCAACGCCAGGGCAAAGCAAACCGGCGAGGATATCCGCGTCATAACCGAACGCACGGCAAAAGACTTCAATCAGGACATGAAAGCCCTTGGGGCGCTGGCCCCGGATGTCGAACCTCGTGCCACCGACCATATCGCCGAGATGATAGAGCTTGCCCAGGCGTTGATTGGTGCGGGCAATGCCTATGAGGCCGATGGTCATGTCCTTTTTTCCGTCCCGTCATGGGATGGTTACGGAAAGCTGTCCGGTAACAGCCGCGACGAGATAATTGCCGGCTCGAGAGTAGAAGTCGCCCCCTACAAAAAAGACGCCGCCGATTTTGTCCTGTGGAAACCGTCCGGGGCCGAACTTCCGGGCTGGGACAGTCCATGGGGCAGGGGTCGTCCGGGCTGGCATCTGGAATGTTCGGCGATGAGCCGTAAATATCTTGGCCGGACCTTCGATATCCACGGCGGCGGTCAGGATCTGATATTTCCCCACCACGAAAACGAGATCGCCCAAAGCTGCTGTGCCCACGGCACCGAAATCATGGCCAAATACTGGATGCACAACGGCTATCTCATGGCCGAGGGCGAGAAGATGTCCAAGTCCCTGGGTAATTTCTATACCGTCCATGAACTGCTGGAAGAATTCCCCGGCGAGGCCATTCGTCTGACCCTGCTAAAGACCCATTATCGCCAGCCCCTGGATTTCACCAAGGCAGGCATTGCCGAGGCCAAGCGTGAACTGGATCGTTTTTACGGGGCGTTGCAGCATTTTTCGGATATTGAGCCGGACAGCAAAGGCATTAATGACGTGATGGTTCAATATGCCCTTGAAGACGACCTCAATACCCCCAAGGCGATTTCCGTTCTTCGTGGTTTTCTTCGCACCCTTAATTCGTTTCGTGATCCCGAGGGGCAGTTAGCCGGAAATACTCCGGAAAGGATAAAGGCGGCTCTTTTGAAATCAGCCGAACCTTTGGGGCTTCTTCAACAGGACCCCGAAGATTGGTTCAAGTGGGCTCCCAAGGCCGCCGGTTCGATCCCGGAAAGTGAAATTGAAGCCCTGATTGCCGAGCGCATAAAAGCCCGCGAAAAAAAGGACTTCGCCGCCGCCGACCGGATTCGTGACATGCTTGCCGAAAAAGGTGTGAGCCTGGAGGACAGTGCCGGAGAAACCATATGGAAACGAATATGATGGGCTCTACCCGCCGATAAGGGAATCGATTTCCGACTGGTCGAGGGTTTTCTCGCTGCCGTGGATGTTGGCCGAGGCCATATCCATCAGCTTTTGGATGCTGTGCGAGGCCTCGGCCATATTTTCCCTGAGATGTTCGGTGTCGTTGTTTGAAATAGCCCTCTGGACGCGGTCGAGGGTCATCAGAATAAGCTGGTTGATGGTTGATATGGTCATCTCGAAAGGTCGGCGGTATCTGGAGGGGACAAAATCATAGGCTTCTATCGCCAGTTCCTTATCGGCGATGGTGCTGTCGCGAAAATGGTCCTTATAGTCCTTGGGTTGCCATGCCCTGGCGTCCTCCATCAATTCCGGCATGTCGGCCAGCATTTCCAGGGTCATCACAATTTCGTTGAAATGGTTGAGGTAGTCGGTGGCGAGAAGGGTTTGTTCGTTTACGTTCGAACCCCTTGCCCTTTCCTGTAAAGCCTTGAATTCTGCACTGTCCTCGGGGACTGTATCTAGTGTATCACTCATTCTTTCCAGCCGTGGTACCGTATCACTATATCTATTCCCGATATCTTCCAAAAAATAAAATTAGTTATAGAATGTTTATATTACGCTTATTCAATTAAAATTATTAAATTAAACTTCAAGGCGGCATCACAAGTCCGTGGACGGATGCCTGAAAGAACACGGTTGATGAACGGAAAACGTATATACATCTACGACTGCACGCTGCGCGACGGGGCCCAGACCCACGGCGTTGATTTCAGTGCCGCCGATAAGGTGGCAATTGCCCGCGAGCTTGACAGCATAGGTTTTGATTATGTCGAAGGTGGCTGGCCGGGGGCAAATTCCACCGATGACACCTTCTTTGCCGACCCTCCGGTCTTTGATCGCGCCAGACTGACCGCCTTTGGCATGACCCGGCGCCCCGGTCGCAGTGCCGACAACGATCCCGGCCTCAATGCCATTCTTTCGACCCCCGCCAGGGTCGCCTGCATCGTCGGCAAAACCTGGGACTTTCAGGTCGATGTGGCGCTTGGCATCAAGCCGGAAGAAAACCTCAAAATGATCGGCGAAAGCATAGAGCTATCCCGGCGCCGCCTTGACGAGGTAATATTCGACGCCGAGCATTTTTTCGATGGCTACAAGGCCAACCCGGCTTTTGCCCTCGATTGTCTGAGGGTGGCATATGATGCGGGGGCAAGATGGATCGTCATGTGCGATACCAACGGCGGCACCCTGTCCGACGAGATAGAGACCATCGTCGGCGAGGTGATAAAGCATATCCCCGGCGAAAGTCTGGGTATTCACACCCACAATGATACCGGCAACGCTATCGCCAACAGCCTTGCCGCGGTGCGGGCCGGGGTTTGCCATGTGCAGGGCGCGCTTAACGGTCTGGGTGAGCGTTGCGGCAACGCAAACCTGATTTCGATAATCCCCTCGCTGATGCTCAAGATGGGCTATCGGACCGGCCTTTCAAAAGACGATCTTGGCCGTTTAACCCATCTTTCGCGGGTTCTGGACGAGCGCCTTAACCGGATACCCGACAGTAGTGCCCCATATGTCGGCAAATCGGCATTTGCCCACAAGGGTGGGTTACATGCTTCGGCGGTGGAAAAAGATCCGCGGTGTTACGAACATATAGAGCCGGAAGCCGTCGGCAACCGCCGTCATATAGTGGTTTCGGACCAGTCGGGAAAATCCAACATCCTGGCCCGGTTCCGCGAGATCGAACTGGAAATAGACGCCAATGATCCCAAGTTGGCACAGATTGTCGAGACCGTAAAACAGCGTGAATTCGACGGCTACGCTTATGACGGGGCGGAGGCCAGCTTCGAATTGCTGGCCCGGCGCGCCCTTGGTGATGTACCGGAATATTTCAGGCTGACAAGTTTCAGGGTTATCGACGAGCGCCGCTGGAATGCCAAGGGTGATCTGGTAACCCTGTCCGAGGCGACCGTCAAACTGGAAACCGAAGGCCGGGTGCGGATGGCGGTGGCCGAGGGCAACGGGCCGGTGAACGCGCTTGACGCGGCCCTGCGTCAGGTTCTGTTGCCACTGTATCCCCAGCTGAAAGACCTTAAACTGGTTGACTACAAGGTCCGTATACTGACCCCCGGCGCGGGCACTGCGGCGGTAACCAGGGTGATGATAGAATCCGCCGACGACCAGGGCCGGACATGGTCAACCGTCGGTGTTTCCGCCAACGTTATCGACGCTTCCTACAATGCCTTGCGCGATAGTCTGGTCTATAAGCTGTTTCGTGATGGCGCGACCAGCTAAATCACGGGC
>CAZEFJ010000027.1:0-17926 GCA_964511465.1 uncultured Hyphomicrobiales bacterium
CGATAGCGGTGACGATAGCGGTGACGATAGCGGTGACGATAGCGGTGACGATAGCAGTGACGATGGCGGCGACGATGGTTCGGACGGTACTACCGGAACCAGTGCTGATGACTCGATCTCCGGCGGCTCGGGCGACGACGCTATCTCTGGCGGCTCTGGTGATGACACCATTTATGGTGGCTCGGGCGACGATACCATTCATGGGGACGATGGTAATGACACCATCTATGGAGGTGACGGCAGCGATAATCTTTATGGTGACTCGGGTAACGATATGTTCATCTTCAATTCAATTGAAGGCAACACACAGGTCGATGGCGGTGGAGGCAATTGGACAGATACCATAGACGTCGGCCTTGATGGGGGTCCGGCTGCATCCATCGATGGTGGCGGATGGACGCTGGAAATAGATGGTGAACAGGTTGATATAGCCGATGGACAAACCTCAATCGATATTGATAGCGGGTCATCGGGTCGAATAACGACTGAGGAAGGGACGGTCGAGTTTGATAATATAGATAAGGTTGAGTGGTAGTTCTTCAAACGCCAGACTTGCAGTGCATAACTATTTGCGTAAATAGGTTAGGAATTCCAGCGGTAGTTCTCTGCGGCGTTTAGTGCGGGGGAGAATCTTCCGTGTGAAACGCGCTCTTTAAACATTTTCCACCAATTAACCACTTCCTTCTGAGATTTTGCGCTTTCTGCGTCGTTCAGCTTGGCGCATAGCGCCTCAGTCCACCCATAATAACAGCAAACCACTTCAAGTAGAGTTATCCTGCAAGATGCCGGGTGATTATCCACCTCAAAATATTCTTTAAGAAACGCCTCACGCAGATCATCATCCATATTAGTTTGGACCGATATCGATGACAGTTCCCAGTGGGGATCGCTCATACCAGCTTCCTCCCATCCAATAAGAACCATCTTTCCATGCCGGAAAATAAAATTTTGTAAAAGTGGACTGTTATGACACGAGCATGCAGGCACTTTGTTATCGGCAAGAATATTCCTTATGCGTTCTATAAGGTCATGAAGAACCTTGTTCTCAATAAATACATTCACATTGTTACGTTGTAGTCGCTTGATATTTTGCCCTATCTTGTTGAATATATCGAACCTGCGCCGGAAAGGGCTCAGCGAGTGGAGCAGAGCTAACGCACGGGCGACAGATAGTGCATTAACAAATAGCTTCATCGATTCACTGCCCATAGTCTCTCCATCGATGAACTCGCAAATCATGGCGCCATCGGATACATCGGCAAAAGTAATGCGCGGTGCCAGACCAACCTTTGAGGCGGTCATAATGCTGCGTATCTCATTGGTAAAAAAGCCACGCATAGGAGGAGGAAATCGGCCTATGCGGACCAGTTTATCGCCTTCCGAACAAAATGCCCGATATGCATAATTACTATTTAAAACCTCCACTTTGACTATTCCGCCGCTGTGACTACCCGGAAAAGAGCCCACACGATCAAACATTTCGATAAGCGGCTGATCATATATGTTGGGGCGTATACGTGGTTCTCTGGCATGCGGAGGGATATTGTTATCAAGCATATGACGCACTTTACCAACAATTTCCTCTACCCCGGTTTCCATGTCGATGTGGATCATCATCTGGCGTTGCGCCAAAGGAGACAGTTGGCGATGGTCGCCCCACCACCAAGCAGAATTGTTGGCAACTATGAATATGGAAGGGACACCCAAGGCACCTGAAATCAATGCGATAACCGGATCATCGGTTATTACCGCATCGGCCCGTTTTATTGTCGTAGTGATTGCCGAAAGTTTGGCGTCGGTCCTGATTTTCTTTGTCGGTACAGCAATTGCCGACTCAATTTTGTTGAATAGCTTATCCAACTTGGGAAAATTGCTTAATTTATCGTCTAAATGGGCAAGTATGACATTTTCTATAGTCGCGGGTTCTACAGAATCTTTACTTTCAGCATTTAGCCATTCCGGCAATAGCAGGTCCGGCTGACCTGCCATCAGTATAAGGTCCGCCAGAGGCATATAATCAGTGACGTCGGCATTTGAGATTATTTCATTAACGTTATCCGGCTGATACTCGATAATGGAAATTCCACTGGCCGGAGGTATCCCCATTTTCGCCACTGACGGCGGGCATTCGCAAATGACGGTATAGCCGGATGATGCCATTCTTGCGGCGACACCCAGACCAATCAGAGTGCGTTCAAGCGGGTCTTCAGGACGGTGGAAAGCCAGCAAGGAACCAAGTATGGGACTTGATCCATCCCAAACAGGTTTGGTTATTCGTGGCTTATGTGATGGCACTGAAAGATATTTTCGACCTTCATCCCAATGTTCGCAACGCAACAGTGACCAGGCAAGTTTCTGCCTAAGAATTACCGAGCTTTTATTCAGTAATAACGCCCGGCGCAGCCAAACCGTGGCGTCTCCGTGACGGCCCGATAATGTCATTGCGTCAGCCAGGCCTTCAAGGTTCCTATAATTACCAGGGTCATGGGAAACTGCTGAATAGAACGTGGACAGAGATTCCTTCAAGCGTCCGGTACTCAGCAACTGGTTGCCTATGGCCCTGTGTATGTCCTTAATGGAAGGGGCTAGCTTGACCGCCTTGCGGTACGATGTAACCGCATCCACAGGGCGTCCGGATTGCGACATTAGGTCGCCATGCTGAACATGGACCCAGGGATTGTTCGGGGCCATGCCTGTAAGGTTCTCGGACATAATTGTAGCTGCTTCAAGGTGATTTTTATAATACACAATGGAAATAATCCGCAGCCGTGCTTCCACATAATCAGGCTTATATTTTAATGCCGCCCTAAAAGCCGCCACCGCTTCCATATGCCGTCCATTATCGCGTAAAGCGTTTCCCAGTGAATAAAAAGCAGCGGCATCGTCAGGAGAGAAAATAGCAGTGCGAAGCAATTCGTTCAGCCGGTTCGTTTTATCGGTTTCTGCAAAAACCGTTTTTTCAAGGAGTGCCTTAACGTCTTTTCTTTGGGGGGCGATGACGCCCGCCTTGTAAGCGGTTTCACAGGCAAGTTCGTTTAGTCCGGAATAATAAAATGTCCATGCCTGTTCTACCAGTTGTCCGGCCGTTACTGGATGGCGGAACATGTTTATCTTCATAATCCTTTCGGCTTCGTCGCCATTGCCAGCCTCGGCGATATCCTTGGAAAGTTTGGTGGTAACTTTTATTTCCATGGATGTTGCGCCTAACGTTGTTTCTCTTTTATTGATCAGCAGGGCGCATGCCGAAAGGCGTATGCTGTCAGCATCTTCATGCATCTCCATAATGTCGAAGATTTTTGCCTGAAACGCCAAAAGCGTCTCGTCGTCAGGGTTCTTGCCAATCCCGTCGGAAATTATCTTGGCGGCTTCATCGACACGATTTTCCGCTATCAAGATGTTTGCAAGATATTTTACCGCGGAAGAACCAGCTCCTAATTTTACGGCGCGACAAAAAGAAATAATGGCCATTTTTGTCAGTAAGGAAGAAAGGTCCAGGCCAACCTTCGCCGACAACAGATTTTCGACTTCAAGGCTTGATGCACCAGCCATCAGTTTCTGGAACGCATCGGTCACTTTAACTGCGTCGTTTCCCTCCGCATCCGATACGATGCTGACCCACTTTGTTTTGATGTCCTCAGTAAGGGGGGAACCATTGTTGTTTGTTTGCTCGTTATAAGCGTTTAATTTTAATTGTTCTCCTGTCTCTATCAAAAGCGTTCCGAAAAGATACAATCCTTCCGGATGGTCAGGATATTTATCAAGAAATTGAACAATGACCGCGATCGCCTTCGTGATCTTTCCCTGCTGGAAGATATCACGAACGTTATCCAGTGTTTGTAAATGTATGTCTGCCTGGGATGCAATCATTTAGCCATTTCCACCAAAAGAACAACTCTCTAAGGAATAAATATACTTACTACAATAAATACCAGTATCAATATTGTGTACGCCACAATTCTACACATAAGCCTAAATATATTAATTTTATTACTTGTAGGCTCAGGTGTATGGATATCCTCTGGTACGTGTATTTTTCCCGGATCTTCCGGCAATTTTTCTGCATCGCCGAAGGGGCTTTTTACCTTTAACTTTCCCGGGGATTTTTGAAACAGGTTCTTTTTGGGTTTGCCTGAGACCGTTGATGCGGGTTGCACTTCATCGGGCGTCCCCATCCCCTCCACAGGGATAATACATTCACCTCCTTCATGCGTAACCGACAACGCAGCAGGTGGTTCAACGGGCATGGCTGCAGGTGTTGGCGGCTCTTCGATATAATCTTTTTCCTCCTTCTGCGAGACAGAGGGATGGATGTCGGTTTGTGGTTCTATTAGTTTGCCAAGGCCGTGGACAAGGTCGGTGCCTAAGGAATTAACGGCAAGCTTTGAAAAATCAAGTTTCAAACCAAGGCGTTCACCTAAATTTTCCGTCAGCTTTATATAGGCCATGGCGGTTGCCGAGCGTTTGTCGAATTCGACAATGACGGCATTGTTTTCCACCGCTTCTTCAACCAAGTCTTCAAAAGGTATTTTCACATCAACGACCATTTCACCCCATTCGTCGCATATTTTCCTAACCAATCTCTCTTGTGATTTGATTTTAGGCTCATACATGGTCAGGACTATGGCTGCTCTGCTGTTGGCATCCTTTTGAAGATCGTCGATATAAGCAACCGTAGCGCGCAACGGCTCTTCGGTGAAGGCAAGTGGGGGGGTCGGCATGACCACAAGGTCGGCAATCGCAATCGCCATAGTTGATATGATGCCCAATCCCGAAGGGCAATCGACAATCAGCACATCAAACTCATCCGCCTTACTCAGCATGTGCTCACGCACTTCATTAAAGGAAAGGCTGCGCACGACGGGGTCCATTTCACAAAGCACCAGGGAATTTGTCGATGGAACTATAAAGCAGTTTTTAATCCCGGTCGGCAGAGCGACTTCGGAGACGGATTTAGTTCCGACGATTACCTGATAAGAACCGGATGAGAAATAACTTGCACCATTTAGATGAGACGTCGCCGTTCCCTGTGCGTCAAGGTCGATAACGGCAACGCGAAGACCATCGCCGGCCATGCCAAAGCATGCCGCCAAATTGCACACGGTAGTCGTCTTGCCGGTTCCGCCCTTCTGGTGAGCGACGGCGATAATAAGTGTTTTTTCTTTATCCATTTTCATTTCATCGACTTTGCACAACACATGTCCGGTTCATGACTATTTTTGCCTGAAGTCCAAAGAAAAAATTATGGGCCAACATGCCACCCAAGCAAAAAAGCGATAACAACGCTCAGCATAATGACGCCGATGAAACCTAATAAATTTAGTATTCTGCCGTAACCAGGATACTCGGAATCGTTGATTCCGCTTATATATGTTGCCGTACTTGCTGCGGCAACGGCGTCCTCGTTAACGGGTGGGACATTGCTGTTTTTCGCAAGTATCCCCTCAGATTCGGCAATATCACGCCATTTATAAATGCGCTCTATCGCCTGCTTTATTTTGTTGCGATCCAGGATATAGTTTTGGTCTATCCAGTGTAAAAGCTTTGCTTTTTCGGATGATTTTTTTACTTCCGTGTCTTTATCGGCGCCGTTCGTCTTGCCGGGAGTGCCTATTCGCAGGATTCTGGCGGCTAGATTAAGGTAACATATACTTGGTGCTGCTTCTGGTGAAAGTACGCAGGCGGGAACGCCCTTGGATGTTGCCGCAGTAAACAAGGGAAGGTCTAGCGGCACCCCCTCAGTGTGAACGATATCACCAAATTCCGCATTCATAGCCGCCAATATGCTGGCGCAGTTTGCTCTTTCCGTGTCGTCGTCGGAAGTCTCATCCGTAAGATTTTTCGGGATGAATGTTGGCAAGATGCCGATAATGGCAAGCTTTCTGTTTAGTTCGCTACGCAGTCTGCAAAGGATGGTCCAGGTTCGTAAAAGGCCGTCATGGGCAAAGGGGCTAGGTTGTGACGGAATCAAAACGGCATCCGCTGAAACAAGTGCGTTAACCGTCATAGAGCCGAACGCGGGAGGACAGTCCAGCACGATGATATCAATGTCATTTTTTATCGGCTGAACAACACTGCGGATAATGTCTTTCTTACGATCTCCAAGCATAAAGTCCAAGTCGATCGCAGCCAGGGTTTTAGTCGCGGCGATCAACTTGATGTCTTTTATAAAAGTATCGTGAATAGCGTCTCTGATTGCAACGCGCCCGGTGATTACATCATAGGTTCCAATTTCAGGTGTCGTGGAAATACCAAGACACGATGTGGCGTTGCCCTGGGAATCCAGATCAAAGATAAGAACCCTTTGCCCCAACGCCGCAAAGCAGGTCGCCAAGTTGACCGCCGTGGTAGTTTTGGCAACCCCGCCCTTAGCGTTAAAAATAGCAAGTATTTCCATCACCGAACGTCCTCGTAAAAGGTGTCGGTATGATCAATCATTCGTAATATTGGCCATAATGCCTAACATCCCTACATGACGGGGCGCCATCTACAATGTCTTAGTGATTGAAATTTGCTTGTTTCAGGCCCGTCATAGAGACTTTTGGCAGGGTTATCTTACAAGAACCTGACAACCCTGACCTTTACTGTGTAAGGCAAGGCACAAACCGTCGGCATCGTTACGGTTTTCAAAGGGACCGAGAAGCATACTTACCCACGTTCCCTTGTCTTTTGCGACGGGCTCGCGACGTATTGTCGGGTTAAGATTTTTAAGCATTGTCGGAAATTGGTTACGCAAACGACGCCAATGCCGTCTTGCTGCCTTTTCACTCCATGTCGCCGCCATGTGAACCCAGAAACCCTTGCTACGCAACCCGGCAATCGGCTTGTCATCAGGCACCAAAGGCAGTTCATCGGTAAGACGTATATTGCCGTCTTTATATGAGTAATTATCCTGTTTTGCTTCTACCGTCTTGATATCATCCGGTCCCATGCCGCCGCCAAGCGCCTTGAATAAATCAATAGTCGAGCGATACTGCCTAAACCTGATTTGAATATTCTCATCTTCGGCCTTTAGCATGGTTCTCTCTGTATCGAGAAGCGTGAGGTAATCAATACTTCCAAGTTTATATAAACTGCGGCTTAGACTGTATGCGGTTTTGGTGGCATCTACCGATTCCTGCTGTGCGACCTGCCGTAACGACAAGAAACGCATCCCCACCAATGCATCTTCTACTTCCCTTAAGGCGGTGTAGGTCGTTTGCATGTAGTTATGAACTAATTCAGCCTGTTTGGCCTCGTTGAACTTGATTTTACTTTTACTCTTGCCGGCATCGAAAATAATCTGTGTAAGCGAGGCGGCGGCGCTGTAGATGAGGCTCTCAGGCGTAAACAGGTAATTCAGGTAATTACTACCGTAGCTGTAGTTTCCGGTCAGGTTAAGAGATGGAAGAAGCTCGGCCCTGGCGGCGTCGATATCTGCGTCAGCGGCGATAAGGTCCGCCTCTGACTTGCGGATGTCGGGGCGGCGCATGATCAATCGCGACGGCACCCCGGGATTGACATCAGGAAGGACTATATCGGCAAGACTTTTGCTTTTTATTTTTATTTCGGACGGTGCTTTTCCAAGCAACAGGGCAATGGCGTTAATTTTCTGTTTACGCTGCAATTCAAGGATGGGAATTATCGCCTTGGCATCGGCCACTGCGGATTTTTGCTGGGCCAACTGAATACTGGTCGCTTCACCACCTTTAAGGCGTTCATCAACCGCCCGAAGCATGTCTTCAATGGTATCTCTGGTAGTTTTTGCCGTTTTTACTCTATCGCTTAACGACAGATATTCTATGAAATTGGATGTAACGTCCGCACTTAGTGTCAACGATACCGTTTCCCTGGCGAAAACGCTTGACCATGCCCGTTCAAGCGCCGCTTCAGAGGAAGCCCTGTTTTTACCCCATAGGTCCACTTCATAACTTACGTCTATACCGGTTTGATAAGTGTGTTGGCTTTGAACTTTATCTCCCTGCTTGACTGAGCCCAAGCCATATACGGGGGCGGATATGTCATTTTTTGCCGAACCGCTTATCCGCGGGAATTCCTGGGCCAGATTGCTGCCGTAAAGGGCTTTTGCCTGGGCGATCCGAGCGATTGCGGCCTTTAGCCTGTAATTATTAGTCAATGCCTCATCGACCAGACTGTTTAGCTCATCATTGCGATAATGCATCCACCATTTGGAGATCGACTGGGGGATAGTCATAGGCGCGGTTTCGCCGGTCTTCACTTTTTCGGACTGTACTTTCGACAGATTGCTATACGAGGCCGGAAGATTAACTTCCGGAATATTGTATTCGCTACGTTTAGACCCACTGCATCCGGCAACAGCCAGTAGCAGTACCAAGCAGCACGAAGCAGAAATAAAATGCTTCATTGGATTTTTCTCAGAGGGATATGATGCATACAATATGTTGTATTATTTACACTTTAATATTAATGACAACTTAACGTTACGGCTGAAAATCCCTATGGACTTGATACTCTTATGGAAACAAAACGTTGGACATAGTTTCTCCCTCCCCCGACACTAAATTGGATGCAGTCATATTCAATCCTGAATCCCTGACCATACGGATCAGCTACAAGTGCAATATAGGCTGTAGGTTTTGTTACAATACGTCCCTGATCGACAGCGATATCGCTCTTGACGAAGATCGTATGCTCGCCTTGATAAAAGATGGACGTAAAGCCGGGTTTTGCCGCCTGGGGATAAGTGGTGGCGAGGCCTTTATCTATGCTAAATCGGTAATAAAAATGATTATGCTTGCTAAGGAAGTGGGATATTCCGCTGTAAGCATTGTCAGTAACGGATTTTGGGGCAAGTCGTTAAAGTCGACAAAGAATATAATTTCATCATTAGAAAACGCAGGATTTTCACCACCAAAAGATATGCTAAGCATGAGCGCGGGGGAGTTCCACCAAGAATGGATACCGCCGTCTTATGCAAAAAATATAATTTCCGAATTTAATCGAACCTTCGGTACTCCCTTTACAATTGACTTTGAAATTACCAAAGGCAAAGAGCATCTGATTCAGGAATTTCATGATTTCATGGCTGAACATGGAATTCAGGAAGATGCATATAAAATACGGCAGCGAACGGTAATTGCCAACTTGGGCAGAGGCAAGGACCTTGCCGAGGATATGACGGCGGCAAAGCCGATAGGTGCCTTTGGAAAATGCAAGGCAATAAACAGGTTCGTTGTTCAGCCAACCGGAAAAGTTGTTCCTTGCTGCGGATTTAACCGCTTTAACGAAGGAATAGAATTGGGAGATATTAATAAAAACTCGATAACCGACGTAATTAATGACGCTAACTCAAACATAGTTAACCAGTATCTGACCCATGAACCACTTCATGGCATTTATAAAAAATTGAGAGAACATTTTGATTTACCGGAAAATTTTACCGTCGCCTGTGAACTATGCGAGGTGATCTTCGGTAAGAAAGAGCATATAGATTTCCTTGTTGAAGAGTGGTCGACAAGGAAACTCTAAAAATTTATTTAAGCCCTTGGGGCGCGGTTCCGTTTCTTTCCAGCATGTGGTTGACAACCAATCTTAGGAAAGGATGGCTGAATCTGATAATTTCACCTTCTTTACCGTTCCCGGTGTCTTTGCATAACAGGCCGACATCAATGGCTTTGTTCAGTTCTTTATCAAATTCTCCGCCGTTTGCGATCCATGACCTCCGAAGCTGACTTAAGCCTACAGGTTCAAGCATCGTCGCCGCGAAGTATAGCAGATGACGATCAATTCCAATTTTACATACCCTTTCCATAACCAGGGAAAACAACGACAAAGTAGGCTTGGATATGTCTTGTGAAAGGGAGGATGATAGGCGAGACACCTCGTCCGCCATTTCGACGGCAAATACCGGAACGCCCGCGGCAAGACTTACTATACGCGTTGTTGCCGGGTCATTTTCATCAAGCGTATCCTTAATTATTTTTTTAAGTTCGATGTTGGAAAAGCGTCCAGGGTTTAAAACCGTTGCATCCGAACCAGAAAAATCCAGCAGTGACAATTGCCCGCGGCCAGCTAGTACAAACAATATGGCGGCATCAAGTTTTTCAATAGCGTGTCTTAATGTCTCAATACAACTCGGGGGTTGCAGGTGATAGTCATCAATCATAACGACCGTTGGCTTGCCAAGGTGCTTGCCGATTAGTTCATCACAAATGTCATCCACGGACTCCATCTTATTGGTGCTGGGCTTAATAAGGTGGCCTAATGATGGGGCCGCCGGTTGACTATCCGGATGTGGGCTAACCCAAGTATGACAGTCTATATTGTTTGTGCTGCAAATATCCGTGAAACACCGTAGAAGTGAAGACTTCCCCATGCCGCTTTCACCTTCAACAAGCAACAGTCCCCCGGTTCCTTTTTTTAACTTTCCAATATGTGTTTCAAATGTTTTTATTTCACCGCTTCTTCCGATGAATGAAGCCGGCGTCGGCAATGGACTGCGTGTCCATGAGAATGTACTTCTCAGAGGAATGGATTCTGGAATCATCCCCGGGACTTCGGCGCCAAGACCCGGGGCTTCGGCTCCAAGAAATGAGATCATGTGACGGCTTGGCAAATCGAGCCGCAGGGTGTCGTCCGATGCCAGAGAACATAATTTACGTGCTGAAGCGACGACGGAGCCAGATATTGACTCCCCCGTCCAATTTCCTCTCCGGTCCATGCTGGCGATAAGAGTTCCGAAGGAGACCCCTCCTCTGAGGGGTTTTCTTGGCTTCAATTGAGATCGTATGTCTTCACTGACAGCCACGGCAGCGCGAACCGCTCTAAGCACATCGTGGTGGCGAATCGAGCGAATACCAAAAATCATTTCGCAGCGCAGATCACTTTGCCTCAAGAAAACGGCGTCGAAATCAAAGGCGACACAAGTAAAAATTTTATAATAATCTTTTTTAAGTTCGCCGTCCGCCTCCCCCATGGGCGAGGTTAATTGCAGACTTAGAACCACCGCTGGACGTCGCTCGACAATCTTGTCGGGATGTTCTGAAAATGGGTTTGTCGTTATCAACGAATTTGTGGGATTTTCGATCGAACCGATTTTCGCCGACATACCCTTAGCAACCGCCATGGCCCTGTTGGTCACTCCCATTTTTTTAAAAAGTGCGACCATATGCTGTTTGACGGTGCCAATGCCAATACCAAGTTCATAGGCTATTTCCTTATTAGCCTTGCCTGCCTTCAGATACTCCAGAATCTCCCACTGACGGGGTGAAAGTCTTATTGTTCCCTCAGGCAGAGAGATATCTACATCCTTGGATTTTTTGCCTTTGGTGATGCTTTTTATGTCGTTTCGCATTTTAATATGGGTACACGTTTTTCGCCATACTCAACAGAATGCCGATAATTGCGGCCCAACACTACCTTAAGTTACAACTATTTCTCAGAGTTGTGTTTAATTGCGCTGATCTGCTTAACCGCTGACCTTAACATGTCTACAATACTTAATTCTTCAACGCATTGTTGGCTTGGTTGATCTTCCGTACGATCGTCGACGTTATCTTTCTGGAATGCCGGTTCCTGAATGGAGGGCTTTGTTTTTTCCCGCGCAGCTGGCTCCGCATCATCCGGTACAGTTGTCGGCTTGGGTGATTCTACGGGCCGTGCCTTCGGTTGAGTTATCTGTTCAACAGGTGTCGGTTTTGGCGGCACTGCCAGCTTCAACATGGGGTTAGCTGGCTTTTCCAGGTGGGTCTTTCGTTGAACAATACGCCTGACCGCGGACAGGTCGGATCTTTCCTGAGCATCGGACGTTACCATCGGCTCGGGCAACTTTACTAAGCGGGCTTTCTTTTGAACCGCCTGCCTGACGGTGGCAAGATCCCGTTTCACACGGCCTCCCGAATTTCCCAGGGCTGCGACGATACCCAATGAACGGACGAAATGAGGCGGTCACACATGGTTGGGCAGTCTGGCAGCAAACCATTAAATGTCAACGTTTCACCCTTTAGTTGGCAGATGAATTTATGATTCGGTATTATCGGCATTCCACATCATTACCTCACACTTTGATGCCGTTAACTAATGCGAAGCATTTATTCGTGGATAATCAGGATTAGTTTAATATTGTCTCAAGGTTGTTAACGACTAGTGGATAGAATCTAACATATGGTTGACGGCAAATCTTACAAAGAAGCGCAGCAGTCTAGTCATTTGCTCAGTTTCAGGCCGCTATTTGGAACTCTTGCCGATTTAATTGTCGCCGGGTTTCTGATCAACATACTGGCTTTGGCGCTCCCGCTTTCCCTGCTGCAGATGTATGATCGCATCATTCCCAACAAATCCCTTTCTACTCTTGGCATCCTGATTCCTGGCGTTCTGATGGCGATGTTCTTGGAGGCCACCGTTCAGCTTATTCGGGGACGTATGACCGGCTGGACCGGAGCACGCTTCGAACACAAAATCAGTTGTCAGGGCATGAAGCACCTGATGGGTGTGCCGCTTCGCAAATACGAATCCGATGAGCCGGATCTGTATGCCGAGGAGCTAGGGGCTGCGGGTCAGGTAAAAGATTTTTATTCCGGCCAGGCGCTGCTTGTTCTACTCGATCTTCCCTTCGTATTCATCTACATCGCCGTTATTGGCCTGATCGGTGGCTGGCTGGCTGCGGTTACCATCGGGTTGTTGGTTGTTTTCATCGTCATTGCCACCACTTTCGGAAACAAATTAAAGGCCCTAATCGGTGATCGCTCGCTTCAGGACGATCGCCGATACAATTTTTTGTCAGAAACCTTCCAGGGTATACATTCCGTCAAAACCATGTCGATGGAGCATATGATGCATCGGCGCTACGAACAGATTCAGGAAAAGAACGTAGAGCAGGGCGCCATGGTTGCCGACAGCAGTTCTCTTTCCTCCGGTATGGGGAGTGCTTTTTCTCAGATAATGACGGTAGGGATAGTTGCGGTGGGAAGTGTTCTTTCCGTCGATCAGTCAATAACCCCTGGTGCGCTTGCCGGATGCATCATGCTGGCAACCCGGTCATTGCAGCCATTACGCCAGAGTCTTGGCGTCTGGATACGCTTTCAGTCATTTTCCGTGGCCAAAGACCGCCTGACCAAGTTGTTTGAACTGCCGAACCACCATCGTGAAACTTATGACCATGTTGTGGATGACATAAAGGGCGCTATCGAGATTAAAAACGTGAAGGTGGAACTGCCGGACAAGACCGAACCATTGTTCGAGAACCTGAACCTTTCTATTCGAGCTAACGAGTGCGTTGTTATTCTTGGAGACAGCGGCAGTGGCAAAACGAGTTTCATGAACCTTATAAACGGGACCCTTTATCCGGATTCCGGCGAGGTTCTGATAGATGGGATGTCGGTTGATAAAATCGCCCCAAACGACCTTCATTCCAGGGTCGCATACCTTCCGCAGCAAGGGAAACTGGTTAGCGGCACGATCATGGAAAATCTGACAATGTTTGACGATTCCCTGATCGAACGGGCGTTTAAGGTTTCCGAAGAAATTGGGTTAAACCATGTAGTGGCGGCGATGCGACTTGGCTATGAAACCCCTGTTGGTGAGGGATCCCAGGGGGCCGTAACCGGGGGCATTTTACAGAGAATAGCTATTGCCAGGGCGATTATTCACGAGCCTAAAATCATCATGTTTGACGAAGCGAACATCGCGATTGACGGTGTAGGTGATGTTCTATTGCTGAAATACCTGGAATCGATGAAGGGAAAGGCGACCATTATTTTGGTCACTCATCGTCCCTCTTATATCCGCATGGCGGATAAGGTTTACGTTATCAAAGACAGAAAACTGGCGGTTTCAAGCCTTGAAGAGCACATGTCCTTTTATAAAATGGAGCGTGATTATTCAAAAATGGGGGAAGATCGTCCCCATAGCCACGATTGGCAGATAGCCGATACCATCCAGCATTTTAATAAAACGTCTGATTTTTCTCTTTGTTTCCCGGCCTTGCTTAGTGCGTTGGAATGGAATGGTGCCCGGCGCAGTGTTGCGGAGGCATTGCCGCATATAGGCTCTCCCATGGATTTATCATGCCTGCGCTCGGTAATGGCCAACCTGGATTTTCAGAGCAGCTCCTACCGTACTAAATTTGATGATTTGGAACCACGTTTGCTACCGTGTCTGTTCGTCCCGGATGACGGCCCCGCCAAGGTAATTATAAGTGTATCAAAAGAAACCGGCTTCACCGTGTTCAACAGCGATACGGTGTCGGTTGAAATCGGCAAGTCCTACAGTGAAGAAGGCGAAGCCTATATTTTCAAAAGTGTGGAAAGAAAAGAATTTACGGCTCCACAGGGAAAGGATGGGTGGGTCCGGCAAATTATGAGCCGGTTTAAGAAGTTTATTATTTTGTCTTTGGGGATAACTATTTTTAGCACCTTTCTTTCCCTGGCAACGCCACTGTTCGTGATGGGAACGTTCAACTTTGTTTTGCCAATGCACGATATGAAGATGGCGCTTGTTTTGCTTATCGGCGTGGCCTTGGCCTTTATCCTCGACTGGCGTCTTAAGCGTGTGAAAAGCGGCATAATGTCTTTTGTGTCTGGACGCACGGAGTACATTATAAGCAATTCCATCTTTAAAAAGATTATGGCTCTGCCGACTCTGTCGATAGAAAAGGTTCCCGTGTCGGAACAGGTGGCGCGGATCAAGGATCTTGAATCCCTGCGGAATTTCTTTATCGGCCCCCTGGCGATGCTGGTCTATGAGCTTCCGTCAATGTTTGTTTTTGTCATTGTTCTGGCAATCATAAATCCCTGGATTTTGCTTGTTATCGTCGGTATGGGGGCTGTCTACGCCCTGCTTGGTGCTCTTACTTTCAGCACACAGGCACGCTATACGACAGAGGCATCGAAAATGCTGTCGCAACGCAACGAATTTATATCTGAAACTCTTAACAATATGCGGATACTGCGTACATCGGGTTCAGAGGACCGTTGGCTAAAGCGGTTCAATGACATTTCCGGCACTGCGGTTGTGGCGGATTTCCAAGCCAACCAATTTGGCAAATATGTGGCTGCGGTGGCACATTTCGTTGCCATGAGTGCGGGGGTTGCGTCAATGACGATAGTCGGCATATCGGCGATGAACGGAGCCGTGGCAGGCGGTTCGATTATCGCCACTATGATCATTGTCTGGCGGCTGACCAGCCCCTTGCAAAACGCCTTTATGTCGTCGACTACCCTAGTCAGAATTATCAATTCAGTAAGGCAAATTGACAACTTGATGAAGATGAACGTCGAAGAGAATGACAGTAAACGTCAATCTGTTCGCCCTGCGGTAAAGGGGGCGGTTAGCCTTTCGAGGGTTTCGTTCCGTTATTCAATGATTTCCGATCCGGCACTTCTTGGCGTTACATTCGACGTCAAGCCAGGCGAACTGGTCTCCTTGGCGGGACCAAACGGATCCGGCAAATCCACTTTACTGAAGCTGTTGGTGCGTTCCTGCCAGCCTCAGGCCGGAAGCATCAGCCTTGACAACGTGGATATTCGCCAACTTGCTCCTAGTGATTTTCGTGAAGAGGTCAGCTACCTGCCTCAGAACTGTGAAATATTTTATGGCACCATCTCACAAAATCTAAGACTGTCCCACCCAATTGCCACCGATGATGAAATTCGCTGGGCAGCAGGAAAAGCTGGTATTCTCGAAGATATTCTGGCCCTTGAGCAGGGATCGGGAAGTTGGAAGCGCAGAGGATTCGAAGTCAGGATTTCCAATTCCCAATCTGATCTTTTGGCGAATGGATTTCGACAGCGTTTGGGGTTGGCGCGGACCTTTTTAAAGCCAGCCCCACTGGTATTGCTTGACGAGCCGGGCAACGGGCTGGATGCGGAAGGAGAAGACGCATTCCTCGGCGCACTTAGTTGGCTTCGTGGAAATTCCACCATATTTCTTGTGTCCCATAGGCCAAGTCACCTGAAACTGTCTGATAAAGTTATATATTTCGAACATGGTGCCATACGTGCGATGGGGCCTTTTGATAATGAAAATGTCAAACGAATAGTTATGGCCGGACTGGGCGCATGACAAAAACCACGAAGAAGGCGCAGGGTGGCGAAAAAAAGGGAAATCTTTCCATACTGAGGGGCGGTCGCAGAAAACGGCTTCTCTCTGAAGCGATACAGTTGGAGGAAGAAGTTGTCCCCGAATTCATCCGCCCGGCCCTTCTGTCCATTTTGATTTTTATCGTATTATTTATTTTCTGGGCGTCTACGGCGGATATAAACGAGGTTGCATCGGCTGCTGGTGAGGTCGTGCCCAGCTCTTCCGTCAAGGTGGTCGAACATCTTGAGGGAGGGGCAATAGAGGAGATTATGGTGAAGGGGGGGGCCGTCGTTGAGAAGGGCCAACCCCTGATAAGAATGAACGGTAAGAAAGCAATTTCCGAACTTAAGCAGTCGCAGGCACGCCTTGTCTCCCTGCGGCTGAGAGAGGAACGCCTTGCCGCAATATCTGAAAATCGCAAACCTGATTTTGCCTCTCATGTACCGGGTTTTGGTGCTTATGTGAGCGACTATCCTCGTCTGGTAGCCGCGCAGAAGGATATTTATGACAAGAAGATGGCGGCGCGGGCCACCGCTCTTTCGGTGGTTAATTCACAATTGGAAACGCGTATTCTCGAGCTTAGTCAGATGAAAAAAGCACTTTTTATTGCCAACCAGAAATTTCAGGTCGCCCAGGACCTGCTGGATATACGCAAGAAAATGATTAAGAAAAAATTGATCTCCCAGGTTGAGTTCCTGGATACTCGACGAGCAAAGATTACTTCTGATGGAGAGGTCAGGCGTTTGACCGAAGGGATCAAGGTTAGTGAACAGGCCGTTATAGAGGCCCGTAATCGGATCAATGATATAGACGCCCAGTTAAGACAGGAAGCGGCTACCGAGATGGGTTCCGTTTCGGCCGAAATGGCCCAGGTGAATAGCGCCATATCCCGCCTTCAGGACCGCGTTAACCGTCTTGAAGTACGGGCTCCAACACGTGGTGTGGTGCAGGATTTGCGTGTATTGACCGTTGGTCAAGTCATTCAGCCTGGTGCCCTCATCATGAATATCGTACCGACAAAAGGCCCACTCATCGCGGAAGTGAGGGTAAGCCCCAATGATATAGGCAACATCAAGATCGGCCAGAATGTATTAATAAAGATAGGTAGTTATAATTACTCCCGTTTCGGCGGTATCAACGGCATGATCACCCGCATATCTGCTTCAAGTCTGGTCGGACCGAGAGGCAGGGCTTATTTCAGGGGTCGGATCAGCTTGAATAAGCCATACGTCGGCAATGTCCCCGGCAAATATATTGTGCTCCCCGGAATGAGCGTTCAGGCATCAATTTTGACCGGCAAGAAGACGCTTTTGCAATATCTCCTAAAACCGTTAAGCGACGCCATGAACAGGGCCTTTAGTGAACGCTAGAGTCTTTTATTGGCGGCATCTTGGACCTCAAAAATATACTGGTTCGGCCAGTCATACCGGACCGTCCGGTTATCGCGCCCAACATAGGCGTTTTGCTGCGGCTTCGCTGCCGAGGCGCTCAACGAGCGGCAGATCAAGGTGATCAACTTTGCGCCACGGACCGTAAGCGCCGTCACTTTTTACGATTTCCCAGCCCATTAAAGCCCCATGCTCCCGCATTGGATATAGTGCTTAGGCCAATAATAGTTGGTCTTGGCGGTGACGTGGTACTTGAACGTGGGCAACGTTGCTATACATTATCGGATCTCCTTGGCTGTCTTGAGGGAGCCCCGTGTGGGAAAATCGCCGCTTGACCGTAAAATACATTTTGAAATCCACGCCTGCCTGGGGGATCGCTGGACAATTCGTTCGTCGTCCAAGTACAGGGATAGATCCATCGAACAGGCGAATGTGCTGCTCTCCACCCGGCAGTTTGATGCGGTCAAGGTAACCAGGGAAGGCGGAAAGGATGATTCTGAAGA
>CAZEFJ010000028.1:0-17895 GCA_964511465.1 uncultured Hyphomicrobiales bacterium
TGTCCCATCACACCTTGGGCATCAATCAGTGGGGGTAAGGATGCCGTCGGCCCCGGCCCGCTTGAAGGCCATCAGGCTTTCCATCATCGCCTTGTCATAATCCAGAACCCCCATGGCCGCAGCCGCCTTTAGCATGGCGTACTCGCCACTGACATTATAGACCAGGGTCGGTACTCTGAAGGCTTCCTTGACACGCCGGACGATGTCCATATACGGCAATCCCGGCTTGACTATGACCATGTCGGCGCCCTCATCGATATCAAGCCCGACCTCGCGCAGCGCCTCGTCACTGTTGGCCGGGTCCATCTGATAGGTCTTTTTGTCTCCGCTCAAGGCGGAGGAAGAGCCAACGGCGTCACGGAAAGGACCGTAGAAGGCCGATGCGTACTTGGCCGCATAAGAGAGAATACCGACATTTTTGAAGCCGCCACCGTCCAGGGCGTCGCGAATTGCCCCGACCCGGCCATCCATCATATCCGACGGGGCGATCATATCGCACCCGGCCTGGGCCTGAACCAACGCCTGACGGCAGAGAACCTCCACCGTTTCGTCATTCAGCACTTCACCACTGTGGACCAGCCCGTCATGACCGTCACTATTGAATGGATCAAGCGCGACATCGCAGATAACGCCAATATCTGGATGGGCCTTCTTTATCGCATTAACGCTGCGACAGACCAGATTGTCGGGGTTGTATGCCTCACGGCCGTCCTGGGTCTTAAGTGCCTGATCAAGACACGGGAAAACGGCAATTGCCGGAATACCCATATCTTCGGCCTCGCCAACGGCTTTGACCAGAAGGTCGATGGATAGCCGCTCGACCCCAGGCATCGCGGCTACCGCCTCGCGCCTGTTTTTGCCTTCTATAACAAACAGCGGCCAGATGAGGTCGGCGGCGGCAAGACGGTTCTCGGAAACCAGACGGCGGGTCCAGTCGCGATGACGGTTGCGCCGCATCCGGGTGCGGGGAAAATGCCCGAAGGCGGATTGAAAAGATGTTGTCAATATTTCCTCGCCATTTCAAAAATCCAGCCAAAACATATATACTATAAGTGTGTATAATCAATATATTACATCTACAGTCCCAAGGCGAGAGTGAGATGAAGAGATACAAAGACGTGCATCTGCCGGAAGTCCTGTTTGAATTTCATCTCGGTAAAAAAAAATCCGATCCTGTTCGAGTAGTCGCCATAGACCCGATCACCGGTATCGAAGTATCCATGGTCGGAGCACCCGGCTATAGTACCGAGGCATTGAAGAAGCTTGCCATGCGCAAGCTGGCCTATGTCATAGACAAACGGCAGAAACTTATAAAAAAACAGTAGATAACACGACAATTTGTGGCAAGTTGGAATTACGCTTCGAGATATGGTATTTATCCACCGGTAATACCTGTTGATTTTACTGTCTTAAATTTTACGGTTGAACATAATGTCATCGAAAATTATTGCTATCGCCAGCGACCACGCCGGTTTTGAGCTTAAATCAACCATCGTGCAAAAGCTGAAAGATATGGATTACGAAGTTCTTGATCTTGGCACCGATGGCTCTCAATCAGTGGATTATCCTGATTTTGGCTATGCCATGGCGGCCGCGATAAAGGACCGCCGGGCGGAACGAGGGGTGCTGGTTTGTGGCAGCGGCATCGGTATATCCATAGCCGCCAACCGGTACAGGGAAGTTCGTGCGGCGCTGGTTCATGACGCCCTTGGGGCGCGGATGGCCCGTCTTCACAACGACGCCAATGTCATATGTTTCGGCGGACGGGTTATCGGTGTCGACGTTGCCCTTGACTGCCTGAATATTTTCCTTGAAACCACGTTTGAAGGCGGTCGCCATTCAAGGCGCGTCGATAAACTTTCCAATCCTTGAAAAGGCAAGTACCCATGCCCGTTACCACCCAATATGACGCCGACTTTCATAACCGTTTCTTCGGCCAGCCGCTAAGCGAGCGAGACCCCGACATATACGGCTCGATCCGCGATGAACTGGAACGCCAGAAATTCCAGATCGAGCTTATCGCCTCGGAAAATATCGTTTCCCGGGCGGTGCTGGAGGCCCAAGGCTCGGTAATGACGAATAAATACGCCGAAGGCTATCCCGGTCGGCGCTATTATGGCGGCTGCGAGTATGTGGATAAGGCCGAAGAACTTGCCATTGAACGGGCAAAAAAGCTTTTCAAATGCGAATTCGCCAATGTCCAGCCCCATTCCGGCGCCCAGGCCAACGGAGCCGTGTTTCAGGCCCTGCTAAAGCCCGGCGATACGATCATGGGGATGTCTCTGGCGGCGGGCGGACACCTTACCCACGGCGCGCCACCGGCCCAGTCGGGCAAATGGTTCAACGCCGTTCAGTACGGAGTACGACGCAAAGACGCGCTGATTGATTTCGACGAGGTCGAGAGTCTGGCCGTTGAACATAACCCCAAGCTAATCATTGCCGGTGGCTCAGCCTATCCAAGGATAATCGACTTTGTTCGATTCCGCGCCATTGCCGACCGGGTAGGGGCCTTGCTGATGGTCGATATGGCCCATTTTGCCGGACTGGTCGCCGCCGGTATTCACCCCAGCCCTCTTGGCTATGCCGACATAGTCACCACCACCACCCACAAGACCCTGCGCGGTCCCCGTGGCGGGATGGTCCTGTCGAATGATATGGGTATCGGCAAGAAGATAAACTCGGCCGTTTTTCCCGGCCTTCAGGGCGGCCCGCTGATGCATGTCATAGCCGCCAAGGCAGTCGCTTTTGGCGAGGCATTAAGGCCGGAATTCATAAGTTATTCCAAAGCCGTAACTGAAAATGCTAAAGTTTTGGCTTCAGTCCTGTCAGAACGTGGACTGGACATCGTTTCGGGGGGAACCGATACCCATCTGCTATTGGTCGATCTAAGGCCAAAGAAATTGACCGGCCGGGACGCCGAAGCCAGTCTTGAGCGGGCCGGCATGACCTGCAATAAGAACGGCATTCCATTTGATCCGGAAAAGCCGATGGTAACCTCTGGCGTTCGTCTGGGAACCCCGGCAGGCACCACACGGGGCTTTGGCATGGATGAGTTCAGCCGTATAGGGGCGCTTGTGAGTGACGTCATGGACGGGCTGGCAGCCAACCCCGGCGATAATACCGCAGCCGAAGCCAGGGCACGGGATGAAGTCGAAAATTTATGCCGAAAATTTCCGGTTTATTCTGATATTTAACAGGGGGAAGGGACCAAGATAGATGCGCTGTCCGTTTTGTGGCCACGAAGATACACAGGTAAAGGATTCACGCCCGACCGAGGAAAACGCTTCGATCCGTCGGCGACGCTACTGTACCGCCTGCGGCTCAAGGTTCACCACCTTTGAAAGGGTCCAGTTGAGGGAGTTGTCGGTTCTTAAGAACAACGGCAAGAAAACCCCGTTTGATCGGGACAAGCTGGTACGTTCGCTTAAAATCGCACTTAGCAAACGGCCGGTCGAGGATGATCGTATAGATCAGATAGTCAACAGCATCCAACGCCGCCTGGAAACCCTTGGCGAGAGCGAAATACCGACCAAGGTTATCGGTGAAATGGTGATGGATAATCTCGCCGGGCTGGATCAGGTGGCATATGTTCGTTTCGCCTCGGTCTACCGCAATTTCCATGAGGCCAAGGACTTCAAGGACTTCGTGGGAAAACTTGGTGACAAAGATACATGATTACGCCGACATAGAGCATATGAAGGCGGCGCTGGGGCTGGCCGGGCGCGGCCTTGGCAGGGTCTGGCCGAACCCCGCGGTCGGCTGTGTGCTGGTCCGTGAAGGGATTGTCGTAGGGCGGGGATGGACCCAGCCCGGGGGACGTCCGCACGCCGAAACCGAGGCCATTCGCCGGGCCGGAGACAAAGCCAGTGGTGCGACCGCCTATGTTACGCTGGAGCCTTGCGACCACCAGGGACAGACACCGCCCTGTTCAGTGGCGCTTATCGAATCAGGTGTCAGCCGGGTCGTAATCGCCGCCCGCGACCCCGACCCCAGGGTTTCAGGCAAGGGAATTGCCAGGCTGAAAGCCGCCGGGATAAGGCTTGGCGAAAACATTATGGAAGATCAGGCGCGGCGGCTTAACCTGGGCTTCATGCTAAGAGTAGAAAATAACAGACCGATGTTTACGCTGAAGCTGGCCACCGACAGGGAAGGGCGTATTCCCGCCCCCGGCGTCCCCCCTGGCAGTACTGAAAAATGGGTTACCGGACCGGCCGCACGGCAGCAGGGTCATCTGCTTCGTGCCGAACATGATGCGGTATTGTTCGGCATCGGCACGGTGCTTGACGACGATCCTGAATACACCTGTCGGCTGGCTGGAATGGAGGACCGCTCGCCGATACGGGTACTTTTGGATTCTCGACTAAGGATACCCCGCGATTCTAATCTGCTTGAAACTTCCAGCAAGGCTCCATTGTGGGTAATTGGCGGTAAAAACCTGACGGCCGACGAAAGCCTGAAAAATATCGCCGGCATTGAACTGATAGTTGCCTCCGAAGTGGACCGTAACGACCACCCAAAGCCGAAATGGCTAGCTTGTGAGCTGGCCCGTCGGGGCCTGACCAGGGTTCTTATTGAAACCGGCCCCGTGCTGGCAAAGGCGTTTCTGCGCGCCGATCTTGTTGACTGCATCCAGTGGTTCCGTGCAAAAAAGGATCTGGTCAAGGGTGGCATACAGACAAATATAGACATCAAGGCCATGAATTTTATCAAAACAAATGAAATTATGGTCGGTTCAGACACCCTGGAAACCTATAACCGAGGCTGATAAACATACATGTTCACCGGAATAATCAATGATGTAGGCGAGGTTCGCGCGATCAGGCGAAACGGCGACACCTGTTTTGAATTCACTACCCATTACGATACCGACGGTATCGACATAGGGGCTTCCATATGCTGTTCCGGCGTATGTATGACGGTTATCGAGAAAGGGAAAGACTGGTTTTCCGTATCGGCGTCGGGGGAAACCATGAGCAAGACTACGCTGACCAACTGGAAAAAGGGCACTGCGGTTAATTTTGAACGCGCCCTCAAGGCAGGGGACGAACTGGGCGGGCATATCGTATCCGGCCATGTCGATGGAACGGCCCGGATAAAAAGCATATCCCGGGAAGGGGATTCCCTGAAATTTATCTTCGAATCCCCGGATTCTCTGAGTCGGTTTATTGCCGCCAAAGGCTCGGTCAGCCTGGACGGGGTATCGTTAACCGTAAACGATGTCGAGGCGAACTGTTTTTCCGTCAACATCATTCCCCATACCGCTAAATCAACAACCTTCGGCACACTTTCAGAAAATAATTCCGTAAACATGGAAATTGACATGCTGGCACGATATGTTGCGCGCCTACTGGAAAAGGAATAACCGTGCCCCACAAAATGCAGCTTTCGTCCATAGACGAGATCATTGAGGATGCCCGCAATGGCCGGATGTTTATCCTGGTTGACGACATCGACCGGGAAAATGAAGGCGATCTCATCGTTGCGGCCCAGATGGCGACCCCCGACGCGATAAACTTTATGGCCAAGCATGGCCGCGGGCTGATCTGCCTGGCATTGACCCATGAGCGGGTCCGGGAACTGGATTTGCCGCCAATGGCCCGCGAAAACGCATCCCGGCATGAAACGGCGTTTACCATATCGATCGAGGCCCGCCAGGGCGTAACAACCGGCATTTCGGCCTCGGACAGGGCGCGAACCATTGCGGTTGCGATAACCCAAAGCAAGGGCAAGGACGATATAGTAACCCCCGGACATGTGTTTCCGCTTGAGGCCCGCCACGGCGGTGTGCTGATCCGCGCCGGCCACACCGAAGCGGCGGTGGATATATCAAGGCTGGCGGGACTTAATCCTTCCGGGGTCATCTGCGAGATCATGAACGACGACGGCAGCATGGCGCGAATGGATGATCTGATTGAATTTTCAAAAAAGCATAAACTGAAGATTGCCACCATCGCCGACCTTATAGCCCATCGTCTGCGGCATGACAGAATCATCGAAAGAAGCATGGAAACCAGCTTTGACAGCCTCTACGGAGGAGTTTTTTCGATGTATGTATATGTTAACCGGATAGCCCATGCCGAACATCTCGCCCTGGTCAAAGGCGAGATCGGGGAAAAAGGACCGGTGATGGTGCGGATGCACGCATTGAACGTTCTCGACGATGTTCTCGGCGACAAAAGCTCCGGAAAGGCTGCGGAACTGCACCAATCCATGAACATGATAGCCGAACATGGAAGCGGTGTAGTGGTACTGATCCGTGAGCCGCGCCCAACCAGCCTGTCGGATCGCGTCCGCTCGAAAATCAATACCGATACGCCGACAACTGGAGAACTCCGCGACTATGGTGTAGGAGCGCAGATTTTGCTTGATCTGGGAATCAAGGATATAATCCTCCTGTCCAATACCAAGCGAACCATCGTCGGCCTTGAGGGATACGGCCTTAGCGTCGTCGAGCAGCGCCCCATTACCAGCGAATAACTACGGACTTGATAATGAAAGGCCGTAAATTTCGATGAAGACAAGGACTCTCGGCAACAGCTTTATTGAGGTCTCGGCGGTTGGGCTGGGGTGTATGGGGATGTCGGAATTCTACGGTCCATCCGACGACGATCAGTCATTGGCCACTCTGGAACACGCGTTCGAAATTGGCGTTACCCTGTACGACACAGCGGATACTTACGGCAGCGGTCACAATGAAGAGCTTCTTGGGCGCTTTGCCCGCGGCAAACGTGAGCGGCTTGTAATTGCCACGAAATGCGGCATTGTCCGCCAGAAAGGCAAATATGAGCGGAGCATCGACACCAGCCCGGCCTATATAAAATCAGCCTGCGAGGCCTCTCTGAAGAGACTCGGCACCGACTTGATCGACCTGTTTTATCTTCATCGGTTGAACCCGGACGTTCCGATTGAAGAATCGGTTGGCGCACTGGTCGACCTCATGGCGGAAGGAAAGATCAAAAGCTATGGGTTATGCGAGGTGTCGGAAAAGACTTTGCGCCGGGCCCACGCCATACATCCCGTTGCCGCCCTTCAAACCGAGTATTCCTTATGGACCCGTGATCCCGAGGACGGCATCCTTTCAGTCTGCCGGGAACAGAAAACCGCCTTTGTCGCATATAGTCCGCTTGGGCGTGGTTTCCTTACCGGTAAACTGACCGACATAAAAGAGCTTGCCGAAGGTGATTTTCGCGCAAGAAATCCGCGATTTCAGAGGGAAAACCTGACCCGCAATTCGCTGCTTCTTGATAAAGTCGGGGAAATTGCGTCGGCGAACGGATGTAGTACCGGCCAGGTGGCTCTTGCGTGGCTGCTGGCGCGCGGGGCGGATATCATTCCGATCCCCGGAACACGCCGGATAAAGTATCTTGACGAGAATGTCGGCTCACTGGACGTTGAGCTTGCCCGGAAAGACCTGGCCGTTTTGGACGCGGTATTCAGTAAAGATGCGATAAGCGGTGAACGTTATACCGCCGAAGGCATGAAAGGGGTAAACATATAGGGGATCGGCGATGGTGGGACCGGCGATGTTTGAATCTGTAAATTTATAAAAGTAATATTCCAGGTGCCGCATTCTGTTGGTGCCGACAATGCTGTAGAGTTCATAAAATGATAGATAACCCACGTGTATTGATTATAGAAGCCAGCTTTTATCAGGACATCGCCGACCAATTGTCGGCTGGTGCGATCAAAGTTCTTGAAGATGCCGGTGTATCCTTTGAGCGGCTTAGTGTGCCGGGAGCATTCGAAATACCGGCGGCGATACGTTTCGCCATCCGCTCGATGGAGGTCCGCTCGACCGCCAGCGGAGGATATAACGGATTTATCGCCCTCGGCTGTGTGGTCAGGGGAGAAACCGACCATTATGACCATATATCGCGCGAAACCATCCGGGCACTGATGGATATAGCGGTTAATTACAGCGTCGCCATGGGAATGGGGGTTCTTACCTGTGAGACCTATGAGCAGGCCATAGCCAGGGCCTCGGTCAGTAAGAAAAACAAGGGTGCCGACGTCGCCGCAGCGTGTATTCAAATGATGGAACTCAAAAAAAGCCTTCGACTGGTCGTCCGATGAGCGCCGCCACCAAAGCAAGCGAAAGCAGAAAAAAAAAAGCCCCGGAACACCAGAACCGCAGTACCGCCAGACTTGCCGCCGTCCAGGCGCTCTATGAAATAGAGCTGACCGACACACCCGGCGAAACGGTACTCAGGGAATTTCTCTATAACAGATGGGATGTTGCCTGCCAAAGCCTGTGCGAAGAAACCGACGAAAAAAGAACGGGGCCGGATACTATCGTACCTCCGGATGGTGAAATGTTTAACAGCCTGGTGCGAGGTGTGCTCGACAGTTCGGCCGAACTGGATACAATAATCGGAGAAGCGCTGGCCGCGGAATGGCATATGGAACGCATGGAAGTGGTGCTGAAATGCATCCTGAGGGCAGGGTGTTATGAGCTTTTGGCACGCCCCGACATCCCCCCGCATGTCGTTACCTGTGAATACCTGGATATCGCCAAGGCATTCTATACAGGCCACGAACCGGGACTGGTTAACGCGGTGCTGGATACTCTTGCACACCGTTTGCGGGCCAACGAGATGACCAAGGAGAGTGCTAAAGGTGGTAAAGCGACAAAAGGCAAACGAGTTTGAACTTATTGAACGTTTCTTTGCCCCGCTGTCGGCTTCCCAACCAGGGGCATTCAACCTTACCGATGACGGAGCGGTCCTGGCGGTGGGAGAAGGACTCCGCCTGGTAATAACCACCGATACACTGATTGCCGGTGTCCATTTCCCGGCTGACTGTCCAGCCTCTGCCGTTGCCACCAAGAGCCTTGCCGTAAATCTTTCTGACCTGGCCGCCATGGGGGCCGATGCCATGGCATTTACACTTTGTATATCTATTGATAAATCAATTGATAACAATTGGCTGGACGTGTTTTCTAATGCGTTAAATGATGAACAGAAAAAATTTCAGGTTACCCTTGTAGGTGGCGATACCGTGGCCACTCCGGGACCGTTAAGTTTGACAATATGCGCCCTTGGAACGGTCGCCGAGGGGGCCGAACTAAGACGCTCGAAAGCGCTTGTCGGGGATATTATCTATGTTTCAGGAAGCATCGGTGATGCCGCCCTTGGACTTAAATTACTCCAGAAAGAGCTGGCCGATCAGATCCCCCGGCACCGCGACTTCCTGATCGAGCGGTATTACCGTCCCCAACCGCGTCTGAAACTAGGCCGGCGGCTCGGCGGGATAGCCACAGCAGCAATCGACGTCTCCGACGGACTGGTAGCCGACATCGGCCATATTTGCGCCGCATCGGGTGTTGGCGCGATAATCGAGGCGGACAGAATCCCCTTGTCAGCGGCGGCCAGAGCAATACTAAAATCCGGCGAATCGACTATTTCCACGCTCCTTACAGGGGGAGACGACTACGAGATTTTGTTTACCGCACGGCCCGAATCAAGCGGGGATATTGAACGAATCGCCACCGAACTTGACCTTTCCTTAACCGCCATAGGCAAAACGACGGAAAAGAGGGATAGCTGCAATGTTAGCGTCATCGACGACAATGGTGATAAACTTGTTCTGGATAAAAAAGGGTATCGTCACTTCTAATCGTGTAATCTACTGACATCCATAACGGGTAAAACGGGGCAGAGATTTATTTAAACCATGCTGAAAAAGATTTTAAGCATCATCGGAATTTTAATGATAATCGGCGGCACCACGGTAAGCGTGATGGACTGGCAAAAAATCGGACCTTTCGCCGACAAAAAGGTCGAAAAACCGGTTGAAAAGGTAAAGGTCGAGGAGCCTCCGCGCTTTATTGACATGGAGCCGCTGGTTATTCCCGTATTGCAGGGGGACCGGGTTGCCACGACAATCCAGATTCAGATTAAGCTGGAGGCCGTAGGTTCCGAAAACGAGAATAAAATAAATAAAATAATGCCCCGCCTCAGCGACGCCTTCATCCGCGAGCTTTATTCTTTTATTCCGCGCCTTCTAAGGAAGGAAAAACGTCTTGATATAGCCATTCTGAAGAAACGTCTTCAAATGACCGCCGACAAGGTAACAGGCCCCGGCGTGGTAAAAAGCGTCCTCATTCAATCGGTTCTTGACCGGGCCAGTTAGTCGTCCTGTTATTCGCTATTATATTTTCGCCTGTTTATTGCGCTGCAATGTAACCTGTTGCTTTATCTTTTCGGTTCTGGCACTTTCCCTCCGGTTTTCCTGCCGCTTTTCCCTGGCAACTCGCGACGACGTATAAATTTGGGGATGAAATTGGCATTTACCGGAGCCTGTTCCACCATCGTCACCGCCCCGGCGTAATGCCTTGGTTGTAATTTAATTTGGTCTTAAGAGGGTTGAGAGAATGTCAAGCGTCTACTTTTTCATTATCGCATCTAGCGTTCTGGCGCTCATTTACGGTGCCTATACAACTCGTTCCGTACTTGCGGCACCGACCGGCTCCGACCGCATGCGCGAAATTGGTGCAGCCATACAGGAAGGAGCAAAAGCCTACCTGAACCGTCAGTACAGCGCTATCGCACTGGTCGGCGTCGTTGTCGGCATTCTTCTTGGCCTGGCCATAGGCGTTACCGCCGCAGGCGGGTTTTTTATCGGCGCCATTCTCTCCGGATTGACCGGATATATAGGCATGAACGTTTCTGTGCGGGCAAATATACGTACTGCCGAAATGGCCCGCGTCGAAGGCCTCTCGGGTGGCCTTGATATAGCATTCAAATCAGGTGCAATTACCGGAATGCTGGTGGTCGGTCTGGCCCTTCTCGGGGTGACCGGATATTATGTGTTTCTCATCGGCATTATCGATACAAGCACCCCGGACGGCCTGCGCAATGTTATGGAATCCATGGTCGCCCTGGGATTTGGCGGTTCGCTGATTTCCATCTTTGCCCGCCTCGGCGGTGGAATATTTACCAAGGGTGCGGATGTCGGAACCGATCTTGTCGGCAAGATCGAAGCCGGAATACCCGAAGACGACCCGCGCAACCCCGGCGTCATAGCCGACAATGTCGGCGACAACGTCGGCGATTGCGCCGGAATGGCCGCCGACCTGTTCGAAACCTACGCGGTTACCATGGTCGCGACCATGTTGCTTGGAGCGATATTTTTCACCGGCGAGGACCAGTCCACCCTTATGACCCTGCCGCTGCTTATCGGTGCGGTTTGCATCATCGGCTCGGTCGCCGCCACGTTTTTCGTAAAGCTCGGCCCCTCCGGCAATATCATGGGGGCGCTGTACAAGGGCCTTATCGCCAGCGCGGTAATCTCGGCCATCCTTATCACCGGCGTCGTCGCGTCATTCATCGGCTATAACACCACGTTCGAATACAGCGGTATCACCTTCACCGGAATAGACCTTCTGATTTCCGCCTTTACCGGCCTGGTCGTGACCGGGCTGATCGTCTGGATAACCGAGTATTACACCGGCACCGAACACCGCCCGGTTCAGAATATCGCCAGCGCATCGAAGACCGGTGACGCGACCAATATTATTCAGGGTCTGGCCATTTCCATGGAATCGACGGCAATGCCGGTGCTGGTGATCTGCGCGGGTATTATTATCGCTCATCTCACCGCCGGTCTTTACGGCATCGCCATAGCCGCCACCACCATGCTGTCTCTGGCCGGGGTTGTCGTCGCACTCGACGCCTTCGGCCCGGTCACCGACAATGCCGGGGGCATCGCCGAAATGGCGGAACTGCCCGAAGATGTTCGCAAGACCACCGACGCCCTGGACGCTGTCGGCAACACCACCAAGGCGGTAACCAAGGGATACGCGATCGGCTCGGCCGGTCTTGCCGCCCTGGTTCTGTTCGCCGCCTATACCGAGGATCTGAAACATTATTTCCCGAATATAGACGTGACTTTCATGCTTCAGGATCCATTTGTCGTGGTCGGCCTGTTCATCGGCGGCATGCTGCCGTTCCTGTTCGCATCAATGGGAATGATGGCGGTCGGTCGTGCCGGCGGTGAGTTGGTGGTTGAAATTCGCCGTCAGTTCAAGGAAATACCGGGCATAATGGAAGGTACCGGCAAACCTGAATACGGTCGTTGCGTCGATATGCTGACCAAAACCGCGATCAAGGAGATGATCCTCCCCTCGATGCTGCCGGTTTTAGCACCGGTAGTGATCTATTTTACGATTTTACTGGTCGCCGACCAGAGGGCTGCTTTTTCGGCACTTGGTGCAATGCTTCTTGGAACCATAGTAACCGGCATTTTCGTTGCCATTTCGATGACATCCGGCGGCGGTGCATGGGACAATGCCAAAAAATATATCGAAGACGGCAACCATGGCGGCAAGGGCTCCGACGCTCACAAGGCGGCGGTGACCGGCGATACCGTCGGTGACCCCTACAAGGACACCGCCGGTCCGGCAATCAACCCGATGATCAAGATCGTAAACATCGTCGCCATCCTGATGCTGGCTATGCTGTCCTGATTGGTTGATCTATTTCCTTCGTCCTCCCTTGATAGGGAGGGCGAAGGCTTGTCAGAGTGTTTTCAGTATATTTGGAGATATTTTTTTGGCAGAACTGCGGCCCGGTACTTTCGCATAGCCTTTTAACTTTACTTGGAGAAGCGGCCCAGGTTGCTGAGAATCTGTTCGAGAAACCCAATTTTGTTACCGACAGTAGGCGTCTCCCGTTCAACCGGAACTATGTTACTGCCGTCCGCCTTGCCAAGGGTCTTTATGTCGCTAACAAGGCCTTTTTTATCAAATTGCAGAATTACGACTTTCCTGTCTTTTATTTCTGGCTCAAAAAACGCCGTGGTTTCCGTTCGCTTGCTGATGTAATACCAGGTTTCATTGTCGAACGCGGCGATACTGGAAGGTGAACCCAGAATTTCTGCAACATCCGCGCGGGTTTGCTGACCGACCTTGATTCCGGCCAGCTTGACCGGGTCGATCGAATCGCCACGGACATCCAGACGGCCAGCAGTGCAGCCCGCCAGGACAACGGTTAAACTGGCTATACCAAAAATAATCGGCAGTCTGATATAATTAGACATTTTAAGATGAGCGGCCTGTTAAATATAACACCATTGCAGATAACAGATAATCATACCGTCCGGCGGCTTTTGTCAATTGTCCTGCGGTTATCTGCGACAAAGGTATAAAAAGAAATGATATTCAAGCTTAGATCAATTTTCGGCGACAGGGGGCCAAAAGATGCTGCACACAAGTTGTATGCATCACTTGTCAAAAAATCCCGGCAGCCGGAATTCTACACCGATTTAGGCGTCCCGGATACCTTTGACTGTCGTTTCGACATGCTGATTGTCCATGTCTTCCTTGTCCTGCACAGGCTTAAACGCGATCATCACCAAACATCTGGTATGGCGCAGGAGATATTTGATATCATGTTCGCTGATATGGACCAAAGCCTGCGCGAAACAGGGGTTGGAGACATGGGGATAGGCAAACGGATAAAGGCGATGGCAAGAGCCTTGTACGGGCGGATTACCGCCTATGAAGACGGGCTGAACGGCGACGACACCGTTATGGCTAATGCCTTGCGGCGCAACCTTTTCCGCAATATGACGCCAGATGACGATAACGTAGCAAGAATGGCAAGCTATGTCCGCCATTCGGTTGCCGTGCTTGATGCCCAGGAAACAAGCGTCCTGTTATCAGGTAAGGTGGAATTCGCTCTGTTGTCCGACGCATAAAAAATATGAAAAGCGATAAAATGACAGATATTTCCCCTCCTGAATTTTCGCGTCGTATTCCTGTTGATTCGTTATCCAGGGGAGAAAAGGCTTTCGAAACAGAAATTGAGGCCGACGACAAAGAACGTCATGACCTTGCCTGGCGCTTCGATCTGATCTCGCTCGACAGCATGAAAGCCAAAATCCGGCTTGTTTTACAAAAAAATAATGTCATCCACCTGTTCGGAGAGCTTGAGGCGACTGTCATTCAGCCCTGCGTACTCAGCATGAAACCGGTACAATCGCACATAGAAGCTACCTTTGAGCGTATTTTCACCACCGCCGAGCCGGAGCCGGAGGCGGAGGAAACAGAAATCAAGATCGACGCCAACACCATCGATCCGCCGGACAGATTGATCGACGGCGCAGTCGAAATTGGCGAATGCACGGCCGAACAACTGGCGCTTGAACTACCACCTTTCCCCCGCACCAGGGGAATCCACTTTGACGGGTTTTCAAGTGGGCCAAACGGCCAGGATAAGCAGCAGGATGATAGCAACCCATTTTCCAAGCTTGCTGAAATTAAGGAAAAAATGAAATAGTGACATCAAGTTGCTTGCCCAAGGGCATATTTTTGTTTAAGTAAAATGCCCTCTCGTTAGGCAACACTTCAATAATTGTTAGAGAATAGTGAAATGGCCGTACCAAAGAAGAAAGTTACCCAATCGCGCCGCAACAAGCGCCGGGCTCATGATTCGCTTGCTTCCGCGGTATTTGAGGAATGCTCCAACTGCGGTGAGTTAAAACAGCCCCATCACGTCTGCAAATCCTGTGGCCAGTATAATGGCCGTGAGGTTGTAGACACCGGTGAGGCTGCTTGACGGCGTCGCTGACACCATCAGCAATGGACGAACCTTTTGTCTTCTGATCTTTTGACACTATCCCTGGACGCCATGGGCGGTGACAGCGCTCCGCGTGTGGTCGTCGAGGGTATTGATCTGGCGCTTGATCGTCATCCCGACATCGACTACCTGCTGTTCGGTGACGAAGAGCAGCTAATCCCCCTGCTGAAACAGTTTCCACGGGTAAAGGCAGTCTGCCGGGTACGCCACGCGGATGATGTGGTGACAAATACCGAAAGACCCAGCATAGCGTTGCGGTCAGGACGTAATTCCAGCATGCGACTTGCCATTGACGCGGTTGCTGAAGGCGACGCCGCAGGGGTAATTTCTGCAGGAAATACCGGCGCACTTATGGCCATGGCCAAGTTTGTTCTCAAGACCCTTCCCGGCATTGACCGTCCCGCCATCGCCTCATACCTTCCCACTCAACGCGGCCGAAGCGTGATGCTGGACCTTGGTGCCAACGTCGATTGCGACGCCGACAACCTGGTCCAGTTTGCAGTCATGGGAGAGGTTTTCGCCCGCAATGTGCTAGGCCTTGAACAGCCCTCGGTGGCGATCCTCAACATCGGTGCAGAGGATTTAAAAGGTAACCAATTCGTCAAGGAAGCGTTCACCACCCTCCAGGAATCAGACTTGCCGATCAAATTCGACGGCTTCGTCGAAGGTGACGATATTGGCGCCGGGACAGTCGACGTCATAGTCACCGACGGTTTTACCGGAAATATCGCGCTCAAGACCGTCGAGGGAACCGCCAACCTTTTCAGCCATTTATTGAAACAGGCGCTTATGAGCTCACCGATTTCGCGCCTCGGGGCCCTTATCGCACGTCCGGCACTCAACGTTTTCCGGATGCGGATGGACCCGCGACGTTACAATGGGGCGATGTTTCTTGGCCTGAACGGCGTTTGCGTCAAAAGCCACGGCGGCACCGATGCCTTCGGTTTTGCCAACGCGATCAACGTCGCCGAAGAAATGATCACCAACAAACTCAATAACGGAATCAAGGAAGACTACAACCGGATCACCAAATCCTACAGCAACTCCCGCTCAGCCGCCGGTTAACGATGGTGATATCCCATATTATAGGCAGCGGCTCCTACCTTCCCGAACGCATACTGACAAACGCTGAATTGGCGACCTCCGTTGATACCACCGACGAATGGATCGCTTCGCGAACCGGTATCCGTCAGCGACATATCGCCGCAGATGGTGAAATGACCTCTGATCTTGCCCTCAGTGCATCTCTAAGGGCACTTGAAAGCGCCAAGATCAAGGCAGGGGACGTTGACCTTATAATCGTCGCGACAACGACGCCGGACCAGACCTTTCCATCCGTCGCCACCAGCGTTCAGGCAAAACTTGGAATTGAACGGGGCGCGGCTTTTGATATTCAGGCCGTTTGCAGTGGGTTTATCTACGCTCTTTCCGTTGCCGACAACATGATACGCGGGGGGCAGGCTAAAACCGTTCTGGTCATAGGCGCGGAAACATTTTCAAGAATTGTCGACTGGCAGGACCGCAGCACCTGCGTATTGTTCGGAGACGGGGCAGGGGCGGTGGTTCTTCGTGCGGCGGAAGATGACACCGGTGAACCACGACGGGGGATTATTTCAACCCACCTGCATTCCGACGGTCGCCTGGGAGACCTTCTTTTCACCGACGGCGGGCCGTCATCATCGAAAACCGTCGGTCATGTCAAGATGCTTGGCCGCCAGGTTTTCAAGCATGCGGTTACCAAGCTATCGGAAGTCGTCGAAGAAGCGCTTAGCGCAAATTCCATGGATTGCTCTGAAATAGACTGGCTGGTACCCCATCAGGCAAACCTTAGAATCATTGAACACACGGCAAAAAAACTGGGAATAGAGAAAGACCGCACCGTGGTAACCGTCGACAAACACGCCAATACTTCGTCCGCTTCAGTGCCGCTTGCCCTTGATACCGCCGTCCGCGATGGCCGCATCAAGTCAGGCGACTTGATCGTCATGGAAGCCATAGGCGGGGGCATGACATGGGGCGCCTGCATCGTGCGTTGGTGACAACTTCACGGGCATTTCTTTTATCCCTTTGATATTGACTGATTTATCCCTTAGCGATACCCTCTGTTCACACCATAGCTAATCGGAGAAAGTAGGGCGGCATGTCTGGAAAAACTATTACGCGGGCCGATCTTGGCGAAGCTATTTATCAGGAAGTCGGCTTGTCCAGAAACGAGTCTGTGGAACTTCTGGAAACAGTATTGAATTATGTTTCCGATGCCTTGGTAAAAAATGAGATGGTCAAAATATCTTCGTTCGGAAGTTTCTCCGTCCGCCAGAAAGGGCAAAGAATTGGCCGCAACCCCAAAACCGGTGAGGAAGTGCCAATTCTACCTCGCAAGGTTCTGGTATTTCGCCCCTCACAGGTACTGAAAAGCCGTATTAACGAGAAACGTCGTCCCGGGTCGGACTGAGCAAGATGACCCGGACGGGAGAAGCGAAAGCGGCCTCGTTACAGTCAGCCTCGTTGCAAAGGCGTGAAAAGTCGGCAACCGCATTCAGAACGATCAGCGAAGCGGCCGACGAGTTGGGACTTCCCCAGCATGTCCTGAGGTTCTGGGAAACCCGGTTTGCCAGTATAAAACCCCTGAAACGCGGCGGCGGCAGGCGTTATTATCGCCCCGATGATCTGGCCCTGCTAAGAAATATCCGTGATCTTCTTCATATCGAAGGTTACACCATAAAAGGAGTTCAGAAGTTGCTGCGCCAGAATGCCGGTAAGACGGCAAATTTGGCTAAAAGCACGACAGCCCCCGAAAAAACGGAAAAACACGGCGCACTGGACGCGCAAAAACGTCAACAGTTGGAAGCAGTTCTAGGTGAGTTGGAGGAACTGCGCAGCCTGCTTTTGGGCGACAAGTAATTTTTGCCTTACATCATACCGGGTATACTTGGTATAAGGGGTTCTCTTTGACTGATTCAGTCATATATCCGGAGCGTGGCGCAGTCTGGTAGCGCACTACACTGGGGGTGTAGGGGTCGTAGGTTCAAATCCTATCGCTCCGACCAATTTTAAAACAATGGCTTAGCGGAAAACCGCTGAGCCATTGTTTTTATCCACTCAATGTTCGCCTCACCGCGTCCTGCCAGCCTTTGTAGCGAAGATCACGCAAATCAGGGCTGAATTGTGGTGAAAAACGGTGCTCAAGCGCCCATGTTTCGGCAAAACTATCTAGATCAGGATAAATATCGCGGTGCATTCCGGCGATGTAGGCGGCACCCAGGGCCGTCGTTTCAAGAACTTGGGGTCGATCAACCGGACTGCCGAGAATGTCGGC
>CAZEFJ010000029.1:0-6369 GCA_964511465.1 uncultured Hyphomicrobiales bacterium
CCCTTGTTATAGGCGTCCGCTTTTTCGTTATGTTCATCAATGGCACTTTTTATGCTGGCTAATGTCCGCCAGTTGCATCTCACACGGGTGTTCATGTTGTTAGCGATCAAATGATTTGTCACCAGTACGTTTTTGCCAGTCATTATGCGCCTCCCGGGATGATTCTTAATATCGGACGAAAATCCGCTTTCGCGTAAATGTTATCCATATTTTGGCGTCTGGGGAACCGCATTTTACCCACCGGGCGACATTTAACCTCAATGATGGCTTATAATGCCCGACCCGTTTCGCAAGACATGCTCCAGGCTGGAATACGTTTCGGGTATTACTCCGCCGTCGATACCCGGTTGCGGCCCTTGTTCTTGGAGACATACAGGGCGTCGTCGGCCCGCCTTACCAGATCGAAAACCGCCTCTCCGGGCTTGATCGAGGCGACACCGAAACTTGCCGCTATCGGTGGCAAATCTTCTATAACCGGCTCCTTAAAGGAGGATTTCAGAATTTCCGCCAGTCTGCGGGCGCCCTCCAGCGTGGTCGATGGGCAGACCACCATAAACTCCTCGCCGCCCCAGCGTCCGACCAGGTCATTCTCCCTCGTATTTAGTTTTAACATCCCGGCCACGGATTTCAGAACCCGGTCTCCGACTGCATGGCCATAATCGTCGTTGATCTTTTTAAAATAATCTATGTCCAGCATAACCACGGAAAAAACCACTTTATAGCGTTCGAACCGTTTCAGTTCCTCATGCAGGGCTTCGTCGGTATTGAGCCGGTTGGACAGTCCGGTCAGGGAGTCGGTTCTGGCTTGCTTGGCCAGTTCCTGATTTTTTTTGTCCAGTTCCCGGTTGGCGGCTTCTATCCTGGCGTGGACCAACCTGAGTTCGGTCGCCGTTTTCATTCCCCGCCGATACCGGTAGCACAAGTAAATGGAGACCAGGGTAATACCAATAAGCAACTGCCAGAACGGGGTGTAATCGACCCGCTCAACGTAGGCTACGGCAAGCCAGCGATTGTATATGGCGGTGATCTGTTGCTTGTCTATGGAGGCAATGGAACGTTCCACGATGGATAAAAGTTTGCCGTTACCTTTTGCCAGACCGATCGACAGGTCCATATTAATCCCGACTTCACCGGATATTTTTACCTCGACCAGCTTGCCTTTCTGGATCGCGTGAGCAATCGCCGGGGCGGCATCAACGAAGCCGAACAGCTCACCGCTTTTTACTTTTGCCAGGCCTTCGCCGACACTTCCCACCTCATCCAGCTTTATCCCGGGATAGGCGTCCTGCAGGATGCTGCGGGTGCCCAGCCCCCGTACTATGCCGATCTTGCGGTCTATGATTTGCTTGAAATCAGAAATGTAGACCTGGTTGCTACGGGTCGCCACCACATATCGAAGCGACAGCCATGGCAAGGTAAAGTCAAGGCCGTAGTGTTCCCCCGCCTTGCTCTTTATCACCATGGGAAGCAGATCGCAGCGCCCGGCCTTGACGAATGCCATGCTCTCGGCCCAATTGCGGGTTTTGACCAGACGCAAGGGGGTTGCCAGACGCTGGGAAATCATTTTCACGAACTCTGAGGAAATTCCGGTCAGCGAGCCATCCAGATTTACCGCCTCCAGTGGAAGCCGGTCGGGGTTTACACAGATGCGCAATTTACCCAACCGTTCAAGATAGGCTATATCCTGCGGCGTGATCCGGGGATTATAATTTTTCCCCAGGTTCCATTTCGCACGAAGAGATATTATTTTGGCGGGGCTAATCGCGTCCATTCCCTTCTGGATGATGTCCCTTAGTATTGGTTCGTCCTTGCGTGTGGCGATGGAAAACGTGGTTATGAACAGTGGGTCCTTCACCGTGCCGGCACGCTTCAAGCCGCTCAACCCGGCCTTGAGCATGATGCTCCGGGCCACTTCGGGAACTTCCATTGCGGCATCGGCCAGGCCGTTTCTGACCCCAATGAAAGAGTCCAGACTGCTATCGAACTCGACGATTTTGATCTTCGGATAATACCTGCGAATAAACTCGCCGAAGAAGAACCCCCTGGTGAAGCCTATCCGTTTCCCCGACATGTCGGATAAATCCGATATCCCCTGTTCGGAATCGCGGACGAACAGGGATGACGAGGTGATCATGTACGGCTCTGTAAAAGCGAGAAAGGTCCGCCTGTCCTTGGTGCTGGCGATGTTGATCATAAGGTCCAGGGAACCGTCTTTCATCATCCCCATGAATTCGTTCCAACTGGGGCCGCTTATGTACTTGATCGGGATGCCCAGTTTTTCGGCGATCAGGTTCATGTAGTCGATGGAATAGCCCTTGGCGTTGCCGTCCTCATAGTAATTATACGGCTCCCAGGCATGCTCGTTATGTACCCGCAATGGTTCGGGATGGTCGCTGATCCAGGCTTTCTCCTTGGCGGACAGATGCAACGGGTTCTGTGCATGGGCCGGGGAAAACAGCAGAATGCCGATCAGGGATAGGATAAATATAGGCATGTGGAAGGGCCGCGCTCCGACTACCATGGCGAGATTTTATAAACGGCTTTATAGACTACCGGTCCAAGTCAAACAATGAGCACACTAATACACGGCACTCCCAAAAATACTATCGTGGCTATCTGTTCATTCGGTTTTCGACCAGATGATCGACCACGGTGGGATCTGCCAGGGTTGAGATGTCGCCAAGGTTGGAGTAGTCGTTTTCGGCAATTTTTCTCAATATTCGCCGCATGATCTTGCCTGATCGGGTCTTGGGCAAGCCCGGGGCCCATTGCAGCCAGTCGGGCTTGGCTATGGCGCCGATCTCTTTTCTCACCCAGTTGTTCAACTCGTCGCGCAAACCGTCGCTGGGTTCCTCGCCGGCGTTGAGCGTTACATAGGCGTAAATGCCCTGCCCCTTGATCTCGTGCGGTGCCCCGACCACCGCCGCCTCGGCAACCTTGGCATGGGCTACCAGGGCGCTTTCGACTTCCGCCGTGCCCATACGGTGACCCGAGACGTTGATAACGTCGTCGACCCGGCCAGTGATCCAGTAATAGCCGTCCTCGTCACGCCGACACCCGTCACCGGTAAAGTAACTGCCGGGGTAGGTGGAAAAATAGGTCTGCATGAAACGTTCATGATCCCCGTACAAGGTGCGCATCTGGCCGGGCCATGAATCGGCGATACAGAGATTACCCGAATCGGCACCATCCAGTGCCTTGCCGTCACCATCCACCAGTTTCGGTTCTATGCCAAAGAAAGGAAGCGTCGCCGAACCGGGCTTGAGAGCTATCGCACCGGGAAGCGGGGTGATAAGAATACCGCCGGTCTCGGTCTGCCACCAGGTATCGACTATCGGACATCTGCCGTCTCCGACCACCTCGTTGTACCATCGCCAGGCTTCCGGGTTTATCGGCTCGCCGACCGTGCCGAGAATGCGAAGCGACTTGCGGCTGGTTTTTTTTACCGGCCCGTCGCCTTCACGCATCAGGGCGCGGATCGCGGTCGGCGCGGTGTAGAATATGTTGACGTTATGCTTGTCACAGACCTGCCAGAACCGGGATGCGTCCGGGTATGTCGGCAGGCCTTCGAACATTAATGTAATCGCGCCATTGGCCAGCGGCCCGTAAACGATATAGCTGTGACCGGTGACCCAGCCGACATCGGCGGTGCACCAGTAAACCTCACCGTCCTTGTAGTCGAACACGTACTGATGGGTGATCGAGGCATAGACCATGTAGCCGCCGGTGGTGTGCAGCACCCCCTTGGGCTTGCCGGTAGAACCTGATGTGTAGAGGATGAACAAAGGGTCCTCGGCATTCATCTCTTCGGGCTCGCAATCCGGCGAGGCGTCGGCGCAGATTTCGTGATACCAGACATCGCGGCCGTCAACCCAGCCGATATCGCCGCCAGTGTGACTTACCACGACCACTTTATCGACGCTTGGACAATCCTTAAGGGCTGCGTCTGCATTGGCCTTCAACGGAATCGACCTGGCCCCGCGAACACCTTCGTCGGCGGTAATCAAACAGTTGGAATCGCAATCCTGGATACGACCGGCCAGGGAATCCGGTGAAAAACCGCCGAAGACTACCGAATGAACCGCCCCGATGCGGGCGCAGGCCAGCATCGCAACCGCGGCTTCGGGAATCATCGGCATATAGATGGTAACTACGTCGCCCTTGCCGATGCCCTCGGCAAGCAGGGCGTTGGCCAACCGGCAGACATCGGCGTGAAGCTGCTTGTAGGTGATAGACCTGGAAACGGCAGGATCGTCGCCTTCCCACAGGATCGCGGTCTGGTCGCCCCGGGTTTCAAGATGCCGATCCAGACAGTTGACGGAAGCGTTAAGAGTGCCGTCGTAAAACCATTTTATCGACACCTCCGGAATATTGTAATTAACATCCTTGACCTGGGTATAAGGCCTTATCCAGTCGATCCGTCTGCCCTGCTCCCCCCAGAACCCCTCCGGATCCTCGACCGAGTGCTTGTACATCTCCTGGTACTTCGCATTGTCGGCCCAGGCCGAACTGGCCAGTTCATCGGATACCGGAAAAATCTGATCTTTGGACATTTTTACCTCCTTTTATTTTCACACGCTCTAAGCAACTCTCACAACGGCATGGCGTTTCTTGCCGGCGGAAAGTTTTATCACCCCGTCGGACGACATGTCGGCCAGGGATATGGTCCTGGTTTCGATGTCTATTACGGTGTCGTTCAGCCGCGCTCCGCCGCCCTTTATCAGGCGCCGGGCCTCGCCGTTCGAATTGCAAAGAGCGGCCCGGCAGAGAATCTCAAAGGCGGGAATGCCGGCGTCAAGATCGGCTCGGGCGATTTCAATGGCCGGAAGATCATTGCCAAGTCCACCTTTTTCGAAGGTTTGACGCGCGGTATCCAGGGCCGCGGCAGCGGCTTTTTCCCCGTGGCATAATCTGGTTGCCTCGAAGGCGAGAATTTTTTTGGCTTCATTAATCTCAGAGCCTTCAAGAGCTTCCAGACGATTTATTTCATCCAGGCTTAAATCGGTGAACAGCCGCATGAACCGACCGACATCGGCGTCTTCGCTGTTGCGCCAGTATTGCCAGTAATCATATGGGGACAGCATATCCTTGTTCAGCCATACCGCGCCGTCGGCGGTCTTGCCCATCTTGGCCCCCGATGCGGTGGTTAGAAGCGGCGTGGTTAGGCCGAATAAATCAAAACTCCCGGCCCGTCGCCCCAAATCTACACCACTGACTATATTGCCCCACTGGTCCGATCCTCCCATTTGCAAACGGCAGTCAAAACGCCGGGCCAGTTCAAGGAAATCATAAGCCTGGAGAATCATGTAGTTGAATTCAAGAAAGCTAAGGTTTTGTTCGCGCTCAAGACGCATTCTGACGCTGTCGAGGCCAAGCATCCGGTTGACCGAAAAATGGCGCCCGTACTGACGCAGGAAGGGAATATATTCGAGGCCATCAAGCCAGTCGGCATTATTGACCATTACCGCGTCGGTGGCGGCGTCGCCGAATTTAAGAAATTTGGCAAAAACCTCTTTTATTCCGGCCATATTGGCGTTGATATCGTCATCGCCAAGCAGCTTTCTGCTTTCGTCCTTGCCCGACGGGTCGCCGACCCTGGTGGTGCCTCCACCCATCAGAACGATCGGTTTGTGCCCGGTTTGCTGAAGATGCCTCAACAGCATGATTGGGACCAGACTGCCGACATGCAGGCTGGGGGCGGTGCAGTCAAAACCGATATATGCGGTGAGCCGACCGGCGGTGGCCAGCTCGTCCAACGCCTCGGCATCGGTAGCCTGGTGGATATATCCGCGCCCGTTGACGATGCGCATGAAATCAGATTTATAATCTGTCATAGTATCGCAATTCCTGCATTCATGGCATTTCCGAATGGCTACCATACAACGATACGGGAAATCAGTTAATGAAAAACAGTCCGCTTATGGCGCTTGGTCTAATGAGCGGTACCTCGATGGACGGTATTGACGCCGCCCTGCTGCGCACCGATGGGGAAAAGATATACGACTTCGGGCCGACCCTTGGCATTGCTTACAATCAAACCTTTCGCAACCGGTTGCGGCGGCTTGTGGGTGGTGAGGACAGTTCGGAAGTGTCGCCGGAAGTATCGGATGAACTGAGCCTGCTGCATGCCGGGGCGGTGGCTGATATTCTTGGCCGAAACGGACTGGTCCCGGGACAAGTGAATATCATTGGATTTCATGGCCACAGCATCGCCCATAATCCCGAACTTGGCATTACCCGTCAGATTGGCGACGGCGCATTACTGGCGAATAAAACCGGCATAGACGTCATCTCCGATTTCCGTTCCGCCGACGTTGCCGAAGGCGGTCAGGGGGCTCCGCTGGCCCCGCTGTTCCATGCCGCGCTGGC
>CAZEFJ010000029.1:6469-17847 GCA_964511465.1 uncultured Hyphomicrobiales bacterium
GCGGTTGACGTGCTTTCACCAGCCGACGGCGCCGCGACATTAAGCGCATTCACCGTGGCGGCGGCGGCGCAAGCCAGTGAATGGTTTCCCCGGCCACCGCTTAAATGGCTGGTCTGCGGCGGCGGACGGCGTAACCGCGTATTGATGAGGATGCTGGCAGAAGCTGTTGAGGCACCGACGGCGGCGGTCGAAGATGTCGGCTGGAACGGTGACGCGCTGGAAGCCCAGGCATTTGCCTATCTGGCGGTACGCAGTCTGCGCGGCAAGCCGCTAAGCCTGCCGACCACGACCGGGGTTTTGCGTCCGACTACCGGCGGCGTTTATCATAAAGCAGGTCACTAGAAGAATCATGTTCTGAAAAGCGGCGCTTGGCCCGCTCCCGGCTGGTTACGGCGTAGCAATAAACGCAACCCTGCGGGCAGCTGTCATAATCCCCGATATCGCGGCTGGCATGACATCGACAGCTATCCCGGTGCGGCTTTGCCGACGCCTTAATCGGGTATCCGGCAACATCGCCAAGCCGTCCGGCATCGATGCATATGGCCTCCCTGACCCCGTCTATCAAAAATTCGGGCTGGCCGCATAGCGTCAAGTCCAGACCGTTATCAGCCGCTATTTCAGCTATTTTCCCAAGCAGGGCACGCTTTTCCTCTGCCGGGGGATCAGTCCATTCAAAATTCAGGGCCTGGGCGGCAGCGGTCATATTGCGTTCGGTTTTGCGGTAAATATGGGCAAACGAGACCACCACTTCATCCACCACGCCGCTCAGCCCCCGAGCCAGCCTGGCAAAGTTTTCCAAATGCCAGGCGGGTGGGCTAAGTGAAGTGGAGGTTATCGGATCATATCGCCAGACAATGGCGCGGTTGCCGAATATTTTGCCAAGCCGGTGAATGTGGTCGATGGCATGTTCGGCCTCTATGGTCGCCTGATCCAGGGCTCTTGGATAGCCGCTTACGGTGTACTGAACGATGAACGGGAACCCCATTTTGTCTACTTCATCCAGCTTGTCGATGAAGGGGCCGATATTGCGGGTCCAGAAGATAAATCCGTCCACCGATTGCCGATCCAGGGGTACGGTGCAGGTTTGGCCTCCATAGGGATTGGCGACGCGGCAGTATCCCGCCTTTAGCCGGTTAATCAGCCAATCACCATAAAAGGCCGGTATATCGGTCTTGTAACTGGCCGAGATAATCATCGTTGCCGCCCTTTTTCTATCCGTTTATTTTAGCCTCGATAGTTGCGCGATTAATTCAGGCGACATATATAACGCCAGAACGCTGCTGTTGATGCAGCATGAATTTGTATAATGTGGCTTTTCGTTGATGGCCGTCCAGACACGGTCGGGAAAAGCCTCTGCCAGCATAGGGAACTGAAATGAGTAAGGTTATCGGCATCGACCTGGGCACCACCAATTCCTGCGTAGCCCTGATGGACGGCAAGAACGCCAAGGTTATTGAAAACACAGAGGGCATGCGAACCACGCCTTCGATGGTCGCGTTTACGGATTCCGAAGAACGTCTGGTCGGCCAGTCAGCCAAACGTCAGGCGGTGACCAACCCGGAAAATACCCTGCACGCGATAAAGCGTCTTATCGGTCGGCGGTATGACGAGCCGACTACCAAGAAAGACAAGGATCTGGTTCCCTACAAGATCGTCAGCGGCGAAAATGGTGACGCCTGGGTCGGTGTTAACGGCAAAAAATACAGTCCCAGCCAGATCAGTGGTTTTATTCTTCAGAAAATGAAGGAAACCGCCGAGGCCTATCTGGGTGAGGAAGTTAGCCAGGCGGTAATAACCGTTCCCGCCTATTTCAACGATTCCCAGCGTCAGGCGACCAAGGATGCCGGCAAGATAGCCGGGCTTGAGGTGCTGCGGATCATCAACGAGCCTACCGCGGCGGCACTGGCCTATGGGCTGGACAAGAAGGAGACCGGCACCATAGCCGTTTTCGACCTGGGCGGCGGCACCTTCGACATTTCAGTTCTTGAAATCGGCGACGGTGTGTTCGAAGTGAAATCCACCAACGGCGACACCTTCCTCGGCGGCGAGGATTTCGACAAACGGATAGTTGACTATCTGGCCGATGAATTCAAAAAAGAAAATGGCATTGATCTGCGTAAAGACAAGCTGGCGCTGCAACGGTTGAGAGAAGAAGGTGAAAAGGCCAAGATTGAACTTTCCAGCTCTCTGCAAACGGAAATCAATCTGCCCTTCATTACCGCCGACCAGAATGGCCCCAAGCATCTGAATATAAAGCTCAGCCGATCCAAGCTTGAAGCCCTGGTCGAGGATCTGGTCGAAAAGACGATCGGACCATGCAAGGCGGCGCTAAAGGATGCCGGTCTGTCGGCCGGTGAAATAGATGAAGTCATTCTGGTCGGCGGGATGACCCGGATGCCCAAGGTTCACGAGACGGTAAAGCAGTTTTTCGGCCGCGAACCTCACAAGGGTGTCAATCCAGATGAAGTGGTGGCGCTGGGTGCCGCCATACAGGGCGGTGTCCTGAGAGGCGATGTAAAAGACGTTCTGTTGCTGGATGTTACGCCGCTTAGCCTCGGCATCGAAACCCTGGGCGGTGTATTCACCCGGCTTATCGACCGTAACACCACCATTCCGACCCGCAAGAGCCAGGTTTTTTCCACTGCCGAGGACAGCCAGACCGCCGTTACCATAAGGGTTTTCCAGGGAGAAAGGGAAATGGCTGCGGACAACAAGGTTCTTGGCCAGTTCGACCTTGTCGGCATTCCCCCGGCCAGCCGTGGAATCCCGCAGATTGATGTTACCTTCGATATTGACGCCAACGGTATCGTCAATGTTTCGGCCAAGGACAAGGCCACCGGAAAGGAACAGCAGATAAGGATTCAGGCCTCGGGCGGGTTAAGCGACGGCGATGTGGAAAGGATGATCAAGGAGGCGGAACAGCACGCCGAAGACGATAAGGCGCGCCGCGAGTTGATCGACGTTCGCAATCAGGCCGACGGAATGATTCACAGCTCGGAAAAGAACGTCAAGGAATTTGGCGACAAGATCAGCGAAGAAGAAAAAACGGCAATAGAAGATGCGATCAAGGAACTGCGCGAAAGCCTTGAAGGTGAAGATGTCGACGCGATTAAGGAAAAAACCGAAGCCCTGACCCAGGCATCGATGAAACTGGGAGAGGCGATGTACAAGGCCAGCCAGGAGGAAGATGCCGCCGCTGCGGGGCCGTCGGGAGAGGACGGAGCTGGCGGAACAGGTGATCCCGGATCAGCCGATGATAGCGATCCCAAGATCGTTGATGCCGAGTTCGAAGATGTGAACCCGGACAAGGAGAAGGGCGACGATTAAGGCGCATACTTAGCGCCAGTCGTATGTTGGATCGGGCTTGCGGGGTCAACCCGGCTGATCTTGGGGAAATCTAGAGGAGTGGAATTGGTCGGACCGGATGAGCAAAGAAGACTATTACGATACCCTTGGGGTAAAACGCGAGGCCGACAACGGAGACATTAAAAAGGCCTATCGCAAGCTTGCGATGAAGTTTCATCCTGACCGTAACCCCAACGACGCGGAGGCGGAAAAGCGGTTCAAGGAAGTTGGCGAGGCCTATGAAGTCCTCAAAGATGAACAAAAGAGAGGCGCATACGATCGTTTCGGCCATGCCGCGTTTGAACATGGCAGTCCCGGAGCTGGCGGAGCAGCGGGCTTCGGCGGTGGCTTCGCCGATATTTTCGATGAAATGTTCGGTGATTTTACGCGCGGCCACGGAGGCCAGGGCGGCAATAATCACGGCGCCGATCTTCGATATAACATGGAAATTTCGATGGAAGACGCCTTCGTCGGTAAAACGGTGAAGATCCGTGTTCCCAGCTCGGTACAATGTAAAACCTGCAATGGATCGGGCTCGGCGGGTGGCGCGGCACCGGTCTCCTGCGCTACCTGCAGCGGCCATGGCCGGGTAAGAACGCAATCCGGGTTTTTTACTGTCGAGCGGACCTGTCCGGCCTGCCAGGGCGAGGGCAAGGTAATCCGCGAGCCCTGCAAGGATTGCGGCGGTCAGGGCCGGACCCGCAAGGAAAAGACACTATCGGTTAATATTCCTGCCGGGGTTGAAGACGGTACCAGAATACGTCTTAGCGGTGAGGGCGAGGCGGGAATGCGCGGCGCCTCGGCGGGCGATCTGTATATCTTTCTGAGCATCGCAAAACACCGTATATTTCAACGTGACGGAGCCGATATATATTGTCGGGTTCCAATCGCCATGGCCACGGCGGCGCTGGGCGGCGCGATAGAGGTTCCCACCGTCAATGGCGGGCGGACCAAGGTGACCATTCCTTCCGGTACACAGACCGGCCAGCAGTTCCGCCTGAAAAATACCGGGATGCCGGTCCTGCATTCTAAATCGCGTGGTGATATGTTTGTCCAGACCGTGGTCGAAACACCGGTTAATCTGAGCAAGCGGCAAAAAGAACTGCTTAAGGAATTCGAGGAAGAAAGCAGCCGGGAGAAACACAGCCCGGAATCTCACGGTTTCTTCTCCAAGGTAAAAGATATGTGGGCCGACCTTAAGGAAGATTGAGCGTGTAGGGGGAGATAAGCGTCATGAAAATCGGTATTACCGGATGCGCCGGCCGCATGGGGCGGATGCTGATCGCCGAAATACTCGCCAGCAAGGACTGTACGTTGGTCGGCGGCAGCGAGCAGGCGGGCAGTGAATTTATAGGCCGTGACATAGGCACTATTGTCGGCGGCGAGGCCTTGTCGGTTGTGATCAAAGATGACGCATCGGCAATGTTCACCACATCCGACGTGGTGATCGACTTTACCTCGCCGTCAGCCACCGTCATCCATTCAAGGCTGGCCGCCGAAACGGGAACCTCCCTGGTGGTCGGGACTACCGGACTGAATGCCTCTGATCTCGCCGCTCTCGATACTGCCGCCAGGGATACGGTAATTGTCCAGGCCGCCAATATGAGCGTCGGGGTTAATCTGTTGCTGGAACTAAGCAAACAGGTGGCGGGCCTTCTCGGGGATGATTATGACATCGAAATAGTCGAGATGCACCATCGCCACAAGGTGGATGCACCATCGGGTACGGCGCTGGCCCTGGGGGAAGCAGCGGCGAACGGGCGCGGGGTGAATCTTGAGGCCGTATCCCAGCGGGTTCGTGATGGCCACACCGGGGCCAGAAAGCCCGGCGATATCGGCTTTGCCAGCCTTCGTGGAGGTGACGTGGTCGGCGATCATTCGGTAATTTTCGCCGCCGACGGCGAACGCATAGAACTTACTCACAAGGCCTCATCAAGGACCATATTCGCCCGTGGCGCAGTCCGTGCGGCGGGCTGGACCAAAGACAAGCCGCACGGCCTTTATTCGATGCGCGACGTTCTGGGGCTTGGTTAGAGTATTTACGGACCGGAAATACTCTGTTTTTTGTCGCTCACGGCGTCAACCCGAAGGTCGACGCCTGCGCGGGCGCGCCGGATAACCGGCGGGCCGCCTTGCGGCCTGAAGACTCTAGCGGCGGCGGGTTTCCAGCAGTCGTTGCACCCGGAACAGGTTCTTGTCGATAACACCGGCCAGTTTATGCTTGCCCAGTTGGTTATAGACCTCGGACGCCCCTTCGAAACATGAGCAGGCCTCGTTCATCAATGCCTTGTCGCTGTTACGCTTGGACAGGGCGAAGGCAACTGCACCGAGATTGTTGGCGGTCTGGGCCCACAGCAGCGGCGTCGCTTCGCGACCGCGGACCTCAAGGGCGGCACGAAAACATGCCAGTGATTGTTCCAGCGACTTGGTGCCGCCAACCTGCTCGCCAAGTCCCATGTGGGCGACACCCAGGTGGTTCATTACCTCGGACCACTGTCCCGGCATCGCGGCACGGGTGAAAACCTGATGCGCCGCCTCGAACGCAGTCACAGAATCCTGAAAATTACGGGCCCTGCCGCCGATTGCCCCGATCTTGTAAAAAGCCATGCCAAGCCGCACATGAGACATCGCCCAGTCGTTGGCATGGGTGACACGATGTAGCGTCATGATCGCAGATTCATATGCTTCGACCGATTTTTCGAGAAACCGGATATCACTTTTGCTTTCGCCGATGGCCTCAAGAACGGAAGCGATATGATTCTTGGTTCGGGCCCAGTCCAACGGGTCTTTATCCGGTGATATCCCGTCCAGCGCCGCCTGATAGGCACGAACCGCATGGTCAAGAAACTTAAGCTCGCCAAGCAGTCTCCAAACCGTGGCGCAGGCACTGCCTATAACAACAAGCGCCGAGACAATCTGATCCTTTGAAAGGCCCGGCGGCGGCGCGGTGATCATTGCGATAATTCGATCGACTTCGGCGGCCAGCATTTCCGCCGGATGACGCCGCGGGCCGGCCCGGCTAGGAGTAGCGGCAGCCAGCAACGCAGCACAAATAACGCCACCAAGATCCGGGCTTAAATCAAGCGGAAGATGAAGATAGTCGCCGGCAACGAAGCTGCCCGGCCGACCTTCGGTATCGGGTATTCTGGCCATAAACCGGCACCTGACGGAGCCGACACCAGCTTCATCGGAACAGGTATCTCCCCACAAAAGAATATCGGCGTCTACTTCGCTCAGCCAGCCACGGCCTTTTTCCGTAGCCTCCACCAGTCTATCCGCCAGCTTCCCGGAACCTGAAAGTCTTAGCGGTTTGTTCAAAACGATCAATTTGAGAAACTCGCGATCGGAAAGGAGATCGTTCAGTATGCGGCCCGCCTCATCTCCCTTCGGGCCGTCGAAATTGGCGATCGCGACTATGCAGGCCGGGGGAGCCGCCATTTCGGCAGGGACAAACGACTTCTTTCCCCGCCGTCTTGTTCTTCCGGTGGGACCGGTCTTTGTCGATGAAGACGGAGATATCCAGCCGATTATTGTTTCAAAAAAAGACATACCAGCGCCGAAATACAGTCGGTCCTACGCAATACACATTCTCTGGATAATGCCCTCAGAAAACGAAGGTTTCAATTTTAATTAATTTAAAAGGTGAAGAACCCTGCGATTAGAGCGAATCAGGATAGATCAGTTTATTGCTTCTACTTGTCACACCATGAATAACGCTTGCCACCATTGTAGTATCGGCCAAAGCCTCCCCGGATTAGTGCGGCGGAAACATCCTCGCCCCCTGGTATACTGACCCTGGCAACAACCCGCCCGGCATATTTGCCGTATTTAATATCACTCAGCATAACCGCGGTTTCGTTGCCCAGCATGGCCTGGATCATGTCCTTGGCGTCTCTGGCCATTTTCCGTTCGTTGGCGCATTTGCCCTTTATTTCAGGAGTATCGACACCGGCCAGACGGACCCTTGTTTCAACCTCCTGGCCAAGCCAGATACGGGCGCGGACAATAATCGTGTCACCGTCAACCACCCCTGTGACCCGGGCCGGAACAGGCCCCGATATAGCCCCGTTCCCACTTTCAGCAAAAACCGGGGCAGGTGCGCAGACGATAACCGACGACAAGACCAGTGGGTAAATTAATTTACCGATGACGACGAACTCCCATTCAACTATTATATATTTCCTGTTCTCTAAATTACAACTAATAAGCGAAAATGACCAAAGTCGCCGGAACGGGCATATATTCTATCCTGCCGACAATAATAAATAAAGAACAAATAAGGAACATAATTAAAAAATTACCTATCCCGCGGTTAGTCGGGCAAAATACGTAAATGTCGTATAAATCCCCCGACCAAGCGCGAGAATGCGCCCTCGATCTTCTTGATGCGGTATTGACGCGAAGGCTTCCCCTGGACATGGCTTTGGAAAGGTCCGGCGAACTTGCCGCAATGGAAAGCCGTGATCGTGCCTTTGCCCGGAATATAGCGGCGACATCGTTGCGACGGCTTGGCCAGATCGACGCCCTTATAGACGGTTGTCTTGAGCGGCCTCTCAAAGGCAAGGCGAAGGTGATAAAAAACCTGATCCGGCTCGGCGTCTGTCAGCTCTTGTTTCTCTCGACACCGTCCCACGCCGCCGTCGACACCACCATACGGCTGGCTCAAAGCCGTGGCTTCGGTCCCTACAAGAAGCTGATCAACGCGGTATTGCGGCGGCTTTCACGGGAAGGACAGGAATGCCTAAAAAGCCAGGACGCGGCCCGCCTCAACACCCCTGACTGGATGTGGGATTCCTGGACTGCCGCCTATGGCTCGGATACATGTCGCTTGATCGCCGAGGCCCATCTTGATGAAGCGAGTCTCGACCTTACCCTCAAGGAGGGCGATCCTTCGGACTGGGCGAGACGTCTGAAGGCGCAAGTTCTGAGCACCGGAAGCCTGCGCATTGATCACCCTGGAGACATTCGCAACCTCGACGGTTTCAAGGACGGTGACTGGTGGGTCCAGGATGCGGCGGCGGCCCTGCCGGTGCGGTTGCTGGGCGATGTCAGGGGGATGAAGGTGATTGACCTGTGTGCCGCCCCCGGCGGCAAAACCGCGCAACTGGCGGCGGCGGGGGCCGAGGTAATCGCCGTCGACAGATCGTCAAAGAGGCTGATGCGTCTGGAAGACAATCTTCGGCGCCTGCATCTAAATGCCACGACCGTAACCGCCGATGCCGTAACCTGGAGAGCCGATGCGCCTGCCGATGCGGTACTTGTTGACGTTCCCTGCACCGCCACCGGAACCATCCGCCGTCACCCGGATGTGCCGCAACTGAAACAGCCTTCCCACATAGACAAGCTGGCGGCGGTTCAAAGGCGGCTGCTAAATGCGGCGATCGAAATGGTAAAGCCGGGCGGCCTTGTGGTTTACGCATGTTGTTCGCTACAGCCCGAAGAAGGCCCCGGACAGGTGAATTCGATATTGAATGGAGGTGCGCCGCTGTCGCGTCAGGCGGTGAAGCCGGACGAAATAGGCGGCTTGAATGAAATCATAAACGACCAGGGTGACTTGCGCTGTCTGCCTTGTCATTTGTCCGGGGATGGGGGCATGGATGGCTTCTACGCCGCCCGGTTGCGTCGGCTTTAAATCGCTGTCACGGCCCGCCTAAAATGGCAAATCCAGCCAGGGCGACAATATAACCTATTGCTGCCAGGCCGATGAAAAAAAAGATATTGGCAGCGGTGCGCATCGGATAACGGTTTCGTTCGCGGCTTCGGCGGTCAAGGCTGCGCTTTTCTTCTCCGCCGACCAGGGTGAGAAAATATCGCCGAGTGAAAAGCGGTACGCTAAAGCGGATATTGATCGGCGGAGACGTCCACGACGGATCTGTGGCAGCCTGGTGGATTGCCTCCTTCTGATCGTTGCTAAGGGTGTCTATTACCCAGTCCGGCAACCGTGCGAAAAGCCAGTCGGCCTGTAGAACCGTGTCAGGTTTCTCGGCCGTTGAGGACTCCTCCGTAGATGCAGTTGAGGACTCCTCTGTAGATATATCCGTATCGGTCAAACAACCATCCTTTCCCGTCGCCGCATTTTACACGAACACCTGCACGAATTGATAGAGCGATTAGCGGGCACATATACTATGGCATATGTTAATGAATACTTTGTCATTCGCGTATAATAGGATTAGATTTTATCAAAAGTTCGCCCGGAACCCTTTATTGTGCAGGGAAGAAGATTATGCCACATCACGAAAAACAACAGCAAAAAGTATCTCTGATAGGCAAGGCTGCGGATATTACAAGACGCCGTAACAAGGGCGAACAGGGCGAAAACGCCGTGCGTTTCGTAGGTGGGTTTTTTACTAACATTCCACCCAACGATATCCTCAGTAAAACTTCCGAAGACCTTGTTGCCATCGCCTGCGGGCATCTCGAATTCGCCAAGACGCGCGCTGCCGGAGAGGCCTTGGTGCGAGTGTTCAATCCAACATCAAATAAACATGGCTGGGTCAGCGAACATACGGTGATCGAGATCGTCAATGAAGATATGCCGTTCCTTGTCGATTCCATAACCTCGGAGATCGACCGCCAGGATTTGACGGTTCATCTGGTGATCCATCCGATCTTTATGATCGGCCGTGACGATGCCGGAAAATTAAAAAAAGTTCAGAATAACCACGACTCCACAAGTACGCCGAAGGCAGAGTCCTTCATACATCTCGAGATTACTCGCCAATCAGGCGAACGGCTTGATGAAATTTGCGCCGCGATAAAGAAGGTGCTGATCAGTGTTCGTGCCGCGGTCAACGACTGGCTTGCCATGCGCGACAATATGTCTTCGCTGATTAATGAACTGAAAAATCCGCAGTTGAATGTCGACTCCTCGGATGTCGATGATATCCACGATTTCCTGAAATGGGTGCATGAAGATCATTTTACCTTCCTTGGGTTTCGCGAATATGAGTTCAGGGGCGCCGGCAATAAGGCGATAGTTTCGATCAACCACAAGGTCGGGCTTGGCGTCCTTCGGGACTGTTCATTCGATGTCTTTAAGGAATTGCGAGACCTTGCCTCGATGCCACCGGAAGTCCGCGCCTTCGTCAATAAACCGGACTTGTTGATGGTTACCAAGACCAACCAGAAATCGAATATTCACCGCCCGGTGTATATGGACGCCATCGGCGTCAAAAAGTTTAACAAAAAAGGGCGTGTGGTTGCCCTGCGCCTGTTCGTTGGCCTGTTCACCTCACAGGCGTACAATATAAGCCCCCGCAAGATTCCCCTTCTCAGCCGCAAGATCGCTAGGACATTCGAGCGTTCCGGCTTCACCAGGTCCAGCCATGACGGCAAGGCTCTGCTCAACATAATTGAGACTTTTCCCCGTGACGAACTGTTCCAGATTTCCGAAGAACATCTTTACCTGACCAGCCTTGGCATCCTGCATCTTCAGGAACGCCAGAGGGTTGCAATGTTCATTCGCCGCGACGAATTCGAGCGGTTTATATCGTGCCTCGTCTATGTTCCGCGCGATAATTACAACACCTCGCTGAGAGAGAAATTTCAGAAAATTCTTGAAAGCGCGTTCGCCGGAGAGATGCAGGACTTCTATACCCAGCTGGGAGATTCGCCGCTCGCCAGACTGCATGTAATTGTCCGCACCAAGGCAGGCAGCATACCCGACTATAACCCCGACGAAATAGAACAACAATTGGTCATGGCGGCCCGCTCATGGAGCGACCTTCTGTGCGGTGCGCTGATTTCCCGATATGGCGAAGAAAAAGGGCTATACCTTTTCAGGCGATACCGTGACGCCTTCCGGCCCGGCTATCAGGCCAGGTTCAACGCCGACAGCACCGTCAAGGACATCGCCGAGGTGGAAAAGGCGATCGCCACGAAAGAAATCGCGATGCGCCTGGACCGGCCATCCGATGCTCCGACCAGAATGATGTGGTTCAAGGTTTTCAATCCACATGGCTCGGTTCCGCTGTCCGACATAATACCGATGATGGAACATATGGGCCTCAAGGTTAACGACGAGATGCCCT
>CAZEFJ010000030.1:0-17822 GCA_964511465.1 uncultured Hyphomicrobiales bacterium
CTTCGGAGGGCAGCGCTCTATCCAGCTGAGCTACGGGTGCTCCTTGTTTTTAAAGGGTTTTTTAGGCCCTTATGCGGCGTTCTTGTCTTTTACCGTGACCAAATGCGTCAAGGGCCTGAATTGCCCGGTCTGCATAGTCCGGCGCAAGATGCGAATACCGCTGCGCCATTTCGGGCGATTTGTGCCCACCCAAGTGCATCACGTCATACAACGGAACCCCGCTTTGAACAAGGCGAGAGGCGAAAGTATGACGCAAATAGGTTTTTATTTCCGATCTTGCATGTGTCTTTTACACGACACCATGGATAACCGTCACAAACTTGAAGGATTGTAATAGAAACTATAGAAAATTGATTTAGTATAGCTATCAGCCCCATATACAAAACAAAGGGTGATACACAATTGAGCCAATACAATAAATGAAAAACATTAAAGTAATTTATCGTTTAATAATTGGTTTTACGGCTATAATTTTTCTGCTTGCCGTGGGTGTCGCCTTAACTTTGTTACAGGTTAACACCATCCGGGACAGCACTGATCGCATAGTCAATCTGCGAACCCCGACGGCGCGGGCCAGTTCCAATATGACCAGCAACATCTATGCATCGCTGGCCTCGTTACGCGGCTGGATGCTTACCGGCAACCCTAAATTCAAGGCCGAGCGCACCAGGATTTGGACCAAGATCACCAAAACCAGAACCGAGATGGATGCCATTTCAGAAAAATGGACCAATCCGGGAAACATCAAGAAATGGAACGAATTCAAGGTTATTCTAAATAAATTTTCAGCCGCGCAGAAGCAGGTCGAAGCAATAGTACATACGGCTGACGAACGACCGGCAACCAAGATACTGGTGACCGAGGCTGCACCGCGCGCGGCTGCTATGGAACAAAATATCTCCAAGCTTATCAGTCTGGAACTTTCCGGTAATGGCGGCAAGAAAGGAGACCGTATTCAAATACTGGGCATAATGGCCAACACCCGTGGCTCACTAAGTATGGGCCTTGCCAATATCAGGGCATACCTGCTTACCGCCAACCAGAAGTTCGCCGACTATTTTGCCATAATGTGGGCCAAAAACGAGAAGTACTTTGGCAAACTTTCCAGTTCGGCATCGATGTTATCACCGGAACAGAAAACGGTGTTCGATGAATTCAAGACCAACCGTGCCAAATTCGCACCGCTGCCGCCAAAAATGTTCAAGATACGTGCTTCGGAAGAATGGAATATGGCGAATTACCGGCTTGTCACGGAAGCGATACCGCGCGCCGACAAACTACTGGCGATACTGCTGGGGGATGTCCAGGAAGACGGTTCGCGCACCGGGGGCATGGCCGATAACCAGCAGACACTCCTATATAATGACGCCAGGGAGAGTGTGGATGAAGCAAAAAAACTGTTTATCATGCAATCGGTTCTGCTTTTTATCGGCGTAATGTTAGGTTTGCTCATCGCGTTCCTTACGGCCCGTTCCATCGCTACTCCGGTGGTTGGAATGACCTCCGTCATGAAGCGCTTGGCAGATGGTGAGTTTGATGTAGAAATTCCCGCCAAAAATCGCCGTGACGAGATCGGCAAAATGGCCAAGGCCGTTCAGGTATTCAAAGAGAATGCCATCAAGCGGAGTATTCTTGAGAAAAAACAAAAGGAACTATTCAGGGAACTGGACTTCCAGAAGTTTGCCCTTGATGAACACGCCATCGTCAGCATATCGGATGTTCAAGGGAACATTACTTACGCCAATAAAAAATTCTGTGAGATCAGTAAATATTCTCTTGATGAACTAATCGGCCAGAACCACCGCATACTCAAGTCTGACGAGCATTCGCCAGAATTTTTCGCGGACATGTGGAAAACAATTTCGCGGGGAAGGGTATGGCAGGGCGAAATTAAAAATTCAAAAAAAAACGGGGGAGAATATTGGGTTATGTCGACAATAGTCCCATCCCTGAACGACAAGGGAAAGCCGTTTCAGTATGTTTCCATCAGAACCGATATCAGCGAGCGCAAAAAATCTGAAATAATGGCGATGACGGCCAGCCGGACCAAGTCCGAAATAATGGCCAACATGAGCCACGAATTGCGTACCCCACTAAATGCAATCATCGGCTTCTCCGCCTCGATTAAAGAGCAAACGTTTGGTCCCATCAATAACGATAAATACCGGGAATACCTGGATGACATCCATTATTCAGGCCAGCATCTTCTGGAGCTCATCAATGATATTTTAGATGTTTCCGCTATCGAGACGGGGGCTCTGAAATTATATAAAGAGGAGATCAGTGTATCCAGCGTCGTCGATGCCTCGATTCGTCTGATTATGCCGCATGCGGACAATGGCCATGTAACCGTCACCTCCTCCGTTGGCCCTGAAATCCCGCAGATTTACGTGGATAAGCGACGACTAAAGCAAGTTCTTCTCAACCTGCTCAGCAACGCTGTCAAATTTACCCGGAAAGGGGGAGAGGTCTCCGTAAGTTCGTGGTTAAACGGCAACGGCTCCCTTGCCATCGCAGTCAGCGACACTGGTATAGGAATGGACGAAAAAGAGGCAATAAAGGCAATGAGTATGTTCGGGCAGGTGGATAGCGGCCTTGACCGCAAGCACGAAGGAACCGGGTTGGGGTTGCCCCTGACCAAGGGACTTATGGATATGCATAACGGAACTCTGGAAATTAAAAGCAAGAAAAACCACGGCACACTGATAACCGTGACTTTTCCCAGGGAGTGCGTGGATCAAAACGTCTCATAATGGCCAAATTCAGGCATTGCCGTAAGGCCTCGCCAGACATATTCCCATATGGGGATAATTTAGGGGAAATACGAAGGAGAATGATTATATATTAAAAAATATCGATTTGGCTATTCTCAGGGGCATAAACGGTCCACCAAAAAAGGGCGAGCATCATGAATTTAAACATTAGCAGCCGTTTGATCGTCGGTTTTGCGGCTATGGGCATAATTTTAGCCATTGCCGTCGGCGTAACCATCTTCAAGGTTTCCGGTATCAACAAGACCTCGACCCGCATTGTCTACCTGCGCATGCCGACGGCGGCAGCAAGTTCCAACATGGTCAAGAATATTCAGGCATCGCTTGCTGCCCTGCGCGGCTACATGCTGACCGGCTCTAAAATGTTCAAGAACCAGCGCGCCGAAGTGTGGGCCGACATCGACAAAACCATCGCCAGCATGGATGAATTGTCGAAGAGCTGGACCAATCCGAAAAACGTCAAGAATTTACAGGTGTTCAAAGGGGTACTTGAGGAATTCCGCGTCGCCCAGAAGAAGGTCGAAGACATCGCCAAAACGCCGGAGGAACAGCCCGCGACGCTGATGCTGGTAAAGGAAGCGGCCCCGCGCGCCGGGGTCATGGTAAAAAGCATATCAAAGATGATCGACCTGGAATTGCAGGGCAAGGGCGGCAAGGGCGGCAACCGGGTGCAGATTTTGGGAATGATGGCAGACGTTCGCGGATCGTTAGGGTTGGGTCTCGCCAACATCCGGGCCTACCTTCTGACCGGCGAGGAGAAATTTGCCAAGAACTTTGCCAGTCTGTGGAAAAAGAATACCCGGCGGTTCGACGACCTTTCAAAGCAGGTCTCCAATCTGTCGGCAGAACAGCGGTCCGCCTTCAATGCATTTGCCGCCAAGCGCAAGGAATTCACACCACTGCCGCCAAAGATGTTCAAAATCCGCGGTTCAAAAAAATGGAATATGGCCAACTACACGCTGGTCACCGAAGCAGCGCCGCGGGCCAATAAACTTCTCAACGCGCTGCTGGGAAAGAAAAACGATAAAGGCATACGTCAGGGGGGGATGCAGCGGAACCAACAGAGACTGCTGAGCGCTGATTCCGACGCCAACTCCGACGCCGTGAGTGGGCTGCTGACCATCGAGTGGGCGCTGCTTGCATTCGGTTTGGGTGTTGCCGGTATTATCGCCTTTCTGATCACCCGCTCGATTGTCGGACCGGTCAATGGAATGACCGAGGCCATGGGCCGTCTCGCCGAAGGAAACCTCGATACGGAGGTTCCGGCCCTCGACAAGACCGACGAGATCGGCAGAATGGCGCAGGCAGTTCAGGTCTTCAAGGATAACGCTATCCGCGTCAGGCAGATGGAAAAAGAAGCCAGGGAACAGGAAAAACTCGCGGCCGAAGAAAAGGTCAGGATGATGAACCAGATGGCGGACGACTTCCATGCCAGCGTTGGCGGGGTTGTCGATACTGTCGCCTCCGCCTCGACCGAGTTGCAGGCTTCTGCTCAATCAATGACCGCTATTTCCGAGGAGACATCATCCCAGGCCTCCGCTGTCGCGGCCGCTTCCGAGGAGGCATCGACCAACGTTCAGACAGTGGCGTCGGCGGCCGAAGAACTGTCATCCTCGATATCCGAAATCAGCCGTCAGGTAACTCAGTCTTCCGAGATAGCCTCGAAGGCGGTCAGTGACGCGGCCCGTACCGACAAGCAAATCCAGGGGCTGGCCAAAGCCGCCGACAAGATCGGCGAGGTTGTTGCCCTGATAACCGATATTGCCGATCAGACCAATCTGCTGGCGCTTAACGCGACCATCGAGGCGGCCCGCGCCGGTGATGCAGGCAAGGGCTTTGCCGTGGTCGCATCCGAGGTTAAAAATCTGGCCAGCCAGACCGCCAAGGCAACCGAGGAGATCGGTGGCCAGATCGGCGGCATTCAATCGTCCACCCAGGAAGCGGTCGAGGCGATTCAGGGCATTGGCAAAACCATCGGCGAGATCGACGAAATAGCATCGGCAATCGCCGCCGCGGTCGAAGAACAGGGTGCGGCAACTCAGGAAATCGCCCGCAACGTCGAGCAGGCGGCAGCGGGCACCGGCGAGGTGTCGTCCAACATTCAGGGCGTTACCCAGGCGGCAACCGAAGCCGGGTCCACGTCATCGCAGGTTCTTAGTGCGGCGAATGAACTGTCCGAGCAGTCAGAGCTGTTGAGAAACGAGGTTGACAAGTTCATGGAGCAGGTCCGCAAAGCCTGATTTAACGGCTCCGGGAGGACCGCAGCGCCTTACCTCGTGCAGGGCCGCCGCCGGGTTGCTTGCGCGCGGGCATAGGCGAGGCTTGATACTGACCTCTTAAGTGGTGCTCTTCATGACTCTGGTAAGGGATACGCCCAGCCGGTCGTCGTTAACCACCACCTCTCCCTTGGCGATAAGAATGTTGTTGGCGTAAAGATCTACATCTTCTTCGACCAGCCGTTCCAGTTGCACGACCGCGCCGCGGCCAAGCTTCAGAACCTGGTTGATCGGCATCATTGCCGTACCAAGGACGACGACGACGTCAACTTCAATGCCGTAGACTGCTTCCAGGGCGTCGGGATCGCCAGCCGCGCCCGACTCCACACCCGCCAGCGCCGCCGCCATATCGATATCGTTGTCGGCCATGTCACATTCCCTTAAAGAGAGCTCAAGAGTAGCCCGGATACACCCGCTGCGTCCACGGAAGTGTATCCTAAAATGATTTATGGGCGATTAACGGAAGCTATTTTTCCGGCATTACCGACATTGCCCTTTGATCCGCGCCTGAGGCTAGCGCCTCCTTTGGGTTTTCTATCCATGTGGCGATATCATTCCACACCGCCCTGCCCTGCATATCCCTAAGCAGCATATGATAGCCATTTTTGTAAAAAGCAAATTTCTGATGGCTTACGGCGGCTTCGGGAATCTGTTTCAGCATAATCATCACAGGCTTGCGGGGAATGATCTGGTCAAGATCGCCGTAAAGGAAAAGGGCGGGATAGTCCATTTTTGACGACGACGCCAGAGCCGCATCCATAAGGTTGGTAACGCCATATATGGTATCTATACGGGTTTTCTTTATGATCAGGGGATCACGGCCCAGGGCAAGCAGCATTTCACGGTTGTCGGACGGCCTGATTTTAAGACCGCGGCCGCTCAACTTCATCCATGGAACGGTGTGGGCCCCGATCCACAGGGTGCTACGCTGATACCAGGCCATGGTGCTTCGCGCCCAAACCGCCGGGGCGGCAAGGATTACACCGTCCGCATTGGGGCGGCCATCAGATGCCATGGCGACCATGGTCACCGCGCCGCCCATGCTGGCACCGAGAATATAGAGCGGAACCCCGGGATGGCGGGCCCCAACCAGTTTGGTGAAAGACTTTAGATCATTAACCAGGGCCGTAATACCGGGCCAGATGCCGCGTACCGGGGTTTCACCAAAGCCTCGCTGATCGTAGGCGTAGGAGGCGATGCCGCGCCCGGCAAAAAAGCTGCCGGGGGCGGCAAAAAAATTGCCATAGTCGTTGAACCCGTGCAGGGCGATAATAACGGCCTTTATATTGCCGTTTTCAGGAAGCCATGAACGAACCTTCATACTGGTTCCGTCGGCGGCGACGAAGTAGTCGGAAGCCAGGATTGGAGTCTCGCGGTCCGGGCCGGGAAGGCTTACCGACGGGGTGCAGGAAACATTCAGCACACCGCCAAGTACGACGATCAGAATAATCCACGCCGCTCGTCTCAAGACATGTCCCTGGGGGGGGCTTCGATCAGATTTAGGAAGATGTCTTCCAGTTCGGCCTCGCGGGTCTTGATGTCGGTTATGACAAGTCCGGCGGCGCTTATCGCGGTAAGTATTTCACCGCTGTGAACCTTGCTGGGAGGATACTGAAAAACCAGCCGGTTGGCGGCGGCAAGGCTGACCTTGAAAGGGCGCAATTCATCCGGCAGCGTTTCAATGTCAGAGGCAATGTTAACTTCCATTTCCTTGGCATCAAGCCTTTTCAACAAAACCTCGGTGGGTTCGCAGGCGACCACCCGACCATGGTTGATGATCGCTATCCGGTCACATAATTCTTCGGCCTCCTCCAGATAATGGGTGGTCAACAGGATCGTCGTTCCATTCGCGTTCATCTCGCGGATATGGCTCCAAAGCTGGCGGCGAAGACCGACATCGACACCGGCGGTAGGCTCGTCAAGGACCAGAACCTGGGGAAAATGAACCATCGCCTTGGCCACCAGAAGCCTGCGCCGCATTCCGCCGGACAATCTTCTGGCATAGACATCGGCTTGTTCCGACAGGCCGACCGTGGCCAGGACATCGTCGGTGCGTCGGCGGTTTTTGGTCAGCCCGTATAACCCCGCCTGCAATTCCAGGGCTTCGCGCGGGGTAAAAAACGGATCTATATTCAATTCCTGGGGGACAACACCGATGGCGCGCCGGGCCCGGCGCATTTCGGAGACAATGTCGTATCCCCATATGCGGGCGTGACCCGAACTTTTAATGACCAGGCCGGCGAGGATATTGATAAGGGTCGATTTGCCCGCTCCGTTGGGGCCCAGAAGGCCGAAGAAAGAGCCTCTGGGAATGTTCAGGGAAATATTTTCAAGGGCCTTCTTGGGCGGATGGCGACCGTCACCGGCATAGGTCTTCGATAGGTTGTCTATTTCGACAGCATTGTCTGGAGCGGAGATGGACATGAAAGAACCGATCAGGGTTATGTGGCAAAGACTGCCGGTACGGTGTTGATTGTCCGGCTTTAATCGCTATCATTCTATAGCGCTTCACCGTTCATTGATAGGCAAAGCCATGGTATCGGAAGAAACAACCCAGGTCGAAACATCAAAAGTCAGTTGCGACGGTGGCGGCGGGTCATTGGGCCATCCAAGGGTTTTTATTAAAATTGGCAACGATGGCCAGGCGGTCTGTCCCTATTGCTCGAAACGCTTCGAACTGGCAGGGATACCCGACAAGGCGTCGGACCACTGAACCAGCCCGCATCCGATGCCGCAGCCCCGCCCCGACATGTCTTTTTGATTGACGGTTCGGGATTTATATTCCGGGCTTATCATGGCCTGCCGCCGATGAGCAGGCCTGACGGAACACCGGTAAACGCGGTTTACGGCTTCACCAACATGCTGATGAAGCTGCTCGATAACACCGACGCCGATCATATAGCCGTCGTATTCGATGTCGCCCGCAAAACTTTCCGCAATGACATCTATCCCGAATACAAGGCTAATCGCCCACCGCCGCCGGATGATCTGATCCCCCAGTTTCCCCTCGTCCGCGAGGCCGCCCGCGCCCTCAATCTGGCCTGTGTCGAAATGCCGGGATTCGAGGCCGACGACCTGATCGCGACCTACACCCGTCTGGCCCGCGAGGCCGGGGCCGAAGTAACCATTGTTTCAAGTGACAAGGATTTGATGCAATTGGTCGGGGACGGGGTAATCATGCTGGATGCGATGAAGGACAAAATCGTCGATACCCAGCAGGTTGTCGAAAAATTTGGTGTCGGGCCGGACCGGGTGATCGATATTCAGGCCCTGGCTGGCGATTCATCCGATAATGTGCCGGGGATTCCGGGCATCGGGGTCAAGACCGCGGCCCTGCTTATCAATGAATACGGGGATCTTGATGCCCTGCTTGAGCGCGCCGCCGAGATCAAACAGCCCAAGCGCCGCCAGGCATTGATGGAAAATGCCGAGCTGGCCCGCATATCGCGGCGACTGGTAACCCTTGAGTGTAATGTTGCGGTGGATATGCCGCTGCAATCATTTGCCGTCAGGCTGCCGGATCACCAGATGCTGGCCGGTTTCCTGCGGGCTCAGAATTTTAACTCGCTGCTGAGCCGAATAGAAAACCGGGGCGCTATGTCCGCAGGTTCCAGTGCCGAACAAGACGGTGAATGCGAATACGAACTGGTGCAGGATATGGTCGCCCTGGATCGCTGGATTGCCGAGGCATCGAAATGCGGCATCGTCGCGGTTGACAGTGAGACCACCTCGCTTGACCCGATGCAGGCCCGTCTGGTCGGCATTTCCATGTCCTGCAAGACTGGGCAAGCCTGTTATATCCCGCTTGGCCACACCATGCCGACGGCTCAGGGGGCGCTGGACTTTGGCGATGGAGCCAGCGCCACGGAACGACCGAAACAGATAATTCTTGAACAGGCACTTGGCCGACTGGCTCCGCTGCTTGAAGACCCATGTGTGCTGAAAGTCGGCCACAATATAAAATATGACATGCAGGTTCTTGCCGGATACGGGATCAATATCTATCCGGTGGATGATTCCATGGTTATTTCCTACGTCCTGGAGGGGGGCCTCCACGGCCACGGGCTGGACGAACTGGCGCTGCTTCACCTTGGTCATAAAACGATAAAATTCAAGGATGTTGCGGGTTCTGGGAAAAATAAAATTACCTTCGATCAGGTGGCGCTTGACGCGGCGCTGGATTACGCCGCCGAGGATGCCGATATAACCGGCCGCCTGCACCGGCTGCTGAAACCCCGGCTGGTGAAGGAAAAAGTAGTCGGCGTATATGAAACGATAGAACGCCCCCTGATCCCCGTATTGGTCGAAATGGAAGCTCACGGGATCAAGGTCGATGCCGTCGAACTGAAACGTCTAAGCGATGATTTCGCATACCGCCTGGTCGATCTGGAAAAGAAAATACACGCCCTTGCCGGGCGCGAGTTTAACGTCGCCTCGCCCAAGCAGCTAGGCGAAGTGCTGTTTGACGAAATGGGGATGGCGGGTGGCAAAAAGGGCAAGGGCGGAGCCTATGCAACCGGGGCGGATGTTTTGGAAGGATTGGTCTCCGACGGCCACGAAATAGCGGAAAAAGTTCTTGGCTGGCGGCAGTTGGCAAAACTGAAAAGCACATATACAGACGCCCTGATAGATCGGATCAACAGCAATACCGGGCGGGTGCATACTTCGTTTTCGATGGCCTCAACGTCTACCGGACGGCTAGCGTCAAGCAATCCCAACCTGCAAAACATTCCCATCCGCAGCGACGAAGGGCGCAAGATTCGCCGTACCTTTATTGCCGGGGAAGGATCGGTATTGCTGTCCGCCGACTATTCCCAGATCGAATTGAGACTGCTTGCCCATGTCGCCGGAATCGATACCCTGAAGGAGGCATTTCGGAACGGCGCGGACATTCACGCGATGACCGCAAGCGAGGTCTTCGGTATCCCCATCGAAGGCATGGACCCAATGGTCCGACGCCAGGCAAAGGCGATAAATTTTGGCATCATATACGGTATTTCAGCCTTCGGGCTGGCCCGCCAGCTTGGCATCTCCAAGGCCGAGGCCGCCAACTATATCAACACCTATTTCGAGCGGTTTCCCGGCATTCGTGACTACATGGAACGGACCAAACAGGAAGCCAGGGAAAAGGGCTTTGTCACCACCTTTATGGGGCGCAAGTGCCATCTTCGCGGGATCGGCGACAAAAATCCCAATGTCCGCAATTTTGCCGAACGTGCCGCCATCAACGCGCCGATACAGGGTGGGGCCGCCGATATTATAAAGCGGGCGATGATCGCCCTTGGACCGGCTCTGAAAGAGGCCGGGCTAGAGGCCAAAATGTTATTGCAGGTCCATGATGAACTATTGCTTGAGGTGCCCGAGGCGCAATCGGCCGATACCCGTGCGGTGGTCAGTAAAATAATGGAAACCGCCGCATTTCTTGATCTCCCTCTGGTGGTCGATGTGGGAATCGGCTACAACTGGAACGAGGCGCATTAAGACGCCGCGTGCAATTGAGGTGAATGGTGCCGAAAGAACTTAGAAAACTGGGCTTTAACAAGGATGAGCTGCGGGCGGCGGCCTATGATTATTGCCTTCGTACGAGCATCAATCTACCCCAGGCCGCAATCCAAGATCTGGAAATCGGAGAAGACCCCGACGCGGCGGTGACACTTAAATTCGACACCATGGACCCCCAGGACATCAAGGAAGTCAAGCTAAGTCGCGACCAGATGGGAGCGGCACTTATCCGCTATTGCGGTGAACAGAAAATCCCGATTCCAAGAAACGGCCAGAAGGTTCTGAAGATTGAAGGCGATGTAATCGCGCTGATGATAAATATTCACTGGGTCCCGTCAAACGGACAGTAGCGGTTTATCTCACCCGATTTGGCGGACGTCTTTTTTTTGCTGTCCATCCTACCGCGCGAACGGCCGCCCGATAACCCAACAGCAAAAACAGAACGGCGGCATAGATCTGCGGTTGGCTCGTATCCGCCTTGACCATCATGAAATAGTGTACAACCCCGCCCGCCGCCGCCAAATAGGCTAGGTTATGCAGTTTTTTCCAACGCCCGCCACCAAGGCGCCTGATCATCGCGCCGCTCGAGGTTATGGCCAGTGCAATCAAAATGGCAAAGACCGCGGCACCGACGGTAATATAGCGGCGCTTGACTATATCGATCCAAATTGCGTTCCAGTCGAAGAATTGGGAAATGACGATATAGCTGGTTATATGCAGGCAGGCGTAGAAGAAAGCGAATAGCCCGAGCATCCGACGATATCGGGCCAGAATATTCCATCCGAAGATACCGCGTAACGGGGTGACCGCCAGGGCGATAAGCAGGAAACGCAATGTCCAGTCGCCAAGAAAACGATCCATAGCCTGCGCCGGATTCGCCCCAAGTCCGACAAAAATCACCTTGAACGACAGCCACGCCAGAGGCACAAGGCAAATCGTAAAAACCAGCGGCTTGACGAATTTGGCGGCCATTGGCTCGCGCTCAATAATATCTGGACAGGTCCATACCAGCGTAAAGCCCCGCTACCTGTTCGCCGTAGCCATTGAACATCAGGGTTTCGCGCTTGGACGAGAACAGTCCGCCGCCAAGGCGGCGTTCCTTTGCCTGACTCCATCTGGGGTGATCGACGTTGGGGTTTACGTTGGCGTAAAAGCCATATTCACCTGGGGCCTGCATGTTCCAGGTGGTTTCGGGCATGGTTTCACTGAAATTGATTCTGACGATCGACTTGATTGATTTGAAACCGTACTTCCACGGCACTATCAGGCGAACAGGCGCGCCACTCTGGTTGGGTAGTTCCTCGCCGTAAAGGCCGACGACAAGGAGGGCCAGCGGGTTGGTCGCCTCGTCGATGCGCAGCCCCTCCCGGTAGGGCCAGGGAAGAACCTGGCGTTTCTGGCCGGGCATTCTTTGCGGATCGAACAATGTTTCAAATGACACATATTTGGCCCTGGACGTAGGCTCAAGCCTTTTGATAACGTCGGCAAGGGGAACCCCGACCCAGGGAACCACCATCGACCATGCCTCGACGCAACGAAAGCGGTAGATCCGCTCTTCCAGCGCCTGACGGCTAATCAGGTCGTACAGATCGTAGCGGGCCGGGCGTTTTACTTCGCCTTCGACGGATATGGTCCACGGTTTGGGATTAAATTTGCGGGCTTCTTTCTTTGGATCTTCCTTGCCGGTTCCGAATTCATAAAAATTATTGTAAGAGGTTATAAATTCAATATCAGTCGGTTTTTCATCAACGCTGTAGGCGCTTTTCTTGATGTTGTTTATCGGAACCCCGGCCTCGGCGGCTCTGCTTCCAAGCGCCGTCGGCAGCGCCGCGCCGATGGCAGAGACAAGAAAGCGGCGGCGATCGATAAACAATTTTTCGGAAGTAATTTCAGATTCCGGGATATCGGACGATGTTTTGTTTCGTATCAGCATCATACAAGATAGTTGTGCATTCTTGTCCGAAATATCAATGGTCAGATACTCTATTCCACATTCGCTGATTTGGGTATAAGTATCAGTTCATGCGCATCCTCTATCATCTTTGGCTTTCACCGTTCTGCCGCAAAGTACGAATCGTTCTTGCTGAAAAGAAGATCGAGTTCGAGATGCGAGTGGAGAACATATGGGAGCGGCGCCGTGAATTCATCGCCCTCAACCCGGCCTGCGAAGTACCTGTTCTGATCGAGCCAGATGGTACCGCGCTGTCGGGAAGCGGGGTAATCTGTGAATTTATTGAGGAAACCAGCACCGAGCCGGTATTGATCGGCCATCGGCCTCTGGAAAGGGCCGAGGTCCGGCGCATTACCAACTGGTTCGACTGCAAGTTCGCCGACGAAGTTTCCCAACCCCTGGTAAACGAGAAGGTGATGAAGCGTTTTCTGGAGACCGGCGAGCCTGATTCCAAGGCGATTCGCGCCGCTTTATCCAATATTCACCATCATCTTGACTATATTACCTTTCTTATCGAGCGTCGCCGCTGGCTTGCGGGAGAGAATATGTCGCTTGCCGATATTGCGGCGGCGGCTCATCTGTCGGCTGTGGATTATCTTGGCGATGTCCCGTGGGAGGCCCATGAAGTGGCCAAGCAATGGTACGCGCGGATCAAGTCGAGGCCCAGTTTTAGGCCCCTGCTTGACGATGCCATTGCCGGGAGGCCGCCTCCCGGCCACTATGCCGATCTGGATTTCTAGAAAAGTGGCTAAATCACAACCTCGTCTGTTTTGTTTTGGCCTTGGATACAGTGCGGGGGTGCTGGCGGAACGGCTGTTTGCCGATGGTTGGTCGATAGCCGGAACCTGCCGCTATGCCGAACAGCGTGACGATCTTGAGGCAAGGGGCTATGACGCCTATCTGTTCGATGGCAAGCAGGCGATGGCCGATGCCTCGGCGGCGCTTGCCGGGGTCACCCATGTTTTGTCTTCGATTCCGCCCGGCATTGACTTTGATCCGGTTGTTGAAATTCACGGAACCGACATTCGGCGCCTTGAGGGACTTAAATGGGCCGGATATTTATCGACCGCCGGGGTCTACGGCGATACCGGCGGAGCAATGGTCGACGAAAGCTCGCCGCTAGAGCCGACCTCGGAAAGAAGCCGCCGCCGGGTCAAGGCCGAGGCGGCATGGCTTGGAATGGAACAGGTTCCGGTTCATGTATTCAGGCTGCCAGGCATCTATGGGCCGGGCCGCAGCGCCCTGGACCGGGTCAAAGCCGGGGTTGTGCGAATAGAAAAGCCCGGCCACAAATTTTCCCGCATCCATGTCGACGATATAGCCAATACGCTGGTCGCTTCCATCGCCCGGCCCAATCCCGGCGCGATCTACAATGTCTGCGACGACGAAGCGGTGGAAACATCCGAAATTGCCGCCTTTGCCAGCGAACTGCTGGGGATGGAACCGCCTGCCGCCGTCCCGTTTGTCGAAGCGGCGAAGGAAATGTCGGAAATGGCAATGTCGTTCTGGCACGACAACCGGATGATCGACAACACCCGGATCAAGAAAGAACTGGGGGTAAAGCTGAAGTACCCGGATTACCGGGCCGGTCTAAGGGCAATTTTCAACGACTCCCAATCATCTCCAACAGTGTCGCCAGGGTCTGAATAATACGGTCCAAATCCGGGGGTTCCGACATCCTGTGTCCGCCGTCTTTTACCAACTGGATTTCGACATCGCCAGAGGCCAGCATTTGCGAAATCCTCAGGCTTGTCTGCCATGGCACATCGGGATCCTTCATTCCGTGAATCAGGCGGACCGGACAATCAAGTGGTATGCGTTGGCGCAATAGCAGGTGTTTGCGGCCGTCCTCAATCAACGCCCGGGTTATCGGGGTTGGCTGGTCGTCGTAATCATTTGGCTCATATATAATCCCGTTTTTCTCAAGCATTTCCTTTTGTTCGGAGGTGAATTGATCGGCGATCAGGTCTTCGGTGAAATCTGCGGCGGCGGCAATGCCGACCAGACCTTTTACCCGTTCGCTCATTCTTATTGCCACCAGCAGCATTATCCAGCCGCCCATACTGGAGCCGACCAGAACGCATTCACCGTCAATCAACTGATTAATCGCAAAACAGGCGTCATCGGCCCAGCCGCCGATAGTTCCGTCAATAAACGCGCCCGACGAGCCGCCGTGGCCCGAGTAATCAAAACGCAGATAGGCCTGCCCCCGCGCCCGGCAGAATTGATCCAGTGCGGATGCCTTGGTTCCGCTCATATCGGACATAAATCCGCCGAGGAAGACAACGCAGGGGGACTTGCCAGCCACCATGTGGTAGGCAATAGTCGTGCCGTCTTTTCGGCGCAGGATTGGCGTTTGGCTCATAACCATGAGCTTAACGGAAAAAACGATTAGAGGACGGATTTTTAGCCGATGAACATGGTTGCCGACGAGAACTCCGAAAAATTACCCGAAATGACCGCCACGGTGCTGCAGGTGCTGCCCGAACTTGGCGCTGCGGGCGGGGTCGAGCGCGGCACCGTCGAAATAGCCGGGGCGATAGTTGCCGCCGGCGGCCGCGCCATAGTTGCATCTAAGGGGGGCCTGCTGGTTTATGACCTGAAAAGGGTCGGGGGTGAGCATTTTGAACTGCCCCTGGATTCCAAGAACCCTTTTGTCATTCGCGCCAATATTTCCCGTCTCGCTGAAATCATAAAGGACCAGGGTGTTGACATAGTACACGCCCGATCAAGGGCTCCGGCGTGGAGCGCGTATTTTGCCGCCAAACGCCAAAAATGCCATTTTGTCACCACCTTCCACGGAACCTATTCGCACCAGAACCGGCTCAAGCGGCGATACAATTCGGTGATGGTCAAGGGCGAAAAGGTAATCGCCATTTCCAGCTTTATCGCCGGTCATATCCGCCAAGTATACGGTGTCGGAGCGGAAAAAATACATATCGTACCCCGGGGCGTCGATCTGGCCCGTTTCGATCCGGCCCATATCAGTGCCGAAAGGGTGGTCAAACTGGCAAATCAGTGGCGGCTGACCGACGGCGAGCCGGTGGTGATGATGCCGGGAAGGCTAACCCGCTGGAAAGGCCAGACATTGTTTATCGAAGCGATCGCCAGAATGGCCCGTAAAAATATTCGCTGCCTGCTGGTCGGCTCGGACCAGGGCCGCACCGACTATCGGGATGAACTGGAAAATCTGGTCAACCGGCATCAGTTGGGCGGAATAATCCGCATAGTCGATCATTGCGATGATATGCCGGCGGCTTACATGCTGGCCGACGTTGTCGTTTCGGCATCTACCGAGCCAGAGGCATTCGGTCGGGTTGTCGCCGAGGCACAGGCACAGGGAAGGCCGGTTATCGCACCGGATCACGGCGGGGCGAGGGAGATCGTGATAGACGGCGAGACCGGATGGCTGGTTGAGCCGGGTAACGCGGATGCGCTGGCCGGAGCGATAAACCATGGTCTGGAATTGAAGATGCTGGCGCGGCGAATTCTGTCGGCCAAAGCGATGGCCAATATCCGCGATAATTTTTCCAAATCAAGGATGTGCGACGGAACGATCAAGGTATATCGGGAAATCCTTAAACTGAAAGCAGGAAGTTAGGGCATGTTTCGATGACTGCGGATTCCCGCATTCTGGTAATCAAACTGGGGGCGTTGGGTGACTTCGTTCAGGCGCTGGGGCCTTTCAAGGCAATCAGAGACCACCATCCGCAATCTCATATTACCCTGCTTAGCACGGCAACCTTCGTGCCGCTGGCCGAGGCTTGCGGCTATTTCGATTCGGTATGGACGGATAGTCGGCCCAAAGCGCATGAACTAAGCCAGTGGTTCTCCCTCAGAACCTTTCTTCGCGGTGCCTCATTCAGGATGGTTTACGATCTTCAGACCTCGGATCGCAGTTCAATCTATTTACGCCTGTTCTGGCCCGGACCCTTCCCCGAATGGTCGGGGATTGCGCCGGGCTGCTCACACCCCCATGCCAACCCGGGGCGCGATTTCATGCACACGATTGAGCGTCAGGCCGAACAGCTCAAAATGGCGGGGATCGAAAAAACACCGCCACCAAATCTCTCATGGGCAAGCGCCAATGTCGCTAGGTTCGATATTAAATCCCCATACGCACTGCTGATCCCGGGTGGCGCACGGCACCGTCCGGCCAAGCGCTGGCCTTATTTTTCCGATCTTGCCCGGCGGCTGGCGGCGACTGGAATAACCCCGGTGCTGATCGGTGCCGACGATGAGGCCGATATTATTCTTGATATGGTGAAAAATATTCCGGCGGCGGTTGATCTTGCCGGTAAAACGGATTTCCAGGATATAGCGGTACTGGCCCGCAATGCCGCATTAGCGGTCGGCAACGATACCGGACCGATGCACCTGTGTGCGGTTGGAGGGTGCAGATCGGTAGTTTTGTTTTCGTCCGCATCAAACCCCTCTCTGTGCGCACCGAGGGGTGCCGAGGTGATAATACTTGAAAAAGACAATCTTTCGGACCTCGGCCTCGACGAGGTGTGGTCGGCGGCACTTCTTGACACCGGGGCCTAAGGTTCTACATTCCATTTTTTAATTCAGCAAACTACGGATTGTAATGGTCGCGATCACCCTTCCCGACGGCAGTATAAAAAAATTTGACGAGCCCATAACCGGGGCCGAACTGGCCAGCGATATTGGTCCCGGCCTTGCCAAGGCTGCGCTGGCGATTAAAATCGACGGTGAGCTGCTGGATTTATCCCGAACCATCGAGCGCGACTGCGCCGTCGCCATAATAACCTCAAGGGACGACGACGCGCTGGGCCTGATTCGTCACGACTGCGCCCATATCATGGCCGAGGCGGTCAAGGAACTGTACCCGGAAACCCAGGTTACCATCGGTCCAAATATCGAAAACGGATTTTTTTACGATTTCGCCCGCCCCGATCCATTCACCCCGGATGATCTGGAAAAGATCGAGGCCCGGATGAAAGAGATAGTAAAGCGTGACGAGAAGATAGTCCGCGAGGAATGGCGGCGCGACCAGGCGATTGCCTGGTTCGAGGAAAAGGGTGAAATCTACAAGGCCGAGATTATCCGGGACTTGCCGGAAAGTGAAACCATTACCGTTTACAGGCAGGGTGAATTCGTCGATCTGTGCCGGGGGCCGCATCTTCCCGGCACCGCCAAAATTGGCAATGCGTTCAAGCTGATGAAACTGGCCGGGGCCTATTGGCGGGGTGACTCCAGAAATGCCATGCTTCAGCGCATATACGGCACCGCCTGGGCCGATAAAAAGCAGCTTGCGGCCTACCTGCGCCAGCTTGAAGAGGCGGAAAAACGCGATCACCG
>CAZEFJ010000031.1:0-2320 GCA_964511465.1 uncultured Hyphomicrobiales bacterium
GGCGATGGTCCCCTGTACACCAACAGGGTGCCTGATGCTTATCAAAAACCATCTTGGTGATCTGTCCGGCAAAAGAGCACTGGTTCTAGGCAGGTCAAACATTGTCGGCAAGCCAATGGCTGCACTTCTACTATCCGAAAACTGCACCGTCACCATTGCTCACTCTAAAACCAAAGAACTTAAAAAGGAATGCAGCAGGGCCGATATCCTGGTCGCTGCGGTCGGCCGCGAGAAAATGGTTAAAGGGGACTGGATCAAGCCCGGAGCGACGGTCATAGATGTCGGCATAAACCGAGTCGAGATTGAGGACGAAGCCGCCGGAACCATTAAAAGCAAACTCACCGGTGACGTCGACTACGACGAGGCGGTGAAAGTTGCCGGGGCGATCACCCCCGTTCCCGGCGGGGTCGGTCCGATGACTATCGCATGCCTGCTCCGCAACACCCTGATTGCCGCCTGTCGCCAGAACCGCATTGAAGAGCCGGACATCTGATATATGACAGCCAACCGTGATTCGGGGGCCGGTTAATGACGGAACTCGTTCTGGCCGCAACCGTGTTTATCCTCAGCCACGGCATTCCGGCCTATCGTCCACTACGCGATGCAATCATAAGCAAGCTTGGGCTTAGGGCGTACCTTGCGCTTTACACGCTGATCGGAATACCGATTATCGTGTGGCTCGGCTTTGCCTATGTGAAAGCACCCTATGTCGAGATTTGGCAAATAAGTGAATTTGCCCGATGGGTGCCAATCATCGTAATGCCATTTGTATGCATTATGTTGGTGGCGGGCCTTGGCGCACCGAACCCTTTTTCAATAACCTTGGTAGCCAAGGGATACAATATAGACAGTCCCGGTATTGTATCTCTCAGCCGTCACCCGGTTTTCTGGGCCCTGGGGCTTTGGGCCTTGTCGCATATCCCCGTCAACGGTGATGCTGCATCGCTAATTCTTTTCGGTATGTTTTTGGCTCTTTGCCTGTCTGGACCATTCAGCCTTAAACACAAACGCCGGGCCAGGCTGGGTGAAGATGAGTGGCAGCGCCTTACCAACGCCCTTGATGAACGTCAGGGCATTGACTGGCGAGGCATCGGAATCCGGCCTTTTGTTTGGGGAATTGCGCTTTACGTGGTTTTACTGCTTTCCCACGAATACATTATCGGTGTCTCGCCGCTACCCTAGACCCTGGTTATTACCTTCGTTCCACTTGTCCTTGATCGCACCCTTGTAACGCATGTCTATATCGAGAATGTGATCGACCAGCCAGTGGCTGAGAAAATCACCAAGTTCACGGCCCAGGTCGGCATCAGCGGATGCTATGAATTCGTCTTTCATTTCAAGAACTCTCTTTTCAAATTGCCTGTGTTCCTCCACATGCAATTCGAATTGTGCGTCATCCAGACCGGCGCTCTTCATCATCGCCTCCTCGCGCCGGAAATGGGTGTCCACGTAATATGTCAGCGCATCCAACAAGGGCTTTATTATATTATTGTCACTCCCCCAAATACGGGCGGCATTAAGATAATTTATAAGGCTGAACAGGATTATATGGTCGGTGTCCAGTTTTTCGACACCGACGGAATAGTCATCATTCCATATTATCGTAGACATCAATAACGCCCCGGCAGTTTATGGTTGGATAAACTTTTAAAGCAGTTTTTTCGGAAATACAATTAGGGTCGGAACCACGGCGCGAAACGTCGAACCAACCACACATTCATGACGTCACTCCCCAAGGCAGTGTGTGCGGCGCGCCGGCAACAGGAGCCATACATCCCTAAAATAGAAGGTATGGGAAACGGGGCAGAAGGTAGTCCTGCTTATCTTGCGGATAAAACCAAAAACTATTTCTTCTTTGATTTTTTCTTACCCTTGGAAGCCTTCTTAGCAGTCTTTTTAGCCAGTTTTTTAGCTGACTTTTTGACGGCTGACCTTTTGGCTATCTTTTTAGCCGCCTTCTTAGTCAGTTTTTTAGCCGTCTTTTTAGCCGCCTTCTTGGTAACCGATTTTTTAGCAACCTTTTTTACAGATGCTTTTTTCAAGGCTTTTTTGACAGCTACCTTCTTCACCGACGGCTTGCCTTTAGACGCCGTTTTGCCAGCCGTGGACTGGCTAATGGCTGCGGTCCTGCGAACCGGGGCCTTACGAGTCGTCGTGCCGGTAGCTGTCCTGCGGGCCGAGGCCTTGCGAGTCGTCGTGCCAGTAGCCGTCCTGCGGGCCGGGGCCTTGCGGGTCGTCGTGCCAGTAGCCGTCCTGCGGGCCGGGGCCTTGCGGGTCGCCGTGCCGGTCGCGGTCTTGCGAGCCGGAGCCTTGCGGGTCG
>CAZEFJ010000031.1:2420-16940 GCA_964511465.1 uncultured Hyphomicrobiales bacterium
TCTTGCGAGCCGGAGCCTTGCGGGTCGCCGTGCCGGTCGCGGTCTTGCGAGCCGGAGCCTTGCGGGTCGCCGTGCCGGTCGCGGTCTTGCGAGCCGGAGCCTTGCGGGTCGTCGTCTTTCTCGTCCCTATTGCCATTATTATCTCCCGTTACTAACCATGCCGACGATCAAGAAGCGAACTTCGTCAAGCGGCACAGCCCACCATGGTGAACAATTTTCAGAGATTGTTTACCCCCAAGCTTAACTGGACATAGTTGAAGTTATCCCGCCATTTGCAAAGATACAAGAATTACATAATCCCGGAACAGCAACACCCAATGAGGGGGTAATCTGTTTCGATCCACTACAGGAATAGCGGACCCTGGTATAATTCAAGGTACGCGCCATCAATCCATCCATACTTTGCATCGCCATCCGCGGAGGTCGCGAATTCGACCATCCTCCATCCATCCTTTTCGCCAAAGCACTTCACGCTTTCGCTCCTAAGCAGAACCTTTTTTATATCGGCGACACCTTTCGGCTCGGCCCTGACATTAACATCCAGCTTTGCGACACATGCCGTCGCCGAGCCGGTTTCACTATCCGGGGGCCCCGAAGCGCTGACAAAACCGGCCGGTATCACATCCGCATCATCATTAGATGCAACTTCGGTAATATTATTGTTTGTCGCGGGGGCAGTCGCCGCGACCGGTGCCGCCACCCTGACACCATTAGAGTCGCGGAAAATTGCAGCAAAGCCTATATAGTCCTCATCACTGCATATTTCCCCCCTGGAGATAATACGCAGCAAAGAGCAATCCCGGTTCATCACCATGGATATGCCATGATCGGTGATCGATTTATCGGTGGCGATATAGCTGGCTCCATCCACAACCCACGAAGCAATCTGTAGAGGTAGAGGAAGGGCGCAGCCGCCAAGAAGCAGAAAAATAAAAATGGGGAAGACTTTTGTCATAACGCACCTCTTGCATGTCAAAGGCCTCCCCTAAACATAATGGTGCGCTTTTAGTTAATTCTAATCAATATTTATTATTGTATATACTATCTCATTAAATATACATAAATTTTTATTTAAATATCTACTTTATTTATTCTTTAGCCTGTCTTGCAATATGCGATTTACCGCTTGTGGGTTGGCTTTGCCGTTTGTTGCCTTCATCACTTGGCCGACGAACCATCCAATCACCTTTTCGTTGCCCGAGCGGAATTGTTCCACCTTGTCCGGGTTGGCGTCTATCACTTTATCCACATCCGCCTCGATGGTACCGCTGTCGGTGATCTGCCTAAGACCTTTTTCATCGACTATCGACAACGGATCGGCGCCGGTTTTAAACATATCCTCGAAGACATCCTTGGCGATCCGCCCGGAAATTGTGTTATCCGCAATCAGGCCCAGAAGAAGCCCCAGATTTTCCGCCGCAACCGGGCTTTCGCCAATCGAGACACCGGCCTTGTTCAAGGCCCCGAACAGGTTCCCGATGACCCAGTTGGCGGCAATTTTAGGATCGTTAGCCTTGGCCACCCGCTCGTAATAGTCGGCAGCTTCCCTTTCCGCCACCAGCACCCCGGCGTCGTATGGGGAAAGCCCGTATTGGGATATGAAGCGTTCTTTCTTGTCGTCGGGAAGCTCCGGCAGGTCGGCCTTTATCCGCTCTATATAATCATCGTCAAGGATCAGCGGCAGCAGGTCCGGGTCGGGGAAATACCGATAATCATGGGCGTGTTCCTTAGACCGCATCGGCCTGGTCGTGGCGTTCGAGGAATCGAACAGCCTGGTTTCCTGAACCACCTCGCCACCGGCTTCGTAGACTTCGACCTGGCGCGCCGCCTCATACTCTATCGCCTGCATGACAAAGCGCACGGAATTTATGTTTTTGACCTCGGCCCGGGTGCGCAGCCCGCTCTCGCCCACCTTGCGAACGCTTACGTTAACATCGGCGCGCATTGAGCCCTGCTCCATATTGCCATCGCAGGTACCGAGATAGCGAAAGATCGAGCGCAGCTTGCGGATATATGCCCCGGCCTCTTCGGGGCTTCGGATATCGGGTAGCGAGACAATCTCCATCAGACACACCCCGGACCGGTTAAGGTCGATAAAGGTCCGTCGAGGGTCCTGGTCATGGAGCGACTTTCCCGCGTCCTGTTCCATGTGCAATCGTTCAATCCCGACTGTTTTTGATACTCCGTCGGACATTTCCAACACCAACTCGCCACGACCCACGATGGGATGCTGGAACTGGGATATCTGATAGCCCTGGGGCAGGTCGGGATAAAAATAGTTTTTGCGCTCGAAGACGCTGCGTTTGTTGATCGTCGCCCTAAGACCAAGTCCGGTACGCACCGCCTGACGGATACATTCGTCATTTATTACCGGCAGCATCCCCGGCATTGCCGCATCAACCAGCGACACCCTGGAATTAGGCTCGCCGCCGAAGTCGGCGGCGGCACCGGAAAACAGCTTGGATATGGAAATAACCTGGGCATGAATCTCAAGCCCGACCACGACTTCCCAGTCGCCGCCGTCACCTTCTATCAGGTAGGTCATTTTATCGACCCCCGCCCGGCAATGCGGGAAACACGGCGGCCCGTTCAACGGCGGCGGCGGCCCGCAGCATGGTCACCTCGTCAAGCGGCCTGCCGATCAGCTGAAGCCCCAACGGCAGGCCTTCGCCACAAGTTCCGGCAGGCAGCGAAATGGCAGGCAGCCCGGCCAGCGACGCCGGCACGGTAAAGACATCGTTTAGATACATCGCGATGGGATCATCCATTTTCTCGCCGACGACAAAGGCCGAACTGGGGGCGGTCGGCGTCAACAGCACGTCAACATCCTCAAAGGCCTGCCTGAAATCCTCGGCAATCAGGGCCCGAACTTTTTGGGCCTTGATGTAATAGGCGTCGTAATAACCGGCCGAAAGGACATAGGTGCCGATCAGGATGCGCCGCCTTACCTCGACACCAAAACCGGCCCCGCGAGTATTGGCGTACATTTCATCCAGGCTTTCGCCGGGGCATCGAAGTCCGTAGCGAACCCCGTCATAACGGGCCAGATTGGAAGACGCCTCGGCCGGGGCAACGATGTAGTAGACCGGCAATGCATACGAAGTATGGGGCAGTGAAACTTCGACTATCTCGGCCCCTGCATCGGCCAGCCAGGCGGCACCGCGCTGCCATATATCCTCTATTTCCGAGGCCATACCTTCGATACGGTATTGCTTGGGTATACCGATTTTGAGGCCCTTGACATCAAGATCAATATTCGCCGCAAAGTCGGGGACATCCACCGGTAGTGAAGTCGAATCCATGCGATCATGTCCGGCCATCGCCGAAAGCATGATCGCGGCATCCCGGACCGACCTGGTAATCGGCCCGGCTTGATCGAGGCTTGAGGCAAAGGCGACAATCCCCCATCTGGAACAGCGTCCATAGGTTGGCTTGAGCCCGACGACACCGCAGAACGATGCCGGTTGGCGAATTGATCCGCCGGTATCGGTGCCGATTGCGCCGGGGCAAAGATGTGCCGCCACCGCCGCCGCCGAACCGCCGGACGAGCCGCCGGGAACACGGTCCCTGCCATCAGCCGTTTTCCATGGGTTTTTAACCGGTCCGAAATAGCTGTTGGTATTGGCCGAGCCCATGGCGAACTCGTCCATATTGGTCTTGCCCAACATTACCGCCCCGGCATCGCGCAGCTTGGAGGTCACGGTCGATTCGTACGGCGGTATAAAACCGTCCAGGATATGCGAAGCGGCGGTACTAAGCACCCCTTCGGTACAGAACAAATCCTTTACCGCGATCGGAATACCGTCCATCCGCCCCAGCGTCTCACCCCTGGACCGCCGCATATCCGACTGTCTGGCCCTTTCAAGGGCGATATCAGGGGTTTCGGTAATAAAAGAATTAAGCTCACGCGACCGGGCCATCGCTTCGATATGGGCGTTAGCCAGTTCCTCGGCGCTGAATTCGCCGCTATCCAGCCCGCTTGCCGCCTCGGCTATGGTCAGGCCGCTAAGCATGACACTCATTCCATGACCTTCGGAACGGTGAAAAAGCCATCTTTGGCATCCGGGGCGTTGGCCAGCACCCGTTCACTTTCACCGCCCTGAACGACCTCATCGGATCGTCGGGGCAGACTGATTTCGACGATACTGCTCATCGGTTCCACCCCCTTGGTATCAACCTCGTTTAACTGTTCTACCCAGCCCAGGATATGGGACAGTTCACCCGCCAGGTGGTCAAGTTCATCGTCCGCAACACGTATCCGGGCGAGCATGGCGATGTTTTTTACGGTGTCTATATCCAGCGACATTCCGGGGAAATCCTCTGCGACAGAAAGGCCAAGTTCTATCACCAGGATAAAACCGGCGCAAGCAAGCCGTAACCTTCAGGGTGAGGCCTTGGCAAGTGCCTGCCAAAGTTTTTTATTCCAGCTGACAACGGCCATTTCAACCGCACCGACAAGTGCCTGGCGGACATTTTCGGCCGGTTTTTCCAAAATATCGGGAGGCGATGAAAACTCTTTCTGTGAAACGCTGTCGAACACCACCTTGCCTTTCTTGCGCTTGTAAATAAAGATCGCACTGACCGGCTCGTCAAACATTTCGCCAACCCCCAGGACATCTACATTAATCTGGTATGCCTGTTTTGACGAACTGTCGTAGGGGGCCTCGGTAATGAACATAAAGGCAAGAAAACTTAATTTTCCGGCAGCCCCTGAACAATCAAACGATATGTCATAATCAAAGGTGCTGAAGATGCTGTTTTCAGTGGGGTTTCTGGAATCAAAACGGATAGCGAAAGAACATTCCATAGCGCTTTTTCCGGCGGCTATTTTACCCTCGGCTATTTTCTTCAGGCTGCCATCAATGAGGGGCAGCATAACCGGTGCGTAAACGTAGCCCAGCTTCTTGCCGTCACGCTTTACCGCCAGCCAGGCGGCGTCTTTGGGGCGGCCAATGACTTCGACGTGCTCGCCCTTGGCAAGCCGGGTAACCCGCTTGGATCCTGTTTCCGGTTTAGCCCGGATATTAACATTTTTTAGTGCCATGAAGGTTCCGCTGGCCGGACTCAGGGGAATTGAGAAATCGGCATCGACCTTTTCGGTAATTATTTCCCGCAGGGCCGGCTCGTAGACAAAGCCGAATTTCTTGCCGTCCTTCATCACCGCCAGCCAGTCGGCGTTGGCACGGGCGAAAACCTTGATCTTCTCGCCTTTTTTGAAACCGCCCAGCCGCTCTGCCCCAGGTGACGGAGACTTGCGAATGTTTACGCTTTCAAGCACCAGATATGTCCCCTTGGCCGGGCTCAGGCTGACCTCAAGAAAAATTTCCTGAGCCGGAGCCTGGGCCCGAACCGGGGCAGGAACACCAACCAACAAGGCCAGCAAAACCAGAAGGAGAAAGCGAGAGGCTAATATCATTTTTGGAGTACTACCCGGATCAACCGCAATTTGTAGTATTATAGATAGCTTTCCGTATTCTCTCCACCGTCGTTTTCAAAGGGTGGGCATTTTCAAAAAGTATTCAACAGGATACAGTGTTTTACCATGCCGATAGTCGATCTGAATAAATTGAAAAACGAACTTGGCCCGGAATGCCGTCTGCTTGGCCTCGATGTCGGAGGAAAAACCGTCGGCCTTGCCCTTTCGGATGTCCGTCATACGATAGCCACCCCGCTTGTCACCATTCGCCGTACAAAATTTAGCGCAGATGTGGCTAAATTATCCGAAATTACCGGTCTGCATGATGTCGGGGGATTCGTCGTCGGGCTGCCGTTGAGCATGGACGGAAGCGAGGGGCCGCGCTGTCAGTCTATACGGCAATTTGCGGCCAACCTGCTTGAGATCATCGACCTGCCGACGGCATTCCATGACGAACGCCTGTCAACTTCGGCGGTAGAGAGGACGATGATCATTGATGCCGACCTGTCACGCAAACGCCGCCGTGAAATCGTTGACCGGGCCGCCGCCGCCTACATTCTGCAAGGCGCGCTGGATATCATGGCTAACCTGTCGGCATCCGGGGCCCCGCCTCAAGCAAGGCGATGAACGGGGTTGTTTACGCTCTCGCCCCGGTATTTCTTTTAATCCTTGCCGGGTACGTAATAAAAAGGACCAATCTTGTCGCCGACGCATTTTGGTCGGCCTCTGAACAGATCACTTATTATCTGTTTTTTCCGGCCCTGGTGGTGCATTCCATAGCCACCACCAGAATAGACGCAAGCCTGGCATTGCCGATAGCGACGGTGTTGATCATAGGGGTCGCGGCGGCGGCCGGGTTGGCCTATGCCATGCGCCCAATACTTAAACTTGACGGCCCGGCGTTCGCCTCGTTTTACCAGGCAAGTTTCCGCCCCAATACATATGTTGCCATCGCCGCGGCCGTGGCCCTGTTCGGCAAGCAGGGAATGGCCCTGATCGCAATTGGCATAGTCACCGTCGTTCCAATCGTCAATATACTAAGCGTACTGGCCATGGTCCGCCACGCCTCGCCCGCCGGAGCCAGGAATAGCTGGCGGCGGACAATCGTCAGGGTCGCCGGGAACCCGTTGATTCTGGCTTGTCTTGTCGGCTTTATGATAAATGTTTCAGGTTTTACGCTGGGTCCAGTAATCGGGCCGCTGCTGGAAACCATGGGCCGGGCCGCCCTGCCGTTGGCACTTATGACGGTCGGGGCGGGACTTGACCTTAAAGCCATGCGCAAGGCCGGAACCGCCGTCGCAACGGTAACCGCGATCAAGCTGGCGGCACTGCCCATGACGGTTCTAATACTGAGCCGAATAATCGGCATGGAAGGAGCAAGCGCCACCATCAGCGTCTTGTATGCCTCGGTTCCGGTATCGGCCTCGTCCTATATCCTGGCCCGACAAATGGGCGGCAACAGCGAACTGGCGGCCGCAACGATCACCGCGACAACCCTTGCCGCAATCATAGCTTTGCCGCTTTGGACAATGGCCTCAATCAGTCCCTGAGATTATATCGTCATACTTCCAGAGGCGCGGCATCCATGTATTGCCGGGCCAGGCTGGCATAACGAGGCGCAGTCTTTGCGTTATGCTCTATCTCACCGGGCTCAAGGTCACGCAGGTGTCTGGCCGGAACGCCGGCCCAAAGCTGACCCTCGCCGACCCGCTTGCCGGCGGTTACCAGCGCCCCGGCGGCCACCATCGCCCGGCTTTCTACCACCGTGCCGTCCATCACCGTCGCCCCCATGCCGATAAAGCATTCGTCTTTCAGTGTGCAGGCATGGATTATCGCGCTATGTCCGACCGTGACGCTGGAACCGATAATCGCGGGGAACCCTCCCATCTGGCCAAGCTGGTCCGAAGCCACATGAATGACCGTCAAATCCTGAATATTTGTATTTTCACCAATACGGATAATGTTTACATCGCCGCGAACCACCACACCGAACCATATTCCGCTTCCCTCTCCGATCTCGACATCGCCAATAACGGTTGCCGTCGGGGCGATAAAGGCTCCGTCGGCAATACGGGGCAAGGCATCCCCATAAGGCATAATCAGTCCTGACATATGTTAATCCTTTCCATCCACCAGCCACCGGCGCATCGCCGCATTTACCTCTTCGGGTTTTTCCATCGGACTAAGATGGCCGCATTGATCAATCACCACCAGGGTTGAGTTGGGAATGGAACGGGCCATTCTCTGGTGGCTCTCCAGAGGCGTGATCTCGTCTTCACGCCCGCATAACACCAATACCTCGCATTGTATCCGCTCCAGGTCGCGGTTGCCGTCACCGCGTCCGATAATGGCCTGCTGTTGGCGAACAAACGCCTCCTTTCCGATATCCATGGTCATCGCCATCACGGTGTCGCAAAGTTCCTTGTCCCGCATCCGCTCCGAATGGATCAGCAACGGAAGAAGCTTTACAGTGACCCCCCTGAAATCTCCATATTCGGTCTGCTTCACATATGCCCGGCGGCGTTCCCGCTGATCGGGGCTGTCGGCGTCGGCCGAAGTATCCAAAAGCGCCAGACGATCAACCCGTTGCGGGGCAAGCCGCATGATCTCCTGGGAGACATAACCACCCATAGACAACCCGGCCAGGGAGAAGGTTGGCGGTGCGGCGTCTAATATCCGTTGTGCCATGGCATTTATGCTGTCATCCCTGGTGAGATCCGCGATCATAGTCTCGGCAACATCCGCCAGTGCCTTGACGGTATGGCACCACAATGCTTCGTTACAAAGCATTCCCGGCACCAGAACAAGCGGTGTTCTGTCAGTCATTCTATGATCTCGCCAACGGCCATAATTCCCCCTGAACAACCTTTTTATATCAGGCTTTGGTATAAGATATATTAAGGAAGATTGACATAGGGCAGGGAAAGCCTAATATCCGCATCGGTTTAGCTGATTTCGGTACCTATGGCTTTGGAACCGGGTTTAGCGTTCGTATGAACACTGGTCGAACTCTGACTATTTATTTATGAAATTTTCCGATCTCGGGCTTAGTAACGATGTCCTCCAGGCGATCGCAGACGCCGGTTACGTAGAGCCGACGCCGATCCAAAAGCAGGCGATACCCGTAGTTCTTATGGGGCGCGACATTATGGGCTGTGCCCAGACCGGCACCGGCAAGACTGCCTCGTTTACCCTGCCGATGATCGAAATTCTGGCGGCCGGACATGCCAAGGCGCGAATGCCTCGTTCACTTATCCTTGAGCCGACCCGCGAACTGGCCGCCCAGGTCGCCGATAATTTTGAAACTTATGGCAAGTACCACAAACTTTCCAAGGCGCTTTTGATCGGCGGCACCTCGATGGATGAGCAGATCAAGGTGATAAATCGTGGCCCCGACGTGCTGATTGCCACCCCTGGACGGCTGCTGGATCTTTTCAATCGCGGTCAGTTGCTTCTTAACGACGTCAGGATACTTGTTATCGATGAAGCCGACCGGATGCTTGACATGGGCTTTATCCCGGATGTCGAACGGATCGTCTCACTGGTCTCTAAGATTCGCCAAACCTTGTTTTTTTCGGCCACCATGCCGCCTGAAATACGTCGCCTTGCCGATGTTTTCCTGATTAATCCCAAGCAAATAACCGTCAGCCCCCCTTCGTCAGTTGCCAATACCGTAATTCAGGGTTTGATTATTGTTTCACACGGAGACGGCAAAAAGCCCGGCGGCGGACAAAAAGAAAAAAGGGCGGCGCTGAGGGCCTTGATAAACCGGGAAAAGGTCAGAAACGCCCTGGTCTTCTGCAACCGCAAGCGGGATGTTTCGATCCTTTGCCGTTCGCTTTCCCGGCATGGCTATAGTGCGGCCCAGCTCCACGGCGATATGGCCCAGTCGTCGCGGATGGAGACCCTGGACAATTTCAAGGCCGGCAAGATGACATTTCTGGTATGCAGCGATGTCGCGGCAAGGGGCCTGGACATTGCTAATATGAGCCATGTGTTCAATTTTGATGTGCCGACCCATGCCGAAGATTATGTGCATCGCATAGGGAGAACCGGACGGGCCGGACGCGATGGCCATGCGTTTTCGCTGGCGACCCCGGAAGACGCCAAGTACATAGTTGCCATAGAGCAACTTACAGGGAAAAAAATACCCCGTCTTGATGCTGTCTCACCCCCTGTCACCAACGATGCCAAGACGACAAAACCGGAGGCCGTGAAAGAACCCTCCCGCCGTGGCCGGGATAGAAGACCCGGGCGTCGCAACGCGCCGAACCCAGGTAACAACCAGAACGAAAAGGCAGCAATGACCGACAAGGCGGCGAAAACAGAGAAGGCTGTTCAAACCGGCCACAACAAAAAAGTTCCCGTCAAGGGTATGGGCGAAAACATCCCCGCATTCATGCTCAGCCCGGTGCCGTTAAAAGACAAGGAATAAGTTCGCCAGATGTTCAGGAAAGAAATCAAGGTTCTGGATTGCACCATTCGCGACGGCGGACTTATAAATAATTACAATTTTACCGACGATTTTGTTAAAGCCTGCTATCGGGCGGCATGCGATTCCGGTGTCGATATCGTAGAGCTTGGAAAAAAGCTCTGCGAAAGCGAGGATTATCCCCGCGACAAGTTCGGCAAATGGAATTTCTGCGACGATGACGACCTCAAAATGGTTGTCGATTCCTACGAGTGCGAAAACCCGCCGCAGGTCGCCGTGATGTATGACATAGGCCGAGTCGACGTAGACACCCTGAAGCCCGCCGAACAGACCCCGATCGATATGATCCGCATCGCCTGCTATGTGCTGGACATAGACAAGGCGATAGAACTGGCCAAACGGACCAAGGATCTGGGCTATCTGACGACAATCAACATCATGGCGTGCTCGGCGGCTATCCGCACCGATTTGATCGAGGGACTGAGCGAAATCAACCGGGCGGAAGAGGTCGATTACCTATATCTGGTTGACAGCTACGGTGCTTTTTATTCCGAACAGATCAGTGATTACCTTAGAATGTACAGCAAGTACGCACCGGACAAGGCGCTTGGCTTTCACGCCCACAACAACCAGCAACTGGCGTTTTCGAATACACAGCAGGCGATTATCGACGGAGTGAACCTGCTTGACGCGACGATTAACGGCATCGGTCGCGGGGCCGGCAACTGTAACCTGGAATTGCTGCTTAATTTCCTAAAGAACCCGAAATTCGACGTAAAGCCTGTCTACAAGGCGATACAGGAAGAATTTGTCCCGCTACGCAACGAAATCGAATGGGGGTTCAATGACCTGTACGGTATAAGCGGGCACCTGAACCAGCACCCGAGAACGGCGATGCGGTGCCGGGGAGACGAAAAACTGAAGGAACGGTGCTACGATTTTTTCAACCACTGCACCCAGGGCGAAGACGTACCGCTTACGTAAGGTGCGCGCGGCTCATACTTCGGGCAGCGACGAGGCGGCGGGTAGACCTATCCAGTCGTAAACGCCGTTCAAGTAGATCATCAGCATTCGGAACCCAAGAAACACCATGAACGCGGGTGACGTAATCAGCCCCATGAAAGCAAGCAACAGACCGATAACACCCCATACGATCTGTTTTTTGAACAAGGCGACGATACTGCAAATGACCGCCAGGGGAACAAACACCATGGCATGGGTGAATATCCCGAGAACTCCAAAACCGACGGCAAAATAGCCAATGACCGGATGATCCGCAGGCATTTTCTGGGGAAATCTAAGTTCGATTTTTTCAGTCAATTAGTACCGTACCTTCATAAGATAAAGTCCGTCTGGCGGCGACAGCGGCCCGGCGGCGGCCCGGTCATGGGCTTCCAACGCATTCTTCACATCTTTCGGCGTCCATTTGCCGATGCCGACCAGTTTCAGGGTTCCGACCATGTTGCGAACCTGATTATGAAGGAATGAGCGGGCCTCTGCAGTAATCAGAATTTCCTCTTTGTTGCGTCTTACTTCGAGAACGTCAAGAGTCTTTACCGGCGATTTTGCCTGACAGTGGGTGTTGCGAAAGCTGGTAAAATCATGTTTTCCGAGCAGCGTTTTAGCTGCTTCGTTCATCGCCTCGACATCAAGCTGCCGCGACACCCACCACACCCTGCCACGATCGAGAACCGGCGGCGAACGGCGATTGAGGATACGATACAGATAGACCCTTGAGGTAGCCTTGAAGCGAGAGTGAAAGTCGTCGGCGGCGATCTCGGCGGACAACACCGCCACCGCCAGCGGTTTAAGATGGAAATTAATCGCATTACGAACCGTCTCGGTATCGAAATCTCGCTCTATATCGAAATGGGCCACCTGGCCCATGGCGTGAACCCCGGAATCGGTTCGCCCGGCGGCATGTATGGTTATTCTTTCCGAGCTGAATTTTTCCAGGGCGTCTTCAATCGCCTGCTGCACCGACAGGCCGTTTTCCTGATGCTGCCAGCCGACGAAATCACGACCGTCATATTCAACGATAATTCTATAGCGGGGCATCTAATCAAGCTTTTCCCCGACGTCGAGTGAATATCCACGGAGAAAATCACCGACGTCGGCGGGTGATTTTCCCTGACGTTGAATGCGATGCACCGACAGGGCATCCTCGCCGCAGGCTATGGTCAGAGGCGGGGCGATAATCCGTCCCGGCTCTGCCGTTCCCTCGGCAACGGAGGCGGCCAGCACCTTGAACCTTTGGCCTGAATGCTCGAACCATACCCCTGGCCAGGGGTTCAGCGCCCTAACCTGCCGTTCAATACGAACCGCCGGACGATCCCACTTTATCCGCCCTTCGTCACGTTTCAGCTTGTCGGCATAGGTTATGCCGACTGCCGGTTGGGGGATTGCCGAGATGCTGCCCTCTGATATCCCAGACAGCGCTTTGACTATCAGCTCACCACCCAACAGAGAAAGCTCATCGTGCAGTGAGGAAGCGGTGCTCAACGGGGTAATCGGAACTTTCCCGGTGATCAGGACAGGCCCCGCGTCAAGTTTTTCTTCCACTTCCATTATGGTAATTCCGGTTTCCCTGTCGCCTGCCTCGATTGCGCGCTGGATCGGCGATGCACCGCGCCAGCGCGGCAGCAGCGAAGCGTGAATATTGACGCAGCCCATTCGCGGCGCTTCAAGCAGTTCGTTCGGCAAGATCAGACCATATGCGGCAACCACGCAAATATCGGCTTCAAGCCGGGCAAAGGCGGCATGTTGGTCGGAACTTTTAAGGCTGGCCGGGGTTCTCACCTCAATGCCCTTATCCAATGCCAGGCGGTGAACCGGAGAGCATAACTGGCGCTGTCCTCGACCCGACGGGCGCGGCGGTTGCGAATATACCGCGACGACATCATAACCGGCATTAAGCAGGGCGGAAAGCGGCGGTACCGCAAATTCCGGCGTCCCCATGAAGATCAGGCGCATCTTTTCCATCACTTCTCCATCTTTTTGCTTTTGGTCAGCTTGCGGAGAATTATGTTGCGCTTGAGATAAGACAGGTAATCGACGAAAAGAACTCCGTCCAGATGGTCCATTTCATGCTGGAGGCATCTTGCCAGCAGGCCGTCGGCATTTATTTCCCGAGGCTCGTTGTGATTATCCAGATATTGAATCGTGACCTCGACGGGACGGCTGATATCGGCGTAATAATCCGGGAAAGACAGACATCCTTCCTCGTTGAGGGCTATTTCTTCCGATTTCTGGATAATTTTGGGATCGGCAATTAGTATCGGGGACGGAGTTTCCCCCTTTTTTGCCACATCAACGACAATTATGCGCTTGCTTATACCAACCTGCGGAGCCGCCAGGCCGATACCGTTGGCGGCATACATACTTTCCAGCATATTGTCCATAAGCCTTGAAATATCGCTATCGACATTTTCCACAGGTTGGCATTTTGCCTTCAGTCGCTGGTCCGGGGCGACGATGACGGGCATAACGGTCATGGGGCTTCTACTTTTTTCAAATGAATTTTCAAGAACTCACATAATGGCGATGAGCCCGCGGCGTCAAGGATTGGCGTACTTGGCCAACTTACATTATGTTCCATATTTAGGGAAAAGCATTCCCCAGAAACAGAGGAAGCCGAAAAAAATCATGAGCGACGTTTCCCTGCTTGTTATCGTCATTGCCGTGGCGCTTGTCGCGGCATCTTTTGTGCTGTCCATGCGTTCCCGAAACAAGACCCAGACCGACGCCCTGGCAGAAAAAATCGCCGAGTTGTCGGGGCGTTTGCAGCAGAGTCAGTCCGGGGTTAACGAACGCCTGGAAGCGCTAGCCGGTCGCCTTGGCGATGGTTTGAGCGAGCAAACGGAAAAGACCGGCGTCCATCTTAAGGAACTGCATGAACGTCTGGCAATAATCGACACCGCCCAGAAAAACCTCACCAATCTCTCTGAACAGGTGGTCGGTCTCCAGGATATACTGTCGAACAAACAGGCCCGGGGAAGCTTTGGCGAGATTCAACTGAAGGATCTGGTGTCATCGGTACTGCCGCCCTCGGCCTACAAATTCCAGGCAAAATTGTCGAATACCAAAATCGCCGACTGCCTGCTCGACCTGCCCAATCCGCCCGGCCCGATAGCTATCGATTCCAAGTTCCCGCTGGAAAGCTATCAGGCCCTGCGCAACGCCACCGACGATACGGCAAAGGTAAAGGCGTCACGCCTTTTCAGCGGCGACGTAATCAAGCATGTGCGCGATATTGGCGAAAGATACATCATCCCCGGCGAAACCGCCGAATCGGCCTTTATGTTCCTTCCGTCCGAGGCCATATATGCAGAGCTTCACGCCAACTTTCGCAACGTCATTGAAGAATCATTCAGACGCCGGGTATGGATCGTCTCGCCGACCACCCTTTGGGCGACGCTGAACACGGTGCGGGCGGTACTGAAAGACGTCCATATGCGTGAGCAGGCAGGTGTCATCCAGACCGAGGTGATAAAGATGCTTGAGGACGTTGGCCGCCTGGACAAGCGGGTCGAAAATCTCAGAACCCATTTCCGTCAGGCCGACAAAGATATAGACGAGATCAACAAATCATCTAAAAAGCTCACCAGCCGAGGCATACGGATCGAAGAAATGCAGCTTGGCGAAGGGGCCGCAAGCGAGGAACTGAAACCGC
>CAZEFJ010000032.1:0-16934 GCA_964511465.1 uncultured Hyphomicrobiales bacterium
CACCACAGCATCAAAGAAATTAGCTGATAATATTCAAGATATTGTTCAGAAAATAGGAAAGAGAGGTAGGATAAGAAGTAGGGTTAATGACATAGGAACAAAGATATTTGTTATTACAATAGCTAATAAAGAAAATGTTTTGTTCGATAGAATGAGAAGAGAGGAGGTTGAATACAATGATTTTGCTTATTGTTTAACAACCCCGCTACACACCCTATATGTTAGAAGAAATGGCATAGCTTCTTGGTGTGGTAACTGTGCTGATAGTACAAATTGTAGGACAGCTATATCTACACCTAATGGTGCTAGTAATAAGTTCGCTGAGTTAGCAAGGTCTAATATACGTAAAAAAGCACTACATTGGACACAGCACCCACTTAAGAATATAGGTGTTTATAGGTTAAATTTATCAACTGGTGAACACGAATCAATAGATATTTCAAAAAACCCAGACGCCGCTTATAAGACATGGATTGATGTACGTAAAGAAATACCACCAGCTGAGCTTGTAGGTGGATTAATAAGGTCTATTTGGTATGATAAAGAGTGTGAAAGGCGTAAAAGCTCTAAGGAGGTCGCAGAAGAGCTTGATATTGACTACGCTAGGTCAGGCATTCCTTTCTTTGATTTAAACAAGCTAGGGTCTCAGTATGTTTGGGAAGTGCTATACAGGAATAATCCTTATGATGTAATTCCTTATGGCAGATACATTATCACATCTTTAGTTGATGTGGACAATAATATAGAAGTTAGAGAGAATAGGACTGGCTGGCTTAGAATATTTGAAATGCCAGTTAAAGACGGTCAATATGTTATTGGTGCTGATATAAGCGAAGGTCTTGAAAAGCAAGATGAGTCTTTTGCAGTTGTACGCGATAAATGGACAAGAAACGTTGTTGCTGCGTGTAATGGGTTATATGATCCTGATGATTTCGCTATTAAACTTGAGAAGCTAGGTAAGTTTTATAATGGTTGTCTTACAGCACCAGAGAATAATAATCACGGTTTCTCTGTGTGTTCTGATCTTAAGCAAGTAGATTGTAACCTATATTGGACTAAAAGAAAGAACCCTAAGACTGGTGAGGTTGTAAGAGTTAAAGCTGGATGGACAACAACATCCCAAAGCAGACCTGAAATGCTTGATCAAGCAAAAGAAGAGGTAAGAAAAGAGTCTAACGAGATTAGAGACAAGGTGTTGATAGAGCAGATGGAAGTATTTGTGCATAATGATAAAGGAAAGCCAGAGGCTTTAGGTTCTTTTAAAGACGATGGCGTAATAGCTTATAGTATTTCAGGTCAAGTAATCAAAGAATATCCTTATAAGAAAGTAGTTAAAAAGGTAAGAAGACGAATTAAGAATCCAATATCTAATGCAGGGATAGGGTTTTAATAATTACGTAATCCCTGTGTAAAAGTGCCATGTGCCCACCCTATGGAGACTAATTATGAGTAAGAATTTCAAAACACCAATGGAGGCATTATCACGCATGGCTTTTAACCAAGTAATCTATAAGAATGTTATGCCTAAACCAATACTAACACTAGGCAAACACATATACACATGCGTAACAAAAGACTGCCCACAATCTATGGAAGAGAATATAATTAGGCACAAGTACGTTGCAGGCACTAATTCACTGTGCGGATACTGTGGTCAGTTGATGATGCACAAGTTTGAGAAGGAATATTATAATGAGTAAATACTTTGGAATTGAGTTTGGACACCTGAATTATGATGTGTCTTGGTAGAGTTCTGTACAAAATAGCATTAGATCAATGTAATTTCTTATCTAGGATTATGCAATGAGTTATAAATCAAGACAAAACTACGGTACAGGTGCGAAAGAATGTAGTGATAAGTGTATATGTTTAATTTGTAGGAGGTCAAGAGATGAAAGAGATCAACCTAAAAAAGATGTCAGAGGTAGAAAAACAAGGGATACTTTATAATGAGCTATTTGCAGTGTGCGAGAGATTCAAGTATGAATATGATATAAGTGTATTTTCATTCTTGGGAGTGTTAGATATATATAAGACTGATGCTTTATATTATTTATCATGTAAAGAAAAGGAATAATTTAAAATATATGTTGAGAAAAGACAAGAACTGTGATATGGTCAAAGTTAAGGAATGGTTATTGTCTGAAATAATTAGACGTATGAATAGATGTTTCACGGGAAACATAACAATAAATTTTTATAAAGGTGGCGTGACTAAGGTTACGCAAAGCAACACGGTAGAAAGACCAAAATAAATATATAGGTTATTTCGGGATACTGTGCAGCCCACAAGCCCATTAGAGCAATTAAATGCTTTGATGGGTTTTTTTCATTTTAGGGGATTTATGGAGCCACAACAAGACATTAAGAAAGACGAAGACTACGCTATTCGCTTACAAACTAGCGAAGAGAAAGATATTAATGATAACGGCGAAAACATACCTGAATACATAGTCGATCTTAACTTATCAGAGGATGAACAAAAAGACCTTACAGAGCATGTATTTTTAGAATTTGAAGCACTTAAACAGCAACGAGAAGAGTTGAAGTTGACTGAAATGTGGGAAGAAAGAGATAGACAGTATGACGGAGAAGTTAAAAATAATAGGACACTAACATTTAATCTAAACGTACCAGAATCTAAGATAAAGACAGACGCTATTGTTAGGGCTATTAACGAGGCATTTCTTGATAGTGACCCTATGTTTGACATATCACCTAGACCTGAAGAGGGTAGGAATGATGGATTTCAGGTGGCAGAGGATCAGTCAGACTTTCTATCATTTGCAGTTCAAGAAGAAATTAAACCTGAAACAGCACTTATTAAGATAGCGAAGAGTGCCGTCACTAAGTTTGTTGGTATTGGTAAATTGAAATGGGCTTATAAGCGTGAGAAACGACGTAGAGAAGAAAGTTATGTTGGAAAGAATGAGCCTGTTGGTGTAAATCCAGATGGTAGTGTGATACTCGATAACGAAGGGTTAAAGAAGTTCTTACAGGCTTATCCAGATGGAGTTGAGAAACAAAAAGGTATTGTAAAGAAGTTACTTGAAGAGAAAACAGTTGATCTTGTTGTAGAGTATTTGGATACGATCGATAATAGCCCAAAATTAGAGTACATCAAGATAGAGAATTTCTATGTTAATAACTCAACAGATTATTGGGATGGCTTAAAAGATACACATTTAATTGCTGAGAGACAAAGTTATTCTTATTGGGATTTAATGAAGAAGGAAGAAGATGGCGAGTTTATAAATGTAGAGAAGTTGTTTGATACCGCTGAAGAAGATAACCGTGATGTTGGACCCTCTAAAGAATATATCACAAAGGAATATGATGTACTTGAAGTAACTACATATTTCAAACCAAAAGGCGATAAAGAAGATATAAAAATAAAAGCTTGGTTCGGAGAAAAGAAAAAGGTCTTTTTAGGTGCGATAATGTACCAGTATTATGGTTTTGACACAGATTACCTGCCTTTTTACGTTAAAGTTAATGATGATGGCTTCTATGGCGGAGCTAAAAGCGTCATGTTTGATCTTAAAGACACAAACATAGCTGAAAATGCACTTCTTAACCTAGCTTTACATGGAACATTGATACGAAATACATTAACACCGATAGTTAGAGAAGGATCAGAGATTGAGTCTATGATGTTAGACCACCAGTGGCAAGCTGGCATGCCTCTTGTTGTTGATGAGCTAACAGATGATGTAAATAAGGCAATGGGTTTTGTTCAGTGGCCTAATGTTGATATGGGTAGTTCTATGGTATTGATGGAGAAGTTAAAGCGTATCGGTAGTGATGTTTCAAGGGTTAGTGATTTAACTACAGGTGGTGAAAGTGCATTAGACCCATCAGCACCAGCAAGTAAGACAATAGCACTTCTTCAACAGTCAGGTATAGGCATTAAAGACTATTTAAGGACGTTCTTACCTTCTTTTAATAACTTCGCATCTATGATATTACAATTATATTACCAAATGTCTAATGAAGACAAAAAGTATAAGGTTATTGGTAAAGCTAAAGCTGTCACAGGTGACAATCCATTCAAGTCATTTACACGAGATCAGATGATCGTTAAGACGAATATTGAGTCAAGAGCTGCTGCGTTTGCTTTCGATAAGGCTAATATCAAGAGAGAGGCACTTGCAGCGTATCAGACAGTAATGGCTGATCCTTACGCTAGTAGACAGCCTGAATTACAATACAAAGCATTAAAGACTTTATTAAATACATTTGGAGATCAGTGGAAGTCAATATCTGATACATCTTTGTTAAGCCCTGAAGAGTTCGCACAACAGCAACAGCAAGTTGCGGTTCAAGCAATTCAAACATTAATGCAAGCAGCACAGAAGCAAGCCGAAACAACAGGCGTCGATCCTGAACCAAGAGAGGTTATGTCTCGTGCACCTGATGCTGTTACTGAAGCACAAGCAATCAATTATAATCCTGCATTAGCATCGGAGGAAGAATGATAGATAATATGTTCGCAAAAGACGACGTAAAGAAAAGCAAATCTTCTGATGATATTGCTTATAATCATTTGGATTTGGTTGGTGATACGGCTAGAGCATGCTTAGGTATGGAGCAGTTTAATACGTATAGAAAGCAGTACGTTATAGCCGAGGAAAAGATGGTTGATGCGATGCTTATGTGTACGACATCGTATATGTCAGGTAGTTTCGGGCTAAATGAATACGCTTCAAAGATGTTGGTTTATATGACAAGGCTTAAAGATTTAAGAATGTTACTTGATACTGTGACAATAAATTCAAAGAAGGGTAAGAAATGAGCGAGAACATAATATGCAATAAGGATGATTTTGGCAAGGTAATGGAGCAACGAAAGAAAGACGGTAAGAATCATGTGATGAGCGGAAATGTAAAGGCAGATAAAGAGATAACAGTAGGACATGCAGAGTCAGGCAATTTACTTATTAAGTTGATAAATACGATACATATGGATCCAGTAATAAAGAAAGTTCTAACAATGCGTATAGTTGGTCCAATGACAACAGGTGTAGAGCGATCGCATATGTCAATAGCTATCGAGTTAGGTATAAACTGTGACGAAATTCACGAGATTGAAGCTGCTGGAATGGAGATTGTAGATAGCTACCTACAAAGAATATGTGCAGAAGATTACGTTGGAAAATTTAATGCTGACCGTAGATTGGAAGAAGAGGTAAGAAAAATACAACAAGAATCGGGTAAATCCGTTAATACGGAAGTCCAAAAGGAGACATGATGAATGTAGAAAAACATGAAGAAATGGATGAAGACTTAATAGCAAAAATGGCATATGAAGAGCAAGATGCTGAGAGGGAAGGTCGTGAGCCGAAAGACTTTTTGTCTAAACCTGAAAAGGATGACGAAGAAGAAACCGAAACTAATGATGATCCTAATGAGCCTGAAATAGATGAAGTACCTGTTGAAGATACTGAAGAGGAAACGGAAGAGACTGAGGACGAAGAACCTAAACTTGAAAAAGATGGTGAAGAAGAATCGGAAACTCAAGAGCCTGACCTTGATACAGTAATAACAGAGCATGCCCAGAAGTACAAAATGACCTATGCTGAAGCCAAGGACGATATTGAGAAGATTGACGGGATTGTAGAGCAGTTCAAAAGCGATCCTAAAGAGTTAGCTCAAGCCTTGCGCAATAAGGATAGGGAGTATGACAAGTTAAAGAATGAAAGCGTTAAGAAGGAGTCTGAGGCGGAACCAGTGTTTCAGGCTTTGACAGAGTCACAGTTTAGAAATATAGCAATAGATAAAATCGATAATGAGCCTGATAAGTATGTAGATGCTTATAAAAAGCGTTACCCTGCTAAAGCCGAGCTTATGAGTGATGAAGCTATCATAGAAGAGATAGTAGATCGCGAGTATGTTGGTTATCAGAGTTATGCAAAGGAGCAAGAAGTCGATATTAAAACTAATGCTATTTCTAAGCGTGATGAGATTCTATCAGGTATTTCTGAAGAAGATAGACGCTTTTTACCAGATGTAAAAGCTTTACTTTCGAAACTAACAGACGTGGATGTTTTATCTCCTGATTTTGATTCAACATATTTGATTCATATTTCAAAAGGCAAGAATTTCGATAAAGAGATTAAAGCCGCAGAAGAGCGTGGTTATAGGCGAGCAAAGGATGGTGCAACTATATTAGGTGTGAAATCCAGAGGTAAGCAGAAACCAACTCAGAAAGCAATTGAAACATCATTAAGTGAAGATCAAAAGCATAGAGCAGAAGAAATGTTCCCTGAATCAGATGGATATTCGAAAGAAAAAGCATACGCAGAGTTTAAGGATACTTTCAAGGATGCTCTCAAGAAAGATCCTCAATACATATAAGGAGACATTAAATGTCATTATTAGAAGGAGCAATGTTAAAATATGGGATGATTAAGAATGAATCTTGCGCGGTAGGTGTCCCAATGCCAATGGGTGCAAGTGAAGTAATCGCTTCTAAGTCAGGTCGATTTGTGACTAATGATGGAAGTGGACGTATGGAATTAGCTGACGATGGAGACGCATTGTTAGCTGGTTGGGTTGAGTTACCAGAAGGTGCTTTCTATAATTCTTCTGATATTTACACATGTTCTTCAACAGAAGGTGCTGATGTTGCTTTATTTTACCCTGCTGAAGCATTGTTAGGTGTAGTTTTCCGTATTCCTAATGATAGTAATGTAACTTTCACTACAGCAATGCGTGGAAAGACTTGTGACTTGGTTCGTAGCTCAAATGTCCAAGGTGCAAAACTAGACGCATCAGGTGAAGATAACTTACTTATCGTTGATGGTGATTTGACATCAGCATACGCTTGGGTCGATGTAATGATTAATTCATCTAAATTGACTGGAAGAACAGGTGTAGTGTAATAATAACATAAATGCGTAAAGCATTAATATATAAGGAGTATGTAATGTACAAATTGGGTATTTTAAATTACTTAGCACTTAAGCTTTCCAGTTACCTAGGTAACAAAGAAGGTTTCGCAGGTTTACGTGGGGATCAAGTGGATGGTTTCAGAAAGGACATGTACAAGTTCGAACGGGACGGAGTACAAGAAGAAGAAACAAAGTACCAAAAGATTTACAGAATGGTAACAGGTGCGAAAGTAACTGGTGCTGGTACAAAACACACACAACAATTATCAGCAGGTCCGTTAACACGGCATACCGCTGAAGGTCAAAATATTATCTTTAAGAGTCCTGTTCAGGGATGGTCAACTTACTGTAAGTACTATACTTATAGTGACGGTTTGACGTTCTCACCAGAAGCTATTGAAGATACTATTAAGTTAGGTAATATGCTTAACGATTTGGCTAATACATGGGGTGTTGAGAATCGCGTTGCTAAGGAAACACTTTCAGCTCGTGCTTTCAATAACGGTGGTACATTGCTTGGTGATTTCGTTTTTAACGGATCATATACAGGTGAAACTGATCCATCAGGTGATTTATTGTATGATAGTATTCCATTATTTAATTTGACTGGTAATACTCGTACAACAAAAGGTGGAGGAACTTACTTTAATTCAACAGCATCAGCGTATCCTACAAGCGGAGATATTTTACCTTCACAATTCGCTACTGTTTACAACCTGATGGTTTCTACAAATAACTACGATGAGCAAGATCGTGTTATTCGTAACATTCCTGATACAGTGTTGTCAAGACCAGGTGCAGATTGTTTCGCACTTAAACGTATTCTTTTGTCAGAGAGACTTGCTAGTTCAGAGTTAAATGATAAAAACGTTTACAATGGTTTAATTAAGAACATCTATGATTGGGATTACTTAACAGAATCAGCATTCTATGTTGGTAAAGCTCAGTCTAAAGAGATCGAATTCCATGATCGTATGCAACCAGCTATTCGTTTCTTCCGACACGAAGATACAGCAGGTTACAAAGCGTCAATTCGTCTTCGTTTTGGTTTGCATTTCAAGCCCGGCGCGTGGAGAAATTGGTCACGTGGTGGTGGAACCTCTGCATAATGGGTAATCCTGAAAAAACAATTTGGGGAAACAGTCCTCTCGGCGGTAATTCTGTCGAGGGGACAACCGATGGATTTGCTGCTGTTAGAGACACAGCAGTCCAAGGTGTGCCTTTATTTTGGGATGATAGGGTTAGTAATTATATATCAGAGCAAGCGGTACAAGACTTAGATGACAGAGATCAGTCTTTAGCTTATGCCTCTGAATTTGATATGAATGAAGAATTCCGAGTAAAAGTTGGATATACAAAAGATGGAACAAGAACATAAAAGGAGCATCGACTAATGGCAAAGAAAAAGCAAGCAAAACCTGTAGTGAAAGAAAAAGAACCTGAAGTATTACCAGAAGTAGTGGAAGAGGTTAATACTGATTTTGTACCAGAAGTAGTGGATGAGGGCGTTGTTCGTGATGAAGAGAAAGAAAACCCTATTGATTTAGTTAATTCCACTGTATCAGTACGAAAAGAAGGTAATTGGAAGAAAGTAACTCATGCGGAGCTTGTTCAACTAGAAGCCGATGGTCTTTTAGCAGGGTTTGACCCTGAAAATAGCGAAGTATTAATTAAGGAGAAGAAATAATGGTTCAACTATCAAGTTCAGATGGAGTGCCTAACGGAAGTGGGGTTCATCCTATAGAGGTTTTTGATGATGGAAGTATAAAAATAAATTCTGTAACTGTTAATACTCCAGCATCAGCGTCTGTTGTTTTATCAGCAGGGGCGGCAACAGATGAAATGGATATTACAATAACCGCACTTCCAGCAAGAGTTCATATGTTGGAAGTTTGGATTACAGATAGTATTAGTGCTTTAACTTTAACAGGGACAGCAGCATCAGGTGCATTAACAGCAGTTGATGGCGGCATATTATCAGTGCATACAGCAAAGAAACATATTACCTGTGTAACACCTATTACTGGTATTATTAACCTATCTCTTGTAGATAGTGCCAATACGGCTGGTGAGGTTGTTTGTGTTAGAATGCCTGACGGTACAATTGTAAAAAGTGATGCAAGTGTTTCTGGAAGTTATCAAGGTGGTTAATTATAATACTGTCATTGGCTTATGTCAGTGGCAGTATAGCCATATATATTAATTTTTTAAATGAATTTAAGTCTAGGTTAGAAAGAATAGATTGAGAAAATGTTATAATTTTGAAATAATGCTATTAAAGTTGAATTAAATAGGAGATAAAAAATGTCAAGATTCTTAGGTGCAGCGCAACCAGTTTTAAATAGTGACGGAACACCAGGAACAATTGCAGTTGCGAGTACAGGCGTTGTTTACACGCGTTCTTTTGCCTTAAATGGCGCGGAATACTTCGGTCTGTGGCTTATCGCTACATCTGTTTTAGGGACAGCAGATATTAAAGTTGAATTAGAGCAAAGTTATAAGTTGCCTACGACAGAAGGTGCGGCAGACGCCCTTTTATGGGCTGTTCCAGATGGAATGTCTGATGTTGTTTCATCAACAACCACAGAATTACCACATCAGTATTCTGTAGGACCAATTCCAATGACTTACGCGCGTTATAAGCTAACAGGTGTAGGATCAAATCCTGCTGATACTATCGTAGAAATGTATAATTTCTTACAAGAGTAATGTGTCTTTAAATTGGGAAGAATTTTTAATAAGGAGAAATAAAGTGAAAAGAGTATTAATATTATCAATATTTGTATTATTAATGGCTTCCCAGGCATTTGCTCAAAGAGGTGGATGGAGTCAGCAGGACTATGTGGGAACTAAAGAGCTAAAGGACGGGTCTAATATACCTACAGCAGGAAAGTGTCTTGTTGTTGATACCGATACAAGCTTAATAGATTATGCTACTTGCGGTGCTGGCGGTGGTTTATTTACTGATGGTGGTACAAACGCATATCTAACAACAACAACTGATGATTTGATTATAGGTGGTACAACTCAATTAAGCTCAAGTAAGTTCAGCATAGATGGGGATTCGGATCAAATACAGGTTACTATTCAAGGTAATAGTACACAGACTGCGGATTTGTTTGTTGTTGAGGATAGTGCTGGAGTTAATTTCTTGGATATTGATGGTTTGGGTGTTGCTACCTTCGCTTCAACTGTTAATGCGAATAGTGATTTGGTTGTTGGTGGAAATTTAACCGTTACAGGAAATACAACTTGGTCGGGGGTATCAACATATCCTTTAGGATCTACAGCAGATTTTAACGGGACATTAGATGCTGGGGATTCTGCTTTCACAATGGCAAATAGTTCTACACCATCATTAAGCTCTCAAGGTCAAATGGAGATTGATACTGCAATAACAAGTCACGATGGGTTACTTACATATTATACAACTGCAGCTGGAACTATGGTTATCCCTGCGTTTCCTTTAGCGGATTTAACAACCACAGATAATGACGTTGTTGCTTATTCAAGTGCAAAAGTTGGATTTAATATGGAAGCAGGAAGCGGAGGCGGTGGTACTCCTGGCGGAAGCGATACACAAGTGCAATTTAATGATTCATCATCATTTGGTGGTGACGCAGGTCTTATTTACAACAAAACAACTAACAAGCTAACTGTTGCTGGAACTCTTGAACTTACTTCTGGTGATATTTCAACAACTTCAAATACGATAAGTTTCTCTACAGCTGGATCAATTAATGCTCTTGATTTTGGCGACACAACAGCAGATCCTTGCGGAAGTTTGACAGAAGGCTCAATATTTTGGAACTCTACGTCAAATTATTTCTGTGCTTGTGATGGAACGAATGACGTGAAAATGAATGATAATACAACAGCATGTTTCTAAGGAGGAACTTTAATGCGTAAGTTTATATTTCTTTTTTTATTTATTTTGATATCAAATACATGTTTCGCAGATCATTGGGTATTTATTCGCCTTGAGGACAGGTCTGGTGTTACGTTAGATCAAGACGCTGGAAGATCGAAACGTGGTGATATTGTTCAGATAACTAATGTTGTTGAAGGTGAAGTCCCAACACCAGACGAACAAAGTGAATGGATGATTGTTAGAGTTGTTGGCTTAACTACGCAAGAAATAGAATCTTTAATGGAAGAGTGGAACGAAGGATCTAATAAAGCTTTTCGGCGAAAGAAAATTCTTCTAAATCAATTTACAGGTGTAAAAAGAGGGATATATCCTACGGTAATAAATAAAAATAAAATAATAAATGCTAGAAATAAAACAAGAGTAGACTTGCTCAGCTATAATAGGAAGAGAATATTCTACGCCTATTTTAAGAGGCCTATAATTAAACTTGTTAATTCTCTAGATATTAATAAGGCCTATGCAGCAACTCAAGTAATTTCTAAGATATGTGCAACTGGATCAAACTGTACAGATGAAAACTATAATACTCTACAGGCTTGGGAAGATGCAAAAGATGGAGATTTAGTAACAGCGGATCAAATACAGACAGCAGAATTATATGATGATGATGGAGATATTTCAGGAAGGTTAAGCATAAGTGGTTCAACAGTAGATAGTACGAGATACATGGAAGTGACTGCACCTGTTGGCGAAAGACACACAGGAACTCGTGGAACTGGTGCTACAATGATTTATACAGGCACAACTAGTAATATCATTGAAGTAGGTAATAATTTTACTCGGATAAGTTATATTGAAGTAGATTGTGGGAGCATGACAGGGGGTTTTCAATTTGGGCTTACAACATCTAGTACGGGTGGCTGGGCAGATTTTCACCATAATTTAATTTATGATGGTGGTGGTGAGGGTATAAAATTGGGAAGTGCAACGTCAACAGAAATATATCAAAATATTATATTGTCAGCTGGAAATGGTATAACTACAAATTCATCATCGACAAGTGTAAAGATTTATCAAAATACAATTATCAATAGTGGAACAGGAATTAATGCTGCAAATACAAGTGGCACGGATGTTAATGCTAAAAATAATCTTGTTCTTGGTGGAGGGACAAATTACTCTGGAACGTATAATACTAATTCTAGGAATAATGGATGCGACGATACAACTTGTCCAGATAACGCTGGTGCAAACCCATCCTCTGAAAATTTAACAATTGGAGATGAAATCACAGTAACAACATCAGGATCGGAAGATATTCATTTAATAGCAGGGGCAACTTCTATAAATAACGGGGTTGATCTAGGGTCAAATGTTTGGATTGCTGTTGATGTAGACGATAGAAACAGAGACACAGAGGGCGATGTTTGGGATATAGGCGCACATGAGTATGTTGTACCAGGGACAGGAATAAAAAATCATGGCACACATAAATTCTACGGAGATATTAAATTCTTATGAAAAAAATAATTTTATCATTCATATTATGTTTTTTTTGTTCTTTGGCATACGCTGCAACTTTAACCTCTGTTAATACAATATGTCTAGCTATTGATGGTGAAACATGTAACGCTGATAATGGTAGAAGTTACTTACATCCTACAGTGATTGATTTACTCGTTCCAAAAGACGGTTTTAGATATTGGATGTGGTTTACTCCTTGGCCATCAAATGCTGATGAAGATTTATGGTTATGTAGAAGCAACACAATGGAGCCTGACTCATGGGATTGTACAACAGATGTTACAAACCCACTTCTAACAGAAACAGATTTGGGAGCTACTTTTTACGCAGATCCAGACGTGCTATATATAAAAGAATACGACATGTTCTTACTTATATCTGGCCCAGGATATGCGGGCGGTGGAATGGTAACTCTGCATTATAGTTCTGATGGTAAATCTTGGAATAATTATGTAGGAAGTATAAACGGACTTACAAGCCCTAAATTAATAAGTGGAAATGATAGTGACGGTAGAACATGGGAGGTTGACGGTTCAAGCGACTCAGCCATACAATACTCAACTGCGTTATTTATGCCAGGGAATGATACATCTGATTGGGCAGATGATGAGATATGGGTATATTATGGAAGTACAGCAAACGGTGAAAATCAAGGTGAGGTTGGGTTAGCTAAATTCAAATTCAATCCAAACACAGGAACACCGAGTAGCTTTGCGCGATATGAAGGTTCAGGGGAAGATGGCGCATTGTTTTTTATTCCAGCGGATAATAGTAATACAAGTTTTGAAGCCCTTCAAGGTATGGGCCATTTAAGTGTTTCTATTGATTCATACTCTAACAAATTTCGTATGTTGCATTTGAGAATGAATGAATCTGGTAAATTTGCTGGAGGTGGTTTTTTTCTATCAATAATAGATTCTTCTGATGGTATAAATTGGAACTTACCAGAGGTAGACACAGATAATTGGACAAAATTATGTACTAATACAGGTATTGACGGGACTACATCGGAAGACTCTAGTGGGTGTTATAGATCAGTTTTTTTACATGATGGTACAGGTAGAGTTGTGAGATATGGGGCTTCTGTTTTAACAACCGAAAAGATTTTATTTTATACAGGGTACAATGGTACTTTTACAGCGCAGGAAGGTTATCATGTCGGGGTAACAGGTGATAATAGTAGATCATCGGGGGCGGCAGGGGTTGATACTGCATATATTTTATTAGGTGGATTTAGAAATATACCATAAAACTAAAAGGAGAAACAAAATGAACAAGTTTATCGTAGCACTAGCAGTATCCGTATTACTAGCAGGTAATGCTTTTGCAGGAGGAATGGTTGAGCGTAAATCCATGAAGCCTATTGTGGACAATGTAAGCGTAGATAACCCATCGTGGACTGGTGAGAAGTATAACTCTAACTCTGCGAAGTTTAATCAGGACTTCATTGGCGTTAACGTGAACTATATTCGTAAGATTGAGTTCTCAAGAGCAAAGAGGTCTAAGGTTAATAAGAATAATGTTAGAATCAGCTTCTACTCAGCAGATGAAGGAAAGAGTGTTTACACTAAGACTCTTAAGGATAGATCAAGATATTTGAGATTACCTAAGGTTCAATCAACATTTGGGTCACTAATTGAAACACAGGATAGTGGTGTGTTGATCAATGAGGATAGAATAGCTACATGGAGACCTTACTTATTACAGAGAAGGATTCGAAATGATAGGGATGGCAACAGACGTAGTAACTGGTACACAAAGATAGCCCTTGAAGTGTCTCAAGGAGAAGCTGATGCTATCCGAGCAGAACTGAACGCTTGGATTATAGGAAAGAACATTTTTATTACTAACAAATAAGGTGAACAAATGAGCTCAGAAGACATAAAAGAAATAAAAGAGGACGTAAAATCTATATTACTCATACTTAATGGTAATGGTAAAATGGGTTTAGTTGCAAGGGTTAGTGTACTCTGGGGGGTAAGTGTTTATGTTGTTGGTGGTGTGACAACGGCATTAATTAAAGTTTTCCTATTTAGCTGATCTTAAAGGGATAACAATGGCATTCAAGACGCATGGTTACAGCGAAAGAGTAGACGCAAAAATGGACTATGTAAAGGTGTCTAGGATAATAAGAGTAATTGAATATTACTTGGATATGTTAAAGAAGGAAATGGATGCCTCAGTTAAGGATGTTTCCAAATGAAATACATAATGATTATCTTAATTCTTTTTGTGTCTGGCTGTGCGATGAACAGGCATGTTGTAATGGAGATCGATGGCGATAATATCCAAACCCCGTTTGGTATCGTTGATGGTAAATTCAAGATTGATAAGATAACGCAATTTGGAAGGTGTGCTAAATGAAAGCTAATACAATATTTTCAGGCATGATTTATGGTACTTGGTGTTTTTCCATCGTAATGCACGTTATTTATGATACATCTGTCCCTCAAGAATTAACAAACATAGTTTTGATTTTAATGTCGTTTTACTATGGGAGTAAAATTGGAAAAAAAGAAATTCAAAAACCCACTTGATTTAAGGTTTATTAATGATGATCTTTTTCAACATCTGATAGATTTTAGTTATGCTTCTGAAAAATGGGGTCTGATAATAGTTCCAGCGCGCGATAAAACTGATGGCGCAAGCATACCTAGATTCCTTTGGGTTATTGTGGGAAGCCCTTGGTCTGGCAAATATCCAAGGGCAGCAGTGGTTCATGATAGGCTTTGCCGCGCGCAAGGTGAAATATATGGGACAGATATTGTTCTTACTAAGAAACAAGTAGATCAAGTTTTCTTAGAGATTATGAAATATTGCGAAGTAAGTAAATTTAAGAGATATAAGATGTACTCTGCAGTAAGGCTTGCAAGAGGTAAATTCGACTGGGAAAATAAAGTAGGGGTTTAATATGAAACTATCGGAGTTAATACAGAGAATAAGACTACAAGTTCCTAATATTGATCAAACAGGGATAAGTGATACATATTTAGCAACGCTACTTAATCAAGCGTGTAATCAGGTAAATCTATTAACAAAAGTCTATAAAACATACACAGATTTCAATATTGTAGCAGATCAAAGAATATATAATCTTTCTACATATGTTCCGTTATATCTTGGCACAGATAAAAGAGGTTTCTTTTTTAAGGACAGTAGTGGTAATTGGGATGATGTTATCCCTAAAACAGAGTCTTGGCTATCTGAAAGGTATCCAGACTATCTTAACGCATCATCTACAGCTATTCCTAGATGGGTATGGATTGAAGGTGACGAATTAGGCTTATATCCACCACCAAGTACAGCATATACAAATGGTGCACGTTTGTATCATTTACAGAAAGCTAATGATATGTCAAATGGCGATGATTACCCTTGGAGTGGTAATAGTACAGAGATAACAGCGTTAATTCCACTAGATGATGCCTTAGTAGCATATTGTAGATTTAAAATATCCCCTGCTTTCGGTGTAGTTGTAGATCAGCAAGCTTTAGAGGCTGAGTTTATTAGAGAAGCCAAGAAAGGCGCACAACAAGTTAAGAGAAGGCGTGATTTGACAAATGATTCGGATTATAGAATGAGGACGTATAGATGATACGAATAATATTAATATTATTATTTACTTTGTTTACTACACCAGTATTCTCTCAAATATCAATAGTAGAGAAAGATTCTTGGTATGTTATTGATGATTTCAGTAAAGAGTTAAGTAGTCATATATCACCGTTTCTTTTAGATAAGAAGTCAGCACAACAGGCTTTTAATGTTAGGTCTAATGATCAGTATGGTTCACTTGTAAAGAGAGAAAAGACCTTTTTATTAAGTACAACACCAACATCCGCTGTAAAGTCTATTTATCGATATTACAAGTCTGACGATACAAAATATACAGTTGTTAGTTATTCAACGATTCTTGCTTATATTAGTGATACAGGTATAGAAACACAATTATACGCCAGTGCTTCTGACTCTAAAGTTTGGTCTTTTGTAACCTACAAAGATATTTTGATAGGAATGGATGGCACAGATAATGCGAAGAAATGGGATGGCTCTACGACTACAACAGCTAATACGGATGGTGCTAGAACAGCTGGAGATTTAATAACAGATTTAGGCGCACCGTTCGCAGAACTTAATACTGGTTCAAATCTTGACGCTTCGAGTTGGTATCAATACCGCATTGCCTACTATGATGGATCATCCTACACGTACTCTTTGGCTCGCAGTAATCCGCTTTTGACTGGATCAGGTGTCAGAGATATTTATTTAACGAACATACCTTTGGGTCCATCAGGAACAACGCAAAGAATCATATACCGTACTGTAGGTGACGCTAGTAGAGCGGCAGTAGTAGCAGATTCAAGTTTTTATCGTGTAGCGACAATTTCAGATAATTCTACAACAGTATATGCGGACGCCATAACTGATGCGACTATTCTAGGTGATTCAGCTCCAACTTGGTCTACGGTATCGGCTGGTACGGAGGTGACACCGCCAAAATCTAAATTCTCTCTAATAAATACTGAAAGGCTTTTTATTGCCAATGATCCATCAGGTACAATTAGCGGAAAATCGACGGTATATTGGTCTGACTTATTAAATCCAGATTATTTTAATTTCCTAGTAGATTATGAGCTAATTAGACCC
>CAZEFJ010000033.1:0-1425 GCA_964511465.1 uncultured Hyphomicrobiales bacterium
ATCAGGAACACAATTCCTAAAAAGGTTAGGAACCCGGTATCAATTGGTTGGCCTTGCACCCTTATCGTTTTGCTGAGTTCGATCACCAGGACCGCCAGCAGCCATGAAAAAAAACTGGAATATTCTTTGACGACAACCCGCCCCCATCGGAAATCCATATCCTTTATCGATTCGCTGAAACCGGAAAAATCGGGTATCCAGCGATTTACGCGACGGCAGTAATCATCGTACTGGTCGGCGAACTTTTGCCTAAGGAAATTCTCCTCTGCTGCGACTATTGCGATATAGGCAAAGATAAAGAACGGCCCGCCCAGCACATAGCCCCAATAATTATCCGCGATCATCAACAGGCTGGCGATAATCAGGATATTGCCGAGATAAAGCGCGTTCCTTGAATGACCAAAAACACCCCGGACCACCAGCTTGTCGGCGTAGACCTGTTTGTTCAGCCCGCCTCGTTTGATATAGGCATAGCCAACCACCAGCACCCGCAACGCCTGACCGGACAGTCCCACCAGCAGCATTGGAATATCCATCCAGCGGCCGAGGCTTGCGTCGTCTCCCGAAGTAACAGGAGAAGCCATAAAAATGACCGGGATTAAAACGATCGGAAATATCAGATTGCGGTAACGGAAAAAAAAGTCGCCGCATTTGATAAGCAGGCGGTTGCCGTACAGGGAGTCCATAAAATTCCTTAAAATCGGAGAATAGGCGCTAAAATTATTTAACCGCTATGATCGTGCTGAAATTATACCAGCGAAAAACTTCTTCCACATGCTTGAAGCCCACCTCTTTCAGCATCTTGGTGTTCTCTTCGTAGCGATATGGGATCAGAACATTTTCCAGCGCTTCCCTTTTTTGCGATATCTCGGTTTCGGAATATCCGTTACGTCTTTTGAATTCGTAGTAGTACTTGATGAAAAGACGGTTCAGAAAGGTCGCGTTGAAGGATAGTTTTTCGACCATTATTAGGGCTCCGTCCGTATTCAGGCCGTCGAATACGTCGCCGATCAGGCGCTGTCGATAAAGCGGGCGAATGAATTGCAAGGTCAGCACCATAAGCGCGACCGAAGCATTATCCAGATCACGATAGTTTTCAAGATCGCTTTCGACAAGCTGGTATTGATGGCGCATGTTCGATCCGGCTAGCTTGCTTTCCGCCTTGGCCAGCATCTCGGCGGAATTGTCGACACCGACGAAGGATACGTCTTCATCGACTGTCTGGTCGACCGCCAGCAGGGAGCTGCCGGTGGCGCAACCAAGATCGAAAAGCCTGGTTCCGGGAACCGCGAAGTCGCCGGCCAGATCGCTTATCATGCGCTGTATTTCACCATAGAACGGCACCGAACGGTCAACCATGTCGTCGAATACGGTGGCCGTTTTTCGATCAAACTTGAAATCGCGGATAAACTCTTCCTTCTCGGC
>CAZEFJ010000033.1:1525-4788 GCA_964511465.1 uncultured Hyphomicrobiales bacterium
ATGGCCCATTTCGGGATATTTCCGCCATTGTTCGATATTGAAATCAATACCGTGCCGTCGGCCTTTATGTGTTCCATCGCCATTTCTATCCTTGGGGTGAAAATATTTTCTTTCGATCCTATGGTTTTCAGGCGGTTGCGAACCGTATCATGTGCGTTGGCAAGTATGTTCAGCAACACCTGTTCCAGTTGAACCGGGCAGCCCATGATCTTGCAGTGGCGGGCGTTGCCGACATTGATTTTAATTTCTATGCCGTCGGCATGCAATTGCGGCTCGATCATTTCAATGGTCGATGATACGGCGTCATGGATGACAAAAGGTCTGCGGTATGGGTCTTCCTTGCGGCTGAACGCCTGCATATGACTGATAATGGATAATATTCGCTCGCCCTGTGAGGCAATGGTCTTCAGTTTTTTCTTAATCAGTCTTTCGTCGAACTTTCCGTCTTCCAGGCTCATCAATGCGTAATCGGCCGCCATCCCGATTATGCTTAGCGGCTGGTTCAGTTCGTGGGCAATGCCGGAAGACATTTCGCCCAGGGTCGCCAGTTTTGATGTATGGATCAATTGCAGCCTGGCTTGTCCCAGATCATGTTCGGTCTGCTCCATGTTCTTGATTATTGGATCTTCAACAATCCAGTTAAGTGTTCCTATGGCAATAAGAAAGAGCAGAATACTGCTGCTGATAATCCCGCTTTTAATAAACGGTGCGCGAATTTCGGCCATGTCAATTTTGGCGATGACGGCAAGGTTGGTGTTTTTTACCGTCGCGTATGCTGCCAGCACTTCCACATTGCGAAAATCAAGCCCGATTCTCACCCCGACCTTGCCTTTGAAATCCATCCGCACGGGCCGGGTGGAACGTCTGTCAACGGGTATTCGGTCAATCGGCGGATAGTGACGGAGGTCCATTATAAAGGAAGCAAAGCCACCTTCATTCCGGCTCAGTAAAATATCTCCGGTTCGGGTAAAGTCATAATTATGTTCGAGAGATTCTATGATCCGGTTCATCGCGGCGAAAGATATCAAGTTGTTGGCATCGCCGGAGCCCCAAAGGCTTGCCTTAATCCCCGCCTCGATTGTTCGGGCGTTGCTTAGTGCAATGTTGATAAGATATTCTCGCTGTTTGTCCAAATCCCTTTGATAGAGACCAACTAGGGAAATTAGGCCAACTGAAATAACCGCCGCCGCCACGATAACGCCGATAATAGCGGCTCGTCGGTGTCGGTTTGCAGCGTTTTTTCGCAGAGGGGCGTTATGCGCCGGTTCGCAAGCTCTCAAGATCGTCTTCCTCAAGGCCGTTTTGCATTGCCGCCCGGACCGCCTGGGTGCGGTTCCGTACGCCAAGTTTTCGGTATACTCCCTTCAGGTGCGCCTTGATCGTAACCTCCTGAAGATTGAGTCTGCGGGCGATTTCCTTGTTTGGCTGTCCTTTGCTGAGATGGGAAAGAACCTGAAGCTCGCGGCAGGTCAGTTTGCTCAGGCTGGCCGGTCGGCGCAGAGCCTTGTCCCGTTCTGAATGAAAGGCATCGGAGACCAGCCTTGAGGGAAGAAATTTTTCGCCGGAGAGAATCAGTTCCAACGCATTCAGCATGGATTTAGAGCCAATCGTTTTCGGAATATAGCCGGACGCGCCATGCTCGAGAGAGGCGATCGCATCCTTGATCTCGACGCTGCCGGTGAGGATGACGATGGGAATGTCGGGAAAGCGACTGTGCATGGTGTCAAGGCCGCGAAAATAGTTCATCCCCGGCATAAACAGATCAAGAATAATAAGGTTCAGTTGTTCGGTTGATGAGGCTATGGATAACGCGTCGTCAAAATTGCTTGCTTCAAGTATTTCCGATGCGTTCGAGAATGTTTTTAGCAGGCTGCAAACGCTTTCACGGATAAGGGAATGGTCATCAGCGAACAATATTTTCATTATTCTACCTCATTCAATGCCCTTATCCATATAATACTATCTTCATTACTTAATATGGATATAGCTATTGCTGCAATATACTTAATGTAGCTGTATTGTTCAAGTGTCACTCAATGTTTGATTGTTATTTTATACTATATACATCTTAGGTTGTTTTCAACTAAAATTTTTAAATTATGTGGTGCTATGTATTCCAAGGGTATGCGGAGTATATGAAGCGGCTTGTTTCCTGCTCCGGTTTCATTATCTCGGAGAGGCAGGAAGGTAAAAAACGTGTTGGTGATAATTCACAAAGACGCATCCAACCACCTGTTGAACATTTCAATCCATAGGGTTTCTTCGCCGGATACTGTCGGCGGGCACGGTAATTTATCGGGGCGGTAGTTTTGCCGTAGGCTTCCATCGGTCTTGTGCCAGGGATGATCGGCAATCACCCATAGAAACGTATTTCCGGTCTCTTCACCGTGACGGAGCTGGGGTGTGCGGTCCTTACCCGATGCACCGACAAAGGGCTTGTGGACGGCGTTTGCCTGAATGAGACGGTCTGTTCCCATTAAGTTGGTCCAATACAATTAAGGCCCTAATTTGAACTGTTGTATTATTCATGGCATCCGGTTGGTTTCCATTACCCTTATGGATAAGGTGGCAGTCGCATAAGCATAGTCGTAGTCGTACGGGCACATACGGAGGTATGCGGTGTAGTGATGCGAATTACCAGTATTTTTCCAGATGCAGGTTGCCCGGAGCTTTCCTGGATCCGCGATCGAAGCCCCGGTTTTCGAAAACGGCTTTGGCGTCCTCGACCATCATCGGATTTCCGCAGAGAAAGATATGGGTTGTCGCGGACTCTGTGTTGAAACCGCATATATCGTCCAGCCGATGGCCTTCCAGCCACGGGGTCAGGCGGCCGGTACGGCCCTGCCAGTCACCGTCTCCTTCGGGTCTTGAGACGATCGGTGCGTAGGAAATATTAGCGCTGCTTCGGCTCATCACCTCAAGTTCGCCTCGGTAACCCAAATCCCATGAATAACTGGCACCATGAACAACCGCTACCGATTGGCCGGGGCGGTTGATAAGGTTAGAACGCAGCATACTGACATAGGGGGCAAGGCCGGTACCGGTAGCCACCATCAGGATATTTTTGTCCTCGGGGACTTTGTCCAGGGTAAACAAGCCCTTGGCCGATGGCCCGACGAACAGTCGGTCACCCTTGTTCAGATAAAACAGCCTTGGCGTCAACTCGCCACTGGTGACCAGAGAGATGTAGAATTCCAGATAGTCACGGTTGCCGCTGCTTGAGGTCAGTGAATAGGCGCGCTTTATAATTTTTTCCGGATTTC
>CAZEFJ010000033.1:4888-10499 GCA_964511465.1 uncultured Hyphomicrobiales bacterium
TTCAAAAAAGCCATTATTTCCAGGCACAGCTCAGAGCCTGTTTCGGTGCGTTCGCCAGCCTTGTACCGCCGGTACAGTTCGATTACCTTTTTCTTGATAAATTTGTGACTTTCCTTGTGCTCATCAAGGCCGGGGAAGCCTATTTTCTCAAGCAGTTCCTCTTCGCGTTTAAAATGGTATTCGCTATAGGCCATAAGTTCATCGAAAACCGGGTCCAGTTTTTCCGCCCCTTTACCACTGGCGTAGGCATCGTAAAACTGGCCGATCAGGTCGAACAGGGACTTGTGGTCATTGTCGATTTCCTTGATACCGGTGGCAAATTTGTCCTGCCACATTACCAGGCTCATAATTAACCTCCTTTCAGAGACGGATCATTTTCTCACAGGGGAAGCTGGTTCGGCAGCGTAGACCCCTCTTACTCCGGGAATAATTCTGAATTTGTCGGTAATGCCGATAATGGTTTCGGCACCGCCAAGTAACAGAACCCCGTCATCATGCATCTGTTGACGAATTCGGTTGAGAATGCCGGTCTTGGTCGGGTTGTCGAAATAAATCATCACATTGCGGCAGAAGACGATATCAAACCGGCCCATGCCCTGAAAATCATCGAGAAGGTTCAGGGGGCGGAAACTGACCATCGACTTAACGTCTTGGTTAATGAACCAGAAGTCATCGGATTTGCTAAAATATTTTACCAGCATTGGGATCGGCAGGCCGCGCTGTACCTCGAACTGGGTGTAACGGCCCTCTTTGGCCCGGTTGAGTGACTCTGTTGAAATGTCGGTTCCGACTATCTCGAAACGACAGCCCGCCAGCTCGCTTTGGTTTTCCAGGATCGTCATTGCCAGGGAATAGGCTTCCTGGCCGGTCGATGCCGCCGCCGACCAGATGCGGATGGTCTTGTTATTGCCCTTGGCTTTTATAACCTTGGGCAGGATATCATTGCGAAATGTTTCGAAAGGCCATTTGTCACGAAAGAAAAAAGTCTCATTGGTGGTCATCGCATCGACAACCTCATCCATCATCGGCGAGTCGGGTGATTTCCTGAGGGCTTTGACAAAAGCCGAGGCGTTGGCAAAAGAGTGCTTGCGCGATAGCGGGGCAAGCCTGGTTACAACAAGATATAACTTGTTCTCGGCAAGGACGATCCCGGCCCGCTGTTTAATCGTCGTGGCTATGAATTTAAAGTCTTCTGGCGTCATGGTGAAATCCAGGCGATGTGACAACTTCACCATACTCGTGACGGTGGGGCTTGGCTTCAACAAAATCAAATATCAGTGAATATTGTTATTCGGCCAACTCTTTCGAGCGGCGGGCGGCGGCGGTCATTGCCCGAGACATTATGTCCTTTAGTCCGTCGGCGGCCATCAGAACATCCAGTGCCGCCGCCGTGGTGCCGCCATGGCTGGTGACGTTGCGGCGCAGAACTTCAGGCTGATCGCCGGAACGCCTGATCAGTTCACCGGCCCCGGAAACGGTAAGCCGGGCCAGCCGAAGAGCCATGTCCCCGGGCAAACCGGCCTCTGTCCCGACCTCGGCCATGCACTCGGCCAAAAGAAAAACATAGGCCGGGCCACTTCCGGATAACGCCGTTACCGCATCCATCATGTCCTCGTTGCCGATCCAGAAAACCTCGCTAACCGTTTCCAGCAGTTCCTGGCAAAGGTTGCGCTGATTATCGGTGACGAGTGGATTGGCGACACATACCGTGGCTCCAAGGCCGATTGCCGACGGGGTGTTGGGCATCGCCCGAACAATCGCCGCACCGGGGCCCAGATGGCGCTGAAAATAGGATACGGGCCGCCCGGCGGCGATAGAAAGATAGACACATCCCGGTCCGGCAAAGCGGGCATAGCCGGGAACCACCCGATCCATGATTTGCGGCTTGACGGCGAAGACGACAACCGACGGGGAAAAGTCGGAAACGATCTCGCCGGGATCGGCGATTACCCTGACCTGATGATTGTCTTTTATTGTCTGTCCGGCACCGGCGTCGGGCTCAATAATGGTTAGCCGTGATCTTTCAACCCCTTTGCCAAGCCAGCCGTCAAGCAGGGCGCCTCCCATTTTGCCGCACCCTACGAGAACGATTGACATGGCCCTTCAGGCCTCGCCGACGGTGTCGACCATCGCCATTGTAACCGCCTCGGAGGCAGTCTTGCCGCCCCATATAACATGCTGGAAAGCAGGGTAAAAACGGTCACATTCCATTATCGCCGCGTCGACAAGGTCTTCTATCTGTTCGGGGCTTGGCCAATGGGCACCGCGCAGCGGCAGGGCGTGACGAAACATCGGCAGTCCCTCGTTATTCCATATGCCGAAATAACCAAGCCAGATTTTTTCGTTAATAAGGGCCAGAAGCTCGTAGACATTGTGGCGCATCTCCGGGCCCACCCGCATGTCGAAGGCGCAGGTGAAGTGCATTGCATCGCTGCCGTCGTTCCAGGAAAAATAAAGGCTGTAGTCACACCATCGTCCAGGTGCCTGGACAGCCATTTCCCGATCGCTGCGGCGATCAAAAACCCAGTCGTTCTCATCTACTATCTGTTCGATCACGTCCAGGGGGCTGGAATGCTCGCTCTCGCTTTGGGAACTAAACCCTGCCATGGCATCGCCTCCGGAAAAAGGGCGGGCGGAAAACACTATTTTCGGTGATTGGGATATTGTTTACCAAATATACAACATACAGCAATCATCACGACATATAGTATTTACTGCCCCAACAACACACAATCTGTAGATTGGCAAAAGGAACCCGTCGGCGCAAGCATATTGTTACGCCGTTGGCTATGATTTCTGTGGAAAACTCAGGATTTGGCGGCGGGCCGGGCCTTTGAGGGCGCTTTTGCCTTGGCTTTGGTCTTGGTCCGGCTGGCGGGTCGTGGTTTTTTCACCGGCTCCACGCCAAGCCGGGCTTCCAGCGTGTCGATACGTTTCTTTAGTTTGCCCTGTTCGGTCCGGGCCTTGGTGGCGATCGCCTTGAGCGCGTCGAATTCGTCACGCCTTACGATATCCAGCTCACCCAGCAGCCGTTCCGTTTTGTGCCGGACTATTGTCTCGACCTCAGCCTTTAGTCCCGACAGCGCCGAGGCGGCGCCACTGGCGGCCTTTGCCATATCCTCGAAAAACCGTTTGGAAGGGTCCATTTGCCGATTGCCCCGCAATTGTCGTGAAAAGAGTGTACCATTATGATGCGGTGACGCGGTTAATTCAATTTTTTATCGCAATATCCCCTTGATCGCCTTATAAGGACGGGGCTTTGGTGGGGCGTTCTCGACGCTTCCTGGTATTGGCCTTGGTGCGGGAAATGCGATGTTTGTGGTAACCGGCGGCGGTGGATTTATCGGCTCTAATATCGTCGCCGAGATTAATCGGAAAGGGCGCGGCGATGTCGTCGTTTCGGATCGTCTGCGTAGCGCCGACAAATGGCGCAATCTGGCCAAACGGGAACTTGCCGAGATCGTTCATCCCGACCATCTGCTGGATTTTCTTGAAGACAATCACGACAAGATCGAGGCGGTCATCCACATGGGGGCCATATCTTCAACCACCGAGACCGATGTCGATCTGATAATTGATACCAATTTCAAGTTGTCGCTGGGACTGTGGAAATGGTGTACGGCGCGTCGGGTGCGATTTATTTACGCCTCGTCGGCGGCCACTTACGGCGATGGTTCTCTCGGTTTTGATGACGACGGCTCGGTCGAGGCATTGGCCCGTTTAAGGCCGCTGAATCCTTATGGGTGGAGCAAAAATCTTTTTGACCGGCGGGTTGCCAGGATGCTCGCCGACGGCGAAAGCCATCCGCCGCAATGGGCCGGTCTGAAGTTTTTCAATGTCTATGGTCCCAACGAATACCACAAGGGCCCCCAGATGAGTGTTGCGGCGCATATTTTTGCCGGTGTCCGGGATGGCGGACCGGCAAGGCTGTTCAAATCCCACAACCCGGATTACGCCGACGGGGCCCAGATGCGCGATTTTGTATGGGTCGGTGATTGCGTTGATTTGGTAATCTGGCTTTTTGACAACGAAAAGGTCAGCGGGCTGTTTAATTGCGGTACCGGCAAGGCCCGCTCGTTCAACGATCTGGCGGCCAGCGTATTCACGGCCCTGGATAGGGAGCCGGAGGTGGAATATGTCCCGACCCCGGAATCGATCCGGGAAAAGTATCAGTATTTCACCCAGGCCGAAACGAGACGCCTGACGGATATCGGCTACGACAAGCCATTTACCTCTCTTGAAGACGGGGTGGCGCTTTACGTTCGGGAATACCTCAACGCGCCTGACCGCTACAGGTGAGCCGAAAGGGTTAGATTTGACTGACGTCGGGGTGTACCTGCCATGATATTTGCCATCCCCTTTCCCGGAATCGATCCGGTAATATTACAGTTCGGCCCGCTTGCCGTGCGCTGGTATTCCCTCGCCTATATCGCTGGGCTTCTTATCGGCTGGCGTTACATGCGCCGTCTTGCGATGCGTCCGCCAAACGCCGCCGACATGGTTGATATTGATGATTTTCTGGTCTGGGCGACGCTTGGTATAATTCTTGGCGGGCGTTTGGGATATGTGCTTTTTTACCGCCCCGGGTATTACTTCGACAATCTGTCGGCGATTCTTCAGGTATGGCAGGGGGGGATGTCGTTTCACGGTGGGCTACTTGGCGTTTTCGTCGCGACAGTGTTATTTGCCCGGCGTCGGCGGATCAATCTGCTTGGCTTTAGCGACCTGATCGCCTGTGTCGCCCCGATAGGTCTTTTTTTCGGCCGCCTGGCCAACTTCATCAATGGTGAGCTGTTCGGGCGCATAACCGACGTTCCCTGGGCCATGGTTTTTCCTCGTGGCGGGCCATATCCACGCCATCCAAGCCAGTTGTACGAGGCCGGGCTGGAGGGGATGGTTTTGTTTCTTGTGCTTCTTTTCTTTTCTTCCCGGGAATCCGTTCGTCGGCGCACCGGTTTCCTGTCGGGTGTTTTTCTTGTCGGCTACTCGCTGGCCCGCATTTCCGTCGAGATGTTTCGTCAGCCGGATATCCAGTTGGGTTTCCTGCTTGGCGGCGCGACCATGGGCCAATGGCTGTCGGCTCCGATGGCTGCGATAGGGGTTTACCTGATTGTCCGTCCCGGAAAACATTGATGGCTGGTCCGCTCGCCGATTATTTAAGACGCTGCATTTACGATCAGGGGCCTCTTAGCGTCGCCGAATATATGGGGCTGGCTCTAGGGCATTCCCGATACGGTTACTACATGAGCAAAGACCCCTTCGGCACGAATGGCGATTTCACTACCGCACCAGAGATTAGCCAGATATTCGGTGAACTGATTGGCCTGTGGTGCGCCGTGGTCTGGCGGGAAATGGGGGCACCGGCATCTTTGCGGCTGGTTGAACTGGGTCCGGGCCGTGGTACCATGATGTCGGACGTGGTTCGTGCCGGCTCCGGGGTCGCCGGCTTTATCGAGGCAACCCGCCCGTATCTGGTCGAGACCAGCCCGATATTGCGGCGGCGCCAGGAAGATACTCTTGGCAGTGCCGCGTTAAAGCATCCTCCATCATGGTGCGGCAACTTTGCCGAAGTTCCCGATGGACCGCTGATAGTAATTGCCAATGAATTTTT
>CAZEFJ010000033.1:10599-16773 GCA_964511465.1 uncultured Hyphomicrobiales bacterium
CTGGCGGCATTCGGCGGGGCAGCCCTGATTATTGATTACGGTTACTCGCACAATGCCGTCGGCGACACCTTTCAGGCGGTCCGGGGGCATGCCTGTTCCGAGCCCCTGGAAGCACCGGGAGAAGCCGATCTTACCGCGCATGTGGATTTTGCGGCGCTGGCCGCGGCGGCGGTGGTTGGCGGGGCGGCCGCTCACGGCCCTTTGTCGCAGGGGGATTTTTTGCGGCGTCTGGGGATCGCCGAACGGGCCGCAAAGTTGTTTGAACGGGCAACTGCCGAGCAGGCCGCCGATATCCGTGCCGCGGTCGAGCGGCTGGTCTCGCCAAAACATATGGGCAGCTTGTTCAAGGCGATGGCGCTTGGCCCTGTCGGCTTGTCTCCGCCGTCGGGTTTCTGACTAATACCACTGGAAAAATCTCATAAAAACTGCGTAAATCACAAGATGATAGTGTCCGAGCCGCTTGATAGCATTGTCGGTGTTCGCCACGCCTTTTTCACCCGTCGCGGCGGGGTCAGCAAGGGCGTTTTCTCCTCGCTGAACTGCGGCATGGGATCGGGTGACGATCCGGCTATGGTCGATGAAAACCGCAATCGGGCGGCGCAAAGGATCGGTTGTCGCAGCCACCGCCTTGTCAGTTGCCGACAGATTCATTCGGCTATCGTCTGCACGGTCGAGACCCCGTGGGATGGCTCAATGGCCCCCGGTGCCGACGCCATGGTCAGCCGTGTTGCCGGCATTGCCCTTGGTATATTGACCGCCGATTGCGCCCCGGTGCTGTTCGCCGATCCGGACAACCGGATAATCGGTGCCGCCCACGCCGGATGGCGGGGCGCCATGGCGGGTGTTCTCGAGGCCACGGTCGGCTCGATGGTCTCGCTGGGTGCCGATGCTGCTAGCATAGTTGCCGCTATCGGCCCCTGTATCCACCAGCCGTCTTACGAGGTGGACATGGCGTTTCGGGCGGCATTTCTGGAAGATGACGATGGCAGCCATGATTTGTTTGGATTGTCGTCAAGGCCGGGCCATTTCCATTTCGATCTGGCCGCGTATGTTGAACGCCGCCTCGGCTTTCTGGGGCTGAAAGAAACGGATGTTCTGCCTTTTGACACCGGGGCCGATGAAGAACGTTTTTTCAGCTATCGCCGGGCCACACTTTCGGGCGAAAAAAAATACGGGCGTGGGCTCTCCGCAATCGTGATCGAGGAATAAAAGGCGATGTCCCCCATTCCTGCCTCTATTCTGGCATTATCCGCCGTTCTGGCGCTTTCTTCGTGCGCCGACAAAATGGATTATTTTCCGGACGTCAACGGTGATGCAAAGACGGTCGCCCTGCCCGCCCCGCCTGCCGCGGTCTCGCCGCCGCCTGAAAATAACCTTAATCGCAAATCCGGGCCAAGAGTGCGGGTAATGCCGGTGGACGGCGTTTCGTTGCCGATGGCGCGTCTGTTGGCTCGCTCGGTTGTGAAAAACCTTCTGGAGTTGCGGGTTTCTGCGGTCACCGATGATGATGCCGGTAATAATGCCGGGGGCAAGAACGACTATGTTCTTTCCGGCCGGGCCGAAGCCAACTGGAAGGATCAGCGGGCGCCATTTACCGCGATTATCCGCTGGACTCTTGTCGATGGCGCCGACAAGCCGGCGGCCGCGTTTATTTACGGTGTCCGGGCCAGCTGGTGGCAGTGGCGGAACGGGGCTCCCCAGGTTATCCGTATGGTCGGGCTATCGGCGGCCAAGCCAGTCGCCGATTTGCTTGCCGTCAAGACCGAGCCTCCGGTGCCGCAGGAACTGATGGACACCACACTTCTCGTGCGCTCTGTCCGCGGCGCCCCTGGTGACGGCAACCAGGCCCTGACGCGGGCCGTCATCGAGGCCTTGAGGGCAACCGACGTTTCGGTTACCGAAGACCCCCGCCAGGCGGCTTTTATCCTTGATGGCGTGGTTAACGTTTCGCCAATCGGCAAGGACGATGTCAGGGGCATGGAAAAGGTTGTTATCGAGTGGACGGTCAAGACTATAAAGGGTCGTGAAGTAGGTAAATCATCCCGGCGTATCACTGTTCCCGGTGGAAGCATTGATCTTGCCTGGGGTCGCATCGCGCTTCAGTCAGGCATTGATGTTGTCGCCGATATAGAGGAAATAATTACCGGCACCAGCTTGTCGGGGCGGTCGGTTTCGCCGCCCGGACGATCGTCGGCCCCGCCGTCCCGGCTGCCATCGCCCAAGCGGCGAGCGATCAGGCGCGTTCCCGGACGGGCTTTGCCGCCGCCACTCTGACAAAGCCGTTTACATGGCTTGGGGACGCTGATAAGTTTCCGCCGCATCGGGCTTGGGCGACCCTTTTTTCGATTTCAGGCAAATATTTCCGCAGGGATTTTTGAGGAACTTTTGGCAGATGAAGATAGTCGCCGGAAACAGCAACAAACCTATCGCCGAAGCGATATCAAAATATCTTGATATACCGTTGGCCAATGCCAATATTCGCCGGTTTTCGGACGAGGAAGTGTTTGTCGAGATATTGGAGAATGTTCGCGGCGAGGATGTTTTTTTTATTCAGTCGACGTCTTATCCGGCCAACGACAACCTGATGGAGTTACTGGTTGCGCTTGATGCGCTGAGGCGTGGCTCGGCCCGCCGGATCACGGCGGTCATTCCCTATTTCGGATATGCCCGTCAGGATCATAAATCTGGTCCCCGAACCCCTATTTCGGCCAAACTTGTCGCTAACCTTATAACCATCGCCGGGGCCGACAGGGTTCTTACCATAGATCTTCATGTCGGCCAGATTCAGGGTTTTTTCGACATTCCCCTGGACCATCTTTACGCCGCTTCGGAATTGGCCAAGGATATCAAGGCGCGTTACAACGGCGAGGAAGTGATCATCGTTTCCCCCGATGTCGGCGGGGTGGTCAGGGCCAGGGCAATTGCCAAGAAGCTCAACACCGACCTCGCAATTATCGACAAACGCAGGGAGAGAGCCGGGGTTTCCGAAGTCATGAACATAATAGGTGACGTCGGTGGACGGGTTTGTATCCTGGTTGATGATATTGTCGATTCCGCGGGAACCCTGTGTAACGCCGCCGTTGCCCTGACCGAGGCGGGTGCCAGTTCGGTGTCGGCGTATGCCACCCACGGGGTGCTTTCGGGCGGTGCAGTTGCCCGGGTTATTGCCTCGCCGCTCAAGGATATGGTTATTACCGATTCGATTCAGGCCACCGATGCGATCAAGGGGGCCCATAATATAAAGGTGTTGACGATTGCCCCGCTGATGGCCGAGGCAATGCGCCGGATCAGCGAGGAATCGTCGGTTTCCAGTCTGTTTGATTGACGAACCGGTCTCAAACCGCTAAACCGCCGTACTTTGTCAAGAGTCAAAGCGTCGGCACCCCTGAAGGCTGGCGCTAACCAGTTAATAGTTAAAGGAGATGCAATATGGCCCAGGCAATAGCATTGGCCGCCGAAATACGCCAACGGGCAGGTAAGGGGGCAGCCCGAGCGACTCGCCGTGCAGGACGCGTTCCCGCCGTTATATACGGCAACAAGATATCGCCGGTTATGATCTCGCTGACCCCGCTGGACCTTGATCGCCAGCTTAAAAGCCGGGGCTTCTTTACCAAGGTGTTCGAGCTTACGGTTGACGGCGAGACCCATCGGGTGTTGGCCCGTGACCTTCAGCTTGACCCGGTAACGGATGTTCCCATGCATGTCGATTTCATGCGCTTCGGCGCGACCACCAGGGTTACCGTGGATGTCCAGGTGATATTTGAAAACGAGGAAAAATGTCCGGGGCTGCGCCGGGGCGGGGTGTTGAACGTGGTTCGCCGTTCTGTTGAACTTATATGCTTGGCCGATGCCATTCCGGAAAGCCTGAGTGCCGATCTGGAGCATCTTGATATCGGCGACGGGGTGCATATCAGCAACATCGTTTTGCCGGAAGGGGTTGCTCCGACCATATCCGATCGCGACTTTACCATCGCCACCATCGCCGCACCTACTCTGCTCAAGACCCCGGAAGAGGAAGCAGCAGAAGAAGCCGCCGCAGAAGAGGAAGCAGCAGCCGCGGAAGCTGCCGAGGGCGGTGGCGAGGAAGGTGCAGACAAGCCGGAAAGCGGTTCCGACGCCAAGGGATAGGCTGCCATGTTGTTGTTGGCCGGGCTTGGAAATCCGGGCCGGGAATATGCCAGAAACCGTCACAATATCGGTTTTATGGCTGCCGATGCGATCGCCAGGCAATATTCATTCCCGGATTTTCGTAAAAAATTCCAGGGCTTAACTGCGTCAGGCGTGATCGCCGGACACAAGGTTCTGATTCTCAAGCCGACGACCTTTATGAATGAATCCGGGCGTTCACTGGCTGCCGCCACCGGGTTCTACGGAATAAAGCCTGCCGATGTAATCGTGCTTCACGACGAACTTGACCTGGAAGCCGGGAAAATCAGGCTAAAGACCGGTGGCGGCCATGCCGGTCACAACGGGCTACGCTCGATCCACTCTCATCTTGGCCCGGATTACCGTCGGCTGCGTTTTGGCATTGGCCGCCCCGACGACAGGGCATGTGTTACCAACCATGTCCTGAACGATTTTTCCAGGGCCGACTCCGATTGGCTGGATCCGATTCTGGATGCGGTGGCTGCTAATTTTGATTTGATCGTCACCGGGGATGATGAAAAATTCGTCAACCGGGTCGTGACCGGCACCGGATAGGTATTATCCACCGGAACGGCTTGTTGATAGCGGAATAGTCCCTGGCTTTCGCGTTTGACGAGCAGAATCAAGGTGATGGTGCCGGTGGCTGTGTAAGTGGTTTAAACAGGGCTCTGTCTTTAACTTAATTCCGGCCTTGGGCTTCCTGTACCTGCTCTTCGGCGAATGCCCTTGCAGGCGCTTTTTTTCGGTATTTTTTTTGATGTTCTCTAAACAATCACGTTGCAATGCCGCGCCCGTATCTGTAAGTTCTATTTGACGGTGAATCACCAAATCATGGCGCAAACAGTAATCGACAAGTAAATCTATAGACGTTTTCTTTGCTTGTGCGTTATTATCTGATTGGGGGCGCAGTAATAGTTTTGGTGTTTATTGCCACGGTAATGTATAGCGGGCTCTATTTTTGTTGTCGATTGGGGGGATCGGGGATGTTTTATCGGGCTGGTCTAATTGTTACTTTAAACTCTTACTTGGCGTTTTTAGCGAGTATTTTTCGTTTTATCCGCTCGCCATTCCTGAAAACAATAAGTCTCGTTTATCTGACGCAACATTCCCCTCGGGTTAGGATATCTGTAATAAAATGGTAAGTGCCACGGTAAGCGCCGCTGTCAACGAGCAGTGGATCAGGGTGTGCAAGGCGCTGAGAGACGAGATTGGCGAGGCCGCCTATCAGAGTTGGCTTAAGCCTATGGTTGTTCGGGATGTTCTCGATGGCCAGGTAAGGATGTCCGTCCCTACCCGGTTTATGCGCGACTGGCTGGTCGCCCACTACCTGGACCGGCTGGGTGATCTGTGGCGGGCCGAAAACCCCAAGATCAACTCGGTTGACGTTTTCGTCAAGGCTGAGCACAGTTTGCGATCGGACAAGGCTCCTGACCAACGCTCCGGTCCGGCCTCGTCGCTTGCCGCCGAAGAATCGAATATCGACGGTCGTAATTCTGATCGGTGCCGCCGTAATTATGATCGCTACCGAAAAGAGATCGGCGCCCCGCTGGACCCCCGTCTGACCTTTGACGATTTTGTCGTTGGCAAACCCAACGAGTTCGCTTACGCCGCCGCCCGGCGCGTTGCCGAGGCCGATGCGGTGCCGTTCAACCCGCTTTTCCTTTACGGCGGGGTGGGCCTTGGCAAGACTCATCTGATGCATGCCATAGCCTGGCATATTCGCAAGAAAGACCCCAGCCGTGTTGCCGTCTACCTGTCTGCGGAAAAATTCATGTACTGCTTCATTCGGGCATTGCGTGAGCAGAATACCGTTGATTTCAAGGATCAGTTCCGTTCGGTAGACGTTTTGATGATTGATGACGTTCAGTTCATCAGCGGCAAGGAATCAACCCAGGAAGAATTTTTTCACACCTTTAATTCACTCGTCGATCAGGGCCGCCAGATCGTAATTTCCGCCGACAAGTCGCCCTCCGAAATGGAAGGTATGGAAGAACGCCTCAAATCACGCCTTAACTGCGGCCTGGTGGC
>CAZEFJ010000034.1:0-12771 GCA_964511465.1 uncultured Hyphomicrobiales bacterium
AAGCAGATACAGACAGTGAAAAAAGAAAAAAATTAACGATGAACAATACCTCCAAACCGAATAAGCCTAAAAATCTGAGTGACGCGAGGACCGCCTTGCGTAATGTTGAAAAGGTTCTGGAGAAAGAAATTGTGGCCAAGAAGGAGGCCGATAAAGAACACATAGTGGCGCTTGCCAGACTTGGTCACGAATTGAAGAATCCGCTTAACGCAATTTCCGGCTTCAGCGAAATGATGGCCGATAAAAACTGCTCGTTACCGATTGATGCGTATCGGGAATATTCCTCCCTGATCCACACCGCTGTCCTCCAGACAATCAGGATTTGTGAAAGGGAACTACTGGCCTTTACGGAAGCGGGGAGCCGGGAGATGCTGGTGCGCGAAGATGTCAATGCAGCGTCGCTGGCCGAAGACATGGTAAAACTGTTCGCCAAGATAGCCGGTGACGGCGGGGTCAAGCTCAAGGTTGATTTCCCTGACGATTTTCCGGTCATGAAAACGGACCCCGTTCGTTTGCACCAGGTTCTTTCCAATACCATTTCCAACGCCGTTAAATTTACCCCCAAGGGCGGCGAAGTCGAAGTCAAGGGGATGGTAAAAGATGACGAAACATTAATTCTGGTGATCGCCGACGAAGGACGGGGCATCTCGCCGGAAAGCCTTCTTCTGGTCGCACATGCGGGATACCGGGAAGGAAACGATTCCGATGCTTTGGGGGATGGTCTTGGCCTTAACATTTCGGAAAGACTGATGAAGGAAATGGGTGGTACCATTGATATTCAAAGCAAACTGGGGGTGGGGACGGTGGTTTCCCTGATATTCCCAAAGGCCAGTATTTCTTAAAATACAGACACCCGAAAAGGCCCCAGGTTCAGGCCCTATTCTTCCAGATCGTAGTTTATGTCGGGAGCGGCCATTACATCGGTGCTTTTTTTGTTATCTATCTCGGTCTGGCGTTTCTGTCGGTACATTGATCGTATGGCGGCGTAATAGTCGATCGAGGTTTTCTTTATCTGGTCCAGTTCGTTGACCACACCGGCGTATTCGTCAATGCCGGAAAGACCTGTTCTTGTCCATTTCAACTCGTTGCGGTTGGTGTTGTTAAGCCACATTCCGACCGGGTCGAAATAGCCGTCGACAAAAAGTTTGCCGACTCCGTCGCGGGGGTTCGACGGCCCCAGCAGCGGCAGCACAATGTAAAATCCTTCACCCACGCCCCATGCCCCCAGGGTCTGCCCGAAGTCTTCCTTATGGGCCGGAATATCAAGCCAGCTATCGGCTACATCCATAAGTCCGCCCAACCCGATTGTTGAATTGACCGCCAGACGCTCGGTCGTTTGCCAGGCCCGCGTTACTTCACCCTGAAGAATGTCATTGGCCAGAACCACCGGAGAATTAAGGTTGTCCAGTGTGTTGCCAATCGCCTCGGTAACCATGTCGGGAAGATAATCGTTATAGGCGTTGGCAATTGGGCCAAGAAGGTAGTCCTGAACAATTTCGTTAAAGCCGAAGAAGAAGCGGTTTACCGGCTCAATCGGATCACCGTCACCGCTGTCTGCCGGGGCCGTATCTTCAACCACTGGGACTGCCGCAGGGGAGGGCCTTGCCGTAATTGGGGCCGGGGCGGCGGGTGGGGCGGCTACCGGCGCAGGTGCAAACGGATAGGGTTCATTGAGAAAGGCGCTCATGTCATACATCGTACCGGAGGCACCGGCACCAGAAGCCGTCATGGCGATCATCGCCACAGCGAACACGGTCGCTTTAATACGGTAAAAAAATTGCCCCACGAAATCCCCCAGGATAGTACTATACGGCGCGTCCAGCGTTGGCGGCGGCTAAATCTAGAACATACAGGCATGCTTTCCAAACAGATAATATCTTAGCCCTGGCAAGTAAGTTGGGGCGGGGCAGGGGACGGATGAGAGAAATTCGCTGTATATGGGAAGCTGGGGCAGTCCTTGGCGAGGGGCCGATGTGGGACTCTGCGGAGGGTGTCCTTTACTGGGTCGATATCAAGGGTCGGACGCTTAACCGCTATCGCCCGGACGATGAAAGCCGCAAAACCCTGACCATGCCCGGGGAAATCGGCTGTGTCGCCCTGCGCGAGGGTGGCGGCATGGTCGGTGCGTTACGCTCGGGACTATGTTTTATCGATCCGGTCTCGGGCGAGGTGGAAATATTTGCAACGCCGGAGGAGAACCTTGCCGACAACCGCTTCAATGACGGAAAATGTGATCGTTCGGGGCGATGGTGGGTCGGCAGCATGGATGACAATATTAAAAATGCCAGCGGATCATTGTATCGTGTTTCTCCATCCCTAAAGGTCGAACGGGTATTGTCGGGTTTCGTCGTAACCAACGGGATAGGGTGGAGCCCCGACAACAAAACCATGTATTTTACAGATTCCGAAAACAGAACTATTCTGGCTTTTGATTTTGATATTTCCACTGGCCATGTCGATAATCGTCGCACATTCGTTCAACTCGCCGATGGCGCGGGCCTTCCCGACGGCCTGACCGTTGATGCCGAGGGCGGGGTCTGGAGCGCCCATTGGGATGGCTGGAAGATCAGCCGCTATGATCCGGACGGCTCTGTCGAGCGGGTTATTGAAATGCCGGTGCCGCGTCCGACAAGCTGCATTTTCGGCGGCACCGGGCTTGACCTGCTTTATGTGAGCTCTGCCTCCGGCGGGGCCGATTGCGAGGCACCTCTGTCAGGTGGTCTTTTCGAGATCAGGGGAACAGGAATAACGGGATTGGATGAACCACGCTTTGGAGGATGATTGAATGATTGTTGTGGTTATGGGGACCAGCGGACCGGAAAAATCAGCGGTCGGAGGTGAACTGGCAAAGCTGTTGCCAGCCGACTTAATGGAGGGTGACGACTTCCAGCCGAACACCAATATCGTCAAGATGCGTTCAGGCATTCCTCTAAACGACGAGGATCGCTGGCCATGGCTGAAGAAACTGGCCGCCGCCGTGGATGCCTGGGTTGCCGACGGACGGGATGTCGTGGTTACTTGCTCGGCGCTCAGGAAATCCTATCGGGAACTGCTCAAAGGGGATAACGAGGACTTTCATCTGGTCTACCTGAAAGGCCCGGATGACATAATATACGAACCACTTGAGCAGAGCAGCGGCCAATCCATGTCCTCCAATTTACCGGAAAGCCAGTTTGATGAACTGGAAAAAGACGAAGGTGCAATTGTCGTTAATAGCGAAAATGATCCCGCCGACATAGCCACTGAAATCAGAAAGAGGCTTGATCTGAATGGACGCTGAGGTAGAACTTGATCGCCATGCAGTGGAAAAATTTGCCGCCGCCATAGCCGAATATCACAGTCGCGCGGAAGTGCTTGATGATTGCGACTTGCTCGGCGGGCAGGGGGTAATCCTTGAAAAAATTACCGGATATGAAAGCGATATAATCAACCGGGACAATGTTGATCGGCTGGCAACTATTTGCCGCCGGACGATGGCTATGCTGGCACCTCATTTCAAAGCCAGGATGGAGAAGGGATTCGTCCGCCGCTGTCATGGCGGTCTTAAGCTCGGCGATATAATCATCGAAAAAGGTGTTCCGGTTGTCCGTCCCGCAAATGATAAATATGCCGGTATTGATGTGCTTTACGATTTCGCCTCGTTACTTGTCGATCTGCATAGCCGTTCATTGAGGCGGCTCGCCTCTATTGCCTTGAACAGGTACCTCGATATTACCGGGGATATCGGTGGAATAAGGGCGTTGCCGTTGTTCATGTCGCTGCGTACCATGGAAAACTTGCAATGCCTGCAAAAACGGGTCGGCGATTATCTGAACCAGGCATTGGAATGTATTTCATTGCCGCCGCCCCGGCTGGTTGCTGTCGGCGGCCTTTCGGGTTGCGGCAAGTCGCGGATGTCCCGTGAAGTTGCTCCGCTGCTGTGTTGCGGCCCGGGCGCGGTAGTGGTCCGCAGCGACGTTGTCAGAAAGCGTCTGTCCGGTGTCCCTATCCTTAGCCGTCTTGGCCCGGAAGGCTACACCGAAAAGATGTCTGAGCTTACCTATCGGGCAATGTTTGACGATGTGCGCACCGCTCTTGAGGCGGGCTTCACGGTTGTTGCCGATTGTGTTTTCGCAAAACCGGAACAGCGCCGCATGATTGCCGAGGTGGCCGATGGCATGGGGGTGCCGTTCAATGGATTATGGCTGGAAACCAATATTGCGGAGCGTCAGGAACGGGTTGTCAGCCGTATCCGCAACGTCTCGGACGTCACCGCCAAGGTGGCCCGTCAACAACTTGATTATGATACCGGAAATATAGAATGGGACAGGGTTGACAGTTCGGGATCACGACAGCAAACCCTGGAACAGGGTCTCGCATTGCTGGAACAGGGCGGTCCCATTTTCAGAAAAACCGTGATATGATCCGGTGGTCATGAAGGAAGGTAGAAAAACAGTAGTTATTACCGGTGCCAGCCGGGGTATTGGCCACGCCACGGCAATATTCTTTTTGGACCGTGGCTGGCGTATCATAACCTGTTCACGCGACGAGGTGCCGCTGGAATGCATGCGCGACCCCAATTGGTCTTGTCATATCCCCACCGATCTGGCGGACACCGAGAGCATTTCAAACTTCATTGAAAAGGCTAACCAGGTTCTGGACGGCGATCCCCTGCACGGGTTGGTGAACAACGCCGGAATGTCCCCCAAGGCGACCTTCAAGGAGCGTCTGGGATGTCTCAACGGGGATATGGAAGCATGGCGTCAGGTGCTGGAACTTAATCTGCTGGCTCCGCTCAAGCTGTCGCGTGGTTTCGCCGCGGCCCTGCACAAGGGCAAGGGGGCTGTGGTTAATATTACCTCTATTGCCGGCCATTCGATCCATCCTTTCGCCGGTTCGGCCTATGCCATCTCGAAGGCGGCCCTGTCGGCGATGACCCGCGAGCTTGCCAACGAGTTCGCCGCCCTGGGGGTCCGGGTTAACGCTGTCGCGCCGGGCGAGATAGAGACCGAAATGGTAGGCCCTGAATACGAGGTTCTAATTCCCCGCATCCCGCTGGACAGAATGGGAACCCCGGGAGACGTCGCCTCGACAATATATTTCCTCTGCTCGGAGGATTCCGGCTATGTCACCGGAACCGAGATATGGGTAACTGGCGGCCAGCATCTTTTTTAGAACGCATCACAATTAAATTATTCCATTAAATCCCGATACGCTCTAACATGTTAACGTAAACATTAACGTTAACATGTTAACGGATTGACGCCATGAGTGATGTTTCCCTGGTCGGATTGAAGATGCTGATCGACAACCTGGATGAAGGTGTTCTCTTCCTTGACGCCAATCGCCACGTTGTCGCCATCAATAAGGCCGCACTGAAGATGATCGAACACAACAAAGAAAAGAACGTTCTTGATGAGCTGTGCTTTAACCTGTTCCCCGGGGCCGAGTGCGCCACTAGCTGTGAAGAAAGCGGCAAATGTTCGCTGGTTAACATCGCCGACAAGAAAGAGGGCTCCATTCTTCTTACCCGGAAGGACGGCGAGATGGCCTTCCTGCGGATATGGGCGATAAAACTGCCAACCAGCGAATCGCTGGCCTATTATGCCGTGGTGCTAAGGGATCACACCCGTGAATGGCAACTGGAAAAAGAGGTCAGCAGTCGGCTTCATCTTGGCAAATTGCTGGGACACAGCCAGGTTATGCAGGAATTGTTTCAGGTCATACTCAGGGTATCGGCCAGTGATGCCTCGGTTCTTATCGAGGGGGAAAGCGGTGTCGGCAAGGAACTGGTAGCCCAGGCGCTGCACGAAAATTCCAAACGCGCCAAAGGCCCGTATGTTCGGGTGCATTGCGCCGCGCTGGCCGAAAATCTACTTGAGTCCGAGCTTTTCGGTCATGCCAAAGGGGCCTTTACCGGCGCCGATGCGGCCCGCGCCGGCCGCTTTGAGATAGCGAACGGGGGGACGATTCTGCTTGACGAGATAGGGGAGATTTCTCCGACCATCCAGGTCAAGCTTCTAAGGGTATTACAGGAACGAGAGGTCGAACGGATCGGCGAGAATAAGCCGCGCAAGGTTGATGTTCGCATTATTGCGGCGACCAACCGGGATCTTTCGCAGATGGTAAAGGCGGGGGAATTCCGCGAAGACCTGTTCTACAGGTTGCGGGTTCTTCCCATGCATGTGCCGACGCTTCGCGCGCGGGTGTCTGATCTTCCGATGCTGGCCAATCATATTGTCGATGACATATCGCGGCGATACGAGCGGGAGGGAGTACGGATATCCCAGGCGGCGTTCCGGGTGCTGGAGGCGTACAACTGGCCGGGAAACGTGAGGGAACTTGTCAATGCGATGGAATTTGCATTTGTCCAGTTGGACGGCACGGTCATTCTTCCCCGCCATTTGCCGCATGATATAATGGGCGCTTCCGATGCCCGGTTCAGCCCCCCCGAAACCGAACATGCAAGCCCCCCCGATGTGGGGTATACCGGCGGGTTCAAGCCATATTACCGGGCTGAGATGCAAAAAGATGAAGAAAAGCAAATGATTATGAATGCCCTGAAGGATACCGACGGCAACCGGGCGGCGGCGGCGCGTAAATTGGGAATGTCACGCACAACCATGTGGAAACGTATGAAACATTACGGGCTGGCATAGAGTGTTTCCAGTTGAATTATAAACACTCCGCCTTGCGGCCTTGAGCGTTTTCGGAAAATCACCCGATGAAAAATCCGCCTCCCCTCGTCATTGTCGCCGGGCCTACCGCTTCGGGCAAATCAAGGCTGGCGCTTGATCTGGCGTTGGAGTTTTCCGGTACCGTAATTAATGCCGATTCGATGCAGGTCTACCGCGAGCTTGAAATTATCACGGCAAGGCCATCGGCCGAGGATATGGCAAAGGTGTCGCACCGATTGTTCGGCGTCGAGGCCGCCTCCAGGCGATGCTCGGCCGGCCGTTGGCTGAAAATGGCGCGGGCCGAAATTACCGCCTCCCATGCCGACGGAAGGCTTCCGATAATCGTTGGCGGTACCGGTCTTTACCTCAAGTCCCTGACCGAGGGTTTGAACGAAATACCGGACATTTCCGACGATACGCGTGCCGCCGCCGCCGCCGCTCATGAGCGCCTCGGTGGCGAGGATTTCAAGGTTTTGTTGGCAACGGTTGATCCGGCAAGTGCCGAACGCATACCCGCAGGCGACACTCAACGCCTGATCCGCGCCTACGAGGTGTTTCTGGCAAGTGGAATATCCCTAAGCGAATGGCGCAAGGTTCCGGCCCCTTCACCAATTGACGCAAGCATCGCAAGCATTGTTCTTATGCCTTCCCGTGAAGAACTTTACCAGGCTACCGACGCCCGCTTTGACGAGATGATGAAGCTTGGTGCGCTGGACGAGGTGGCGGGGCTTGCCCGCCTTGGATTAGACCCCGGCCTGCCCGCGATGAAGGCGCTTGGGGTGCGGGAACTGATCGCCTGCATCGAAGGCAAAACAGAGCTTGAACAGTCTATCGAGGCGGCGAAACGTGCGACCCGCAATTTCGCCAAGCGCCAGCTTACCTGGTTGCGCCATCAGACTATCAGCTCCGTTCAGGACGATAAAACAGGGATGTATAGTAGGCCCGCGAAATATTCGGAAAGCTTAAAGGGTGAAATCTTTTCATTTATTCGCCAGTTTCTGTTGACCGGATGAATCTAAACGATTAGTACAGGACGTGGTTGCATTGTTGTTTGCCCGCCGCCCGACAGGCTGAGAGCGGCGAAGGCAGGGATGCTGAATACTGGGACGCGAAATCGGGGCATTAAGGAACAAGGCTATGTCGAAAGATCAAATGTTGGGCGCTGAAATCGTCCTTAATGCTCTGAAAGACCAGAATGTTGACACTATTTTCGGTTATCCCGGCGGCGTCACTCTTCCTTTGTACGATCAGATATATCAGCAGAACTGGCTGCGCCATATAGTCTGTCGTCACGAACAGGGCTCAATGCATGCGGCGGAAGGTTACGCTCGTTCTACCGGCAAAACGGGTGTCGTACTGGTTACTTCAGGACCCGGTGCGACAAATACCGTAACCGGTCTGACGGATGCGATGATGGACAGCATTCCGCTGGTCTGCCTGACCGGTCAGGTTACCACTCAGAGTATCGGCAACGATGCTTTTCAGGAGGCAGACACCACTGGTATCACCCGTTCCTGCACCAAGCATAATTATCTGGTTCGTGATGTCGGCGATCTTGCGCGGACTTTGCACGAGGCATTCTTTGTCGCTTCCAACGGTCGTCCCGGCCCGGTGGTGGTTGATCTGCCCAAGGATGTTGTTGTCGATAGCGGGCCTTACATCGGCCCTGAAAAGGTCCGGCACAAAACATATAAACCTACCATCAAGGGTGATATCGGGCAGATAAAGGCGGCAGTCGAATTGATGGCCTCGGCCAAGCGTCCGATTTTATATTGTGGTGGCGGGGTGGTAAATTCCGGTTCGGGGGCGTCTCAGCTGTTGGCGCAGCTTGTCAGTCTAAGCGGTTTCCCGTGCACCCTGACCCTGATGGCGCTTGGGGCTTTTCCCGCCTCCGACCCCCGGTTTCTGGGAATGCTTGGCATGCACGGCACCTACGAGGCCAACATGGCAATGCATGAATGCGATGTTATGATCTGCGTCGGGGCGCGTTTTGATGACCGGATAACCGGGCGCCTTGATGGTTTTTCGCCCAATTCAAAGAAAATTCACATTGATATAGATCCCTCGTCGATCAACAAGAATGTGATGGTCGACATAGGTATCGTCGGCGATGTCGGCCATGTCCTTGAAGACATGATAAATGTATGGAAATCGACTCAGTCGAAGGTTGACGGCAAGGCCTTGGAAAGCTGGTGGAAAAGTATCGACGAATGGCGCGGGCGCAAGTGTCTGGCCTATCGCAAGAACGGTAAGTTCGCCAAGCCCCAGTATGTGCTTGAGACGCTTCAGAAAAAGATTAAAGGACGCGACACGTTTATCTGCACCGATGTCGGCCAGCACCAGATGTGGGCCTCCCAGTACCTCAGGTTTGATCAGCCCAAACGATTCATGACATCGGGCGGCCTGGGAACCATGGGTTACGGGCTGCCGGCGGCGATAGGTGTTCAACTGGCCCACCCCGATGCCCTGGTGGTGGTGATTACTTCAGAATGTTCGATCCAGATGAACAGCCAGGAACTATGTACCCTCAATCAGTACGGCCTGCCGGTAAAGGTACTGATCCTTAACAACGGTTCGATGGGGATGGTCCGCCAATGGCAGGAGCTGTTCTATGGCGAACGATATTCCCAAAGCCTGATGGAAACCCAGCCCGACTTTGTAAAACTGGCGGATGCGTACGGTGCCAAAGGGCTAAGAGCCGAGGGACCGGACCAGGTGGTCGACGTTCTTGACGAAATGATTGCCTATGACGGTGCGGTGGTCGCCGATGTGCGTATTGATCCCAAGGAAAACGTGTTCCCGATGATCGCTGCGGGATCGTCTCACAACGAAATGATATTTGCCCCCGAAGATGAGCCGGAAGGCGTAGGGGAAGATGTAATGCTGGCTTGAGGATTCGGGGAACTGACATGGTGTATGACAGAAGAGAAGACATAAGATTCCATACAATTGCGGCCCTTGTCGATAACGAGCCGGGTGTTTTGGCGCGGGTTATCGGCCTGTTTTCGGGGCGCGGCTACAATATCGAAAGCCTGACCGTCGCCGAGACCAGTCATTCCGGCGGCCTGTCTAGAATTACTATAGTAACTTCCGGTACGATGATGGTAATTGAACAGATAAAGGCACAGTTGGAGAGGCTGGTGCCGATTCACAGGGTCAGCGACCTGACCGTCGAGGGCCCGCATGTGGAACGTGAACTGGCGCTGGTCAAGGTTGTCGGCGAGGGTGAAAAGAGAATAGAGGCATTGCGTATCGCGGATATTTTCCGGGCCAGGGCGGTTGACAGCACCAATGGCTCTTTCGTATTCGAGATAGTCGGCGACACCGACAAGCTGAACGCCTTCATCGGGATGATGAAAAGCCTTGGTCTGGTAGATATCTCGCGCACCGGGGTCGCGGCAATTTCACGTGGACCGGATCCGCTGTAAACAAAATTTTATTCATTAGTCAAAGGGAATACCATCATGCGCGTTTATTACGATCAGGACGCAGACGTAAACCTGATTAAGTCGAAAAAGGTGGCGATTGTCGGTTATGGCAGTCAGGGTCATGCCCATGCTCTTAACCTCAGGGATTCCGGGGTCAAGGAGGTGGTGGTCGCGCTTCGCGCCTCGTCGGACAGCGTTAAGAAGGCAGAGGGCGAAAACCTCAAGGTAATGACCCCTGCCGAGGCCGCCAAGTGGGCCGATGTGGTGATGCTGCTGGTTCCCGATGAACTGCAGGCCGATATCTACAACGACGACATAAAGGATAATCTCAAGCAGGGAGCGGCCCTGGCTTTCGCGCATGGCCTCAATATCCATTACCGGCTGATAGAGCCCCGCGCCGACCTTGACGTGATAATGATTGCCCCGAAAGGTCCGGGCCACACGGTGCGCTCGGAATATCAGAGAGGAGCCGGGGTGCCGTGCCTGCTGGCGGTCGAACAGGATGCCACCGGCAACGCCCATGACATAGGCCTGGCCTACGCCTCGGCAATCGGCGGTGGACGCTCGGGCGTCATCGAGACCAGTTTCAGGGAGGAATGTGAAACCGACCTGTTCGGTGAACAGGCGGTGCTGTGCGGCGGGCTCACATCATTGATAATGGCCGGTTACGAAACCCTTGTAGAGGCCGGATACGCCAAGGAGATGGCATATTTTGAATGTCTGCACGAGGTCAAGCTGATCGTCGATCTGATCTATGAAGGCGGCATCGCCAACATGCGCTATTCGATTTCCAACACGGCCGAGTACGGCGATTACGTATCCGGTCCAAGGCTAATTGACGCCGATGTCAAGGCGCGCATGAAAGAGGTTCTGGATGACATTCAGTCGGGCCGCTTCACCAGCCGGTGGATGAGCGAATGCAAGGCCGGTCAGCCCAGTTTCAAGGCGATGCGCCGCCGTGGTTCCGAACATGACATCGAGAAGGTAGGCAAAAAACTGAGGGCCATGATGCCGTGGATCGCGGCCGGCAAGCTGGTGGACAAAAATAAGAATTAGCGGTCCTTCCGGCACATGTAAGGCCATACCAGTTTTGTATTAGCTGGAAAGACCGTTCCATCTTCAAACATGACCGGGATGGAAACGCCTTTTTCATCGTCCGTGAGCTTTCGCGCCGACTGGGAATCAAAAGGCGGCTTTTGCCGGTAAAATGCGATGGGGTCCATCCAGCGGCCGCCTACGGGAATGATGACATTGTCCGTATTTACGTAATTTTTGCTTTTGCTGTAATAGACCGCAAAATGGATGGCGGGCCTGCGACCAGATACTATTGCCCTTTTTTTCCCACTGACGCCCGAATTACCCGTCGGGCCGAGTATCTGTCCCCTGTACACGCGTTGAGCGATTTTAAGGTCCGGCGTCCGGTCAAGATGGGCGTATTGGGTGTAGGTCCAAAACGGCAGACCCGTGTCTTTGGGGCTATGGCGAAGCACCAACTCAATCCCGCGGGCGGATTTATCACCTTGATAGATCGCTACCACCGAACCGTCAGCCGCCGCAATTATCGGGGTTCCCCAGCCTGCAGGCATATCAATTCCGCCGTGATAGCTTGTGCGGTTACGTTTAAAGCTGTAATCCAGGGCCCAGTAGTCATCTATACCTAAACACTTTGCTCCGGTCGGAAATCTTGGCCCCATTCCGGTGGCCAGCATACCCAGTTTAACCGCGTCACTAATCGAACATTTGCGCATACGACCTATCCCACAGAGGGTTTTTTCATCAAGTGCATCACGGTGTACGCTGTCTTGCCGCACGCTTTGGTCGAATTCGGGTGGGCTTGCTGTCATGCCTTGCGGCGGCCACCGATAGCTTTTATCGTTTTGCCCGGCATACATTGCCCTGACTTCTTTAAGACTTAGCAGCCCGTCGTTATTGCTATCAAGCCTGTCGAAATTACCCCGGCGGTTCCATTCGATACGGCTGATACGGTGATCACGGTCAGTATCCGCACGCTTGAAATCGCCTTTGACGCGATCTCGGGCAAGAGCCGGATTTGTCAGAAAAATTAAAGCCCCAAGTAAACTAAAACCGGCAAGAATAAGATTCTTCATAATTGTATTTCCTTATTCGCCCGCAGGTTCCAGCCATTTGTACATTACATGCGCGTCTACAAGTCCCAGTTTTCTGTGATTGAATGATTTAGGCAATGTTCCAATGATATCGAACCCCAGTTTTTTCCATAGCCGTATGGCGTCTGAATTTGTCGATACCACAAGGTTGAACTGCATTCCCTTGAACCCCATACGTAGCGCCTGACGTTGGGAATGTTCACACATTGCTGATGCGACGCCTTTGCCACGGGTCCTTTCCAGGACCATGTATCCGCAATTGCATATATGAGAACCAGGTCCGGGATGGTTCGGCTTGATGTAGTATGTTCCGATAACTTTATTATCAAGCACGGCAACGAAGGTTTTGCTTGGGGCGGTGAGCCATAATGCAATTGCTTCTTCCCTGCCGGTGTCGGTGGGGAAGGCATATGTTTCACCCTTTGAAACGATGTCGGAGAAAATTTCCCATATTTCCCGATAATCTGATTTCTGCGCCCGGCGAATTACAACTGACACGGCAATATCCTGTAAAAAGTCAAATTTGTATCCCTGCGATGGTTAAATACTGATACCAAGGTT
>CAZEFJ010000034.1:12871-16149 GCA_964511465.1 uncultured Hyphomicrobiales bacterium
GTGCTGATTATAACCAAGGGCTTTGCCGACGCCCTTCGGATTGCCTGTCAGGACCGTCCGCGATTATTCGACAGGCATATCGTTCTGCCCGAGATGCTTTATTGCCGGGTTGTCGAAGTCGAAGAAAGGGTTGCCGCCGATGGCAAGGTTCTGGCCGCCCCCGACCCGGACATGGTGCGCCAAAGTCTGGGTGCAGCCTATGCCGCAGGCATACGTTCGGCCGCCATAGTATTCATGCATGGTTATCGCTATCCCGAACATGAAAGGATGGTTGGCGAAATAGCCCTTGATATGGGGTTTTCCCAGGTTTCCGTTTCCCATCGGGTTGCGCCGCTGATCAAGCTGGTTCCGCGCGGCGACACCACGGTTGTAGATGCCTATTTGAGCCCGGTCCTTCGCCGCTATGTGGACGGTGTCGCGGCCGACCTAGAAGGCTGTCGGCTGATGTTTATGCAGTCCAGCGGCGGGTTGACAGATGGTCACCTTTTCAGGGGCAAGGACAGTATCCTGTCAGGTCCGGCGGGCGGTGTAGTCGGCATGGCGCGAACCGCCGAAGAGGCCGGATTCAAAAAAGTCATCGGCTTTGACATGGGCGGCACCAGCACCGACGTTTCCCATTATGACGGAGAATTCGAGCGGGTTTTTGAAACCCGGATCGCCGGTATACGTTTGCGCTCGCCGATGATGCGGGTCCATACCGTTGCCGCCGGTGGCGGATCGATACTACATTTTGACGGTGCGAGAATGAGGGTCGGGCCGGATTCCGCCGGGGCCGATCCCGGACCGTCATGCTACCGGCGTGGCGGACCCCTGACGGTGACCGACTGCAATGTCCTGCTGGGGCGAATCCAGTCGCGGTTCTTTCCCAGAATGTTCGGACGAAAGGCTGATGAGCCACTCGATGTCGGGGAAACCATGGCAGGGTTTGGCGAGATAAGCGAAATCATTTCCGCCGCTACCGGCAAGCCAAAGACGCCGCAACAGGTGGCCGAAGGGTTTCTTGCAATAGCTGTCGAAAATATTGCCAATGCGATTAAAAAAATCTCCGTCCAGCGGGGCTACGACATTACCGAATATACCCTCAACTGTTTTGGCGGGGCGGCTGGCCAGCATGCCTGCATGGTCGCCGACAAGCTGGCCGTAAACCGGGTCTTTATCCATGCCCATGCCGGAGTGTTGTCGGCCTATGGCATCGGGCTGGCCGAAGTCCGGGCGATTCGTGAAATGAGCATAGAGGCAACCTTGGACGAGGCGATTATACCCAGGCTCAGATCACAATTGGAGAAAATGGGAAACCAGGCCGTGAACGAGGTTGGCGATCAGGGGATCGGTTCCGCCGGGATAGTCGTATCAAGTAAGGCGTACCTGCGGACGAAGGGAAGCGATACCGCCCTTGGCGTCGATTTCGGTGACCTCGAAAATATGCTCAGGGACTTTGCCGCCGCACACCATCGGCGTTTCGGTTTTGCCGTGCAGGGGCATGATCTGGTCGTCGAGGCATTGTCGGCGGAGGCGGTTGGAATAACCGACATTCCCCACGAAACAAAAATGGATATGTCATCAGGTGGTCCGCCATTCGGGGCGCTGCACACAGCTTCGATGTATTACGGCTCATCATATCACGATGTTCCTGTATATCGTCGCCAAACTCTTGGCCCATCCGCCGTAATTTCAGGCCCCGCAATCATCACCGAGACCAATTCGACCACCATTGTCGAGCCGGGCTGGCAGGCCGAGACAACCCCTTACGGCCATCTGATAATGACCAGGGTGGAACCTCGGCCCCGGCCCTGTGGTGTCGACTCCGGCAGGGATCCGGTGATGCTGGAAATATTCAACAACCTGTTTATGTCGATTGCCGAGCAGATGGGGGCGGTTCTGGTCAATACCGCCCATTCCGTAAATATCAAGGAGCGCCTTGATTTTTCCTGCGCCGTATTCGATCGGCTCGGCGATCTGGTCGCCAACGCACCACATATTCCGGTCCACCTTGGAAGCATGGGCGAAAGCGTCAAGACGGTAATCCGTGAGGCTCGGCAAACGATAAAGCCTGGCGATGTGTTTATTCTTAACGCGCCTTACAACGGCGGTACCCATCTTCCCGATATCACCGCAATAACTCCGGTTTTCAACCAGACCGGCGATGATGTTCTGTTTTACGTTGCTTCACGCGGGCACCATGCCGACATCGGTGGCATAACTCCTGGCTCGATGCCCCCCGACAGCACGTCAATTGAGCAGGAAGGTGTCTTGATCGACAATTTTCTTGTCGTCGATCAAGGTAAATTCCGCACCGCGGAGTTGCTTGAATTGTTGAATTCAGGTCCGTTTCCGGCCCGCAATCCGACCCGCAATATCGCCGACCTGAAAGCCCAGGTGGCTGCCAATGAAAAAGGTGTGCGCGAACTGGCGGCGATGGTGGATCATTTCGGGCTGGATGTGGTTGGCGCCTATATGGTTCATGTTCAGGACAACGCGGCCGAGGAGGTGAGGCGGGCAATCGACAGGCTGGAGGATGGCGAATTCACCTCGACCATGGATAATGGCGCGCTGGTCCGGGTGCGAATAACTATCGACAGGCAACGGCGCAGGGCGGTGATCGACTTTACCGGCAGTTCCAGCCAGTTGGCCGATAATTTCAACGCTCCCTTCGCCGTATGCCGGGCTGCCGTACTTTATGTTTTCAGAACGCTTGTCGATGACGACATACCACTTAACGCCGGATGCCTTAAACCGATAGATATTATCGTCCCCGATGGCTGCATGTTAAATCCGGCCGATCCGGCGGCGGTGGTCGCGGGTAATGTTGAAACCTCGCAAGTAGTGGTAGACACACTTTTTGGCGCCCTGGGGGTGATCGCCGGATCGCAGGGGACGATGAACAACCTTAGCTTCGGCAATGACCGCCACCAGTATTATGAAACCATCTGTGGCGGCTCTGGCGCCGGCCCCGGTTTCGACGGAACCGACGCGGTCCATACTCATATGACAAATTCCCGGCTGACCGACCCGGAAGTCCTTGAATTGCGCCTGCCGGTGTTGCTCGAGGAATTTTCCATCCGCCGTAACAGCGGAGGTGGAGGACATTACAGGGGCGGCAACGGGGTCATTCGTCGAATTCGTTTTCTCGAGCCGATGACTGCGGCGATTATTTCCAACCACCGTCTCCAGGCTCCGCACGGCATGGCTGGCGGCGAAGCCGGGGCCAGGGGCCGCAACCTGATTGAGCGGGCCGATGGAACCGTGGTTGAACTCGGCCCCACCGGCAAGGTCGAATT
>CAZEFJ010000035.1:0-16131 GCA_964511465.1 uncultured Hyphomicrobiales bacterium
GTACCTGAACGATGTCGCGGTTGCGGAAAATCTGGTGCGCCAGCTATACCGCGACTGCAAGGGGGACGAAGCCCTTTCGTGTCGGCTTGCTGGCGGTATCGTTATCGGCTGGCACCTGCACTCGTTGGCGCAGTCGGAAAACATTCTCATAGAAGGGGTCAAGGATTTTATGAAAGTAAAGCCATTCTGGCCCACTGATTGATCGGCAGACAAAAAAAGAACGGCCCGTCCGATCGCTCGGCCGGGCCGCTCCTCCAAAACTCCTTAAAACCCTTGCGGGTCCCCTGGGAAATTTTGTTTCCGGTTACGGTCCCTCCGCCGACCCTCGCAAGTCATAAAAGGTACCAGCCCCGGAGAGTCCGGTTCATCCGTCGGTCCTTGCGGGCCTCCGGCTCCCCCGAAACTCAGCCTGCAATTTAGCAAATAATTTTGCCCGCAAAAACCCTAAATCGATACACAACCCTGTGGAACATGGGGACAAATTGACTATTTATTAGTATTATTAAGCTTACACTCATAGCATTCCATGATTGGATTGCGATGCGGGCTGTTGCCGCAATTGGCTTATTTTAAGGACAATGGTTACGAGGATATGAAAAAAATAAATTTTCTCCCCCCGTCATCCACTTTGGCGATTGTATTGGTCGGTGTTCTGGTTAGCGCATGTGGTGATGGTGACAAGGCTGCCAGGGCCGAAAAATCTGCAGTATGGCTGCGACAATATTCAAAGACCAACCCTCCCAACAAGATGTGGGAAACCATTGAGGTCAAGGTAAAAGGCTCCGACAAGGTGGTGATGGAGGTTATGGTCAAGCCAGAACAACAGGTCACGGACCTTAAATTTCTACCCAAGATCAACAAGGCCGGGGTGGTCCAGTTGGCATGTCCGTCGTCCGACGCCGAAATATGGCATATTCTCGGCAGCGATATCCGACTGTGGATTAATCTTAACGGCCCGGACGGATATATTATCGGAGCTACCTGCAGGCATTGAAAATGACCGGTTTAGCGGTGCCAGCTTGTGCTGATTCTCATATTCCCGGCCTTATTCTTGCCGGTGGCAGATCAAGGCGCATGGGTGGTGACGACAAATGCCTGAAACATCTCTGTGGTCGCCCCCTGCTGGAACATGTCATTGACCGGGCCAGACCCCAGGTCTGCCGGATTATTCTTAGTTCAAACGGTGATGAAGAGTGTTTTGCATCTTATGGGCTGCCGGTAATAGGTGATGTCATCAAGGGCTTTGCCGGTCCCCTGGCCGGTGTGTTAAGCGGACTTGAATGGGTTTCTGAAAATATTCCCCAGGCCCGCTGGATGGCCTCGTTCGCCACCGATACGCCGTTTTTTCCCAAGGACATGGTGGCGCGTCTCGCCAAAGCCATCGACGATACAGAATGCGCCCACCCTTCCGACATCGCATGTGCCAGTTCGGGAGGGCGGATGCATCCGGTGTTCGCCCTGTGGCCGGTGGCGATGAGCAAGGACTTGCGGCTGGCCATGATCAATAAAAAAATGCGCAAGGCAAGCCTGTGGATGGATAGTTGCCGTACCGAGCGGGTCGAATTCCAGAATCAACCTTTCGATCCTTTTTTCAATATCAATACGCCCGATGACTTGGCGACGGCGGAACGGGCCGCTATGCTTGCCCGCTAACACCGCCCCGACGGCTATGAGATGGAGTAAATTATGTCGGATCAGGAAGCTAAGGAACCGACCGAACAGAGGCAGGATTTTTTGCAGAACCTGGAACAGTCCGGATTCTTTCAGCAGATTTCCAGCCTTGAAAAAAGCCTGAAGACTATTTCCGGAGATATTAAAAGTCTTGGCGAGACCGCCACCAGGCGACTTGAGGAAACAGAGAGTCTGGCCGCCCATATTATTGCCATAGAGGCAATCCTTACTGCTCTGATGAAAAACAGCGATGTTGATATCAAGGATGTCAGGGCGCTGATACGAGAGAAAACAACCGCCCCGGGCGAGGACGGCGACGGCAATCAGGCGGTCCAGAATATTGCCAGCGACCTGATACAAAAAATCTAGAAACATCCGCCCGGCAGTCGGAACAGCTAAACCCCGGCAGTCGGAACAGCTAAACATGGGACGGCCATGCTTGTTGATTTCAAGGTAGTTCAGCTTTTGTGTTCAAGGATTTGTCATGATTTGATCGGTCCTGCCGGGGCGGTGAGCGTCGGCATCGAGCTTTTCGGAGAGGCCCCGTCCGGTGAAGACGGTCCGGATGAACACCTGGAAATGGTTGCCGATAGTGCAAGGCAGCTTTCCCGCCGCTTGTCTTTCTTTCGCGTGGCTTTCGGTTTCAGCGGCGGCAACGGCCGACTTGACGATGCCCGGGGGCTGGCGTTTGATATGCTGGAAAATGGGCGGGTGGAGTTGGACTGGCCCCAGGATAGCGGCTTGTCCCTGAAGCGGGACATCAAGTCGGATGTGGTAAAGCTGGTCCTTAACATGGTTCTTCTTGGCATAGACTCGCTGCCCCGGGGCGGCGGATTAAACGTTCACTTTGCCGAACTTGCAGAAGGCCTGGGCATCGCCATGACGGCCACCGGCAATGGTGCCAGAATAAAAGACGATCTGTACGCCTGTCTGGCGGCAAATGTCCCTGTCGAAGAGCTTACGGCCTATAATGTTCACGGATATTTCGCCGCCCGGCTGGCCGAAAGCCTGGACAGCGAAATTGAAATTTCCCATTCCCGAACCGACCAGGTTAACCTTGCTGCCCTTGTCCCGGATTTCGATAAAGTGTAAGCCCGAATAGGCGCTTGAGCTGTACGTGCATAGGGATATTAGCGAGAGGAAGCACAAAAAAAACTATAGTTTTTCTCGAAAACTTACTATCTACCTATATAGTGGTATAAAATGCGTTCCATATTGCATGGTTTTCTTGTTTTCAGCATAAAGCGGGTTCGGTCATGGATGATTTACTAACGGAATTTCTTACGGAAACTACCGAGAGCCTCGGCGTTATAGACGGCGAGCTGGTAAAATTTGAGCAGGATCCGACCAACAAGGATATTCTTGGCAATATTTTTCGTCTGGTTCATACGATTAAGGGAACCTGCGGCTTTCTTGGCCTTCCCCGTCTGGAAAAAGTGGCCCACGCCGGTGAAGACGTGCTTGGCCTGATCCGGGACGGCAAGCTGGAAGTGTCATCAGAGGCGGTCACAATAATCCTCAAGTGCATCGACACCATCAGGGATATTCTCGAACAGCTTGAAGACGCCGGGGAAGAACCGGAAGGCGAGGATACGGAAGTAATCAACGAGCTGCGGTCTCTTCTTCCCGGGGCAAAACCTGCCGCTGCCGCCGCTCCTGCCGCCGCTCCGGCGGAAGCTTCCGGCTCGGGCGTACAGCTTAACGAGTCGGGTGCGCCGGTTGCCGCGGAACTACTAGCCGAGGTCGCCGCCGCAGAGGCGGCCGCAGGGCCATCCGATCCGGGAATTGCAATTAATGAATCCGGCGCGCCGGTGGCCGCGGAACTGCTGGCCGAGGTGGCGGCGGCTGAGGCATCCGGGGTAAGTGGCGCCAGCGATGAACAAATGGCGGCCGAAGCGGTGGCCGAGAAAGAAGTCGAAGAAAGTGCCGCTCCGGCACCGGCACCGGCACCCGCCGCCGCGGTTCCTGTACCGGCAAAGAAAAAGGCCCCCCCCGCCAAGAAAAAAGATGCCGATCACAAGGAGCCTTCGGTCGCATCCCAGTCGATCCGGGTTAATGTCGAACAGCTTGAAAACCTTATGACCCTTGTCAGCGAACTGGTGCTTACCCGTAACCAGCTTTTGCAGATGGTCCGGGGTAGCGATGACAGTGAATTCAAGGTTCCTTTACAGCGTCTTAGCCATATAACCACCGACCTCCAGGAAGGTGTGATGAAGACGCGGATGCAGCCTATCGGCAACGCCTGGGCCAAGCTGCCCCGGATCGTTCGCGATCTGTCGGTTGAAACCGGCAAGAAAATAGATCTACAGATGATCGGCGCGGAAACCGAACTCGACCGTCAGGTTCTTGAACTTATCAAGGATCCCCTGACCCATATGGTTCGAAACTCGGCCGACCACGGCCTTGAAGGTCCGGCCGACCGTGATGCGGCAAACAAGCCTACGACCGGCGTAATAATACTTCAGGCTTTCCACGAAGGCGGTCACATCGTGATCGAGATATCCGACGATGGCCGGGGTCTGAACATGGAAAGAATCCGCGCCAAGGTTCTCGAAAACGGAATGGCTACCGAGGCCGAAATAGAAGCCATGACCGATATGCAGTTGCAGCAGTATATTCTCAAGCCGGGATTTTCCACCGCCGAAAAAATTACCAGCGTATCCGGCCGGGGCGTCGGCATGGACGTGGTTAGAACCAATATTGAAAAAATCGGCGGCACTATCGAGTTTGTATCAATCGAGGGTAAGGGCTCGACCTTCACCATCAAGATACCCCTGACCCTGGCTATCGTCTCGGCCCTGGTCGTCGAATGCGCCAAGGAGCGTTTTGCCATTCCCCAGATCAGCGTGCTGGAACTGGTCCGGGCCTCGGTAAACGACCAGAACGCGATCGAGATGATAAACGAGTCGCCGGTGCTGCGGCTTCGCAACCGGTTGCTGCCTCTGATCAGCCTGCGTGAACTGCTGAAACTTAGCAAAAAAGACGATGCCGGTGATGAGAATAGCGAAGAGCTTTTTATCATAGTTACCCAGGTTGGCACCTATTCCTTTGGTGTCATAGTGGACCGGGTATTCGATACCGAGGAAATAGTGGTCAAGCCGGTGTCGCCGGTGCTGCGTAACATAGAGTTCTATTCGGGCAATACCATTCTCGGTGACGGAAGCGTTATAATGATCCTTGACCCCAACGGTATCGCCTCTGCCACCGGCCAGGGTTCCGGGATTCCGGATTCGGACGACACCGCCGTCGCAGCCATAGGACACGCGGAAGAAAAATCAACCATGTTGATATTCCGGGCTGGAAACAAAGATGAGTTGAAAGCGGTTCCTCTTGCCCTGGTCGCGCGCCTGGAGGAGGTCGATATGGCGGAAACGGAAACCTCTCATGGACAGGTTGTGGTTCAATACCGTGGCCATCTGATGCCCCTTATTCCCTTTAGTGACGACCACGAGTGGAAGTCCGAGGGACGCCAGCCGGTTCTGGTGTTCACTGATCGAGAGCGTTCCATGGGTCTGGTGGTTGACGATATCGTTGATATAATCGAAGAGCCCCTGAATATTGAGCTTTCTGCGGATATGGACGGGCTTATTGGCAGTGCGATCATTGATGGCAAGGCTACCGACGTTATTGATGCCGGCTACTTCCTTACCAGGGCTTTCCCCGACTGGTTCGGGGCGGATAGTGCCTCCGATGCGGTGAGCGGTGACAGCTCTTCGCGGCGTGTGCTTTTGGTTGATGACAGCCCGTTTTTCCGTAACCTGCTTTCACCGTTGCTGTCGGTCGCGGGATATGAAGTGGTTTCGGTAGAAAGCGCCGCGGACGCTCTTAAACTCAGGGATTCAGGAAATAGCTTCGACGTCATCATCAGCGATATCGAGATGCCCGGAATGAACGGCTTTGAATTTGCCGAGGCGGTTCGGGCGGACCATCACTGGAAGGATGTGCCGATGGTCGCTCTTTCGTCACATGCCACGGACAAGGATTTTGAGCGTGGCCGCGAGGTTGGTTTTTCCGACTATGTAGCAAAGTTCGATCGTGAGGCATTGGTCAATACCTTGGCGGATACCGTTAATTCGCTGGCTTTCAATTAGCCCTTGCAAAAGGGCTGGCCAGGTGGAAATTAACCGCTGGACGGTTTGAAAGTCATTGCATAATTGGTATCCGTCGCGATTTGCATAGACCTTCAGGTCGATGTCGTGAGCGGTAGAAAACAGGGTGTTTCCCTTTCATACGGGAACACTCCGGGGCCTGTGAAAAGTTAGGTTGTGGCGCGGTCCCGGGGTCGTCTTTCGCATTGCGGAATATGCCCTGTAAAATTGCATTTTGAGCTTTGTTGTTCATGGTGTATTGGTAGTATGCGTTGTAACTGTCGTTAATATGATTTAAAGGAATATGGGTCGGGTAAGCTGCGGGGCCGGTTGGTGTATATGATTGGTCGGATAGTGGTGGTTCTGGGCTGTTCATCTTAAAAAAAAGCGTGGGGTGATATGAAGTCTTGTCTGATTGTTGATGATTCCAAGGTCATTCGCATGGTGGCTCGGAAGATATTGCAAGAGCTTGAATTCGAAACCGATGAGGCCGCAGATGGTCAGGAGGCCGTCGATGCCTGTAAGGGTAAGATGCCGGATGCCATTTTGCTCGACTGGAACATGCCGGTGATGAGCGGTATTGATTTTCTCAAAGAGCTTCGCAAGTTGCCTGGTGGGGATGCTCCTATTGTTGTCTTTTGTACCACCGAGAATGACATCGAGCATATCCAGGAAGCAATAGAAGCCGGTGCAAATGAGTACATAATGAAGCCGTTCGATAGCGAGATAATTCAGGCTAAGTTCTCACAGGTGGGATTGCTTTAAAAATAACGACGAAAGAATCCTACTGTTCGTCAATGTGGAGAATTAAAGTGTCTGGAACAGCGAGCGCCACTGCTGCCGATGCCATCCGGGTTATGGTCGTCGATGATTCCGCGGTCGTTCGTGGTCTTATCTGCCGCATGCTTGAGGAGGATAACGAAGTAGAAGTTGTGGTTTCCGCCGCCAACGGCAAGTTGGCGGTTGAAGGCCTTGAAAAAAATAAACTTGACGTGATAGTTCTGGACATTGAGATGCCTGTAATGGACGGAATGACGGCTTTGCCAAAGCTTCTTGGTGTCGACCCGGAGATTAAAATTATAATGGCATCTACCCTGACTGAACGTAACGCCGATATAAGTTTGCGGGCGTTGAGCGCAGGGGCCACGGATTACCTGCCCAAGCCGGTAACTGCCCGTGAGATTACAGAGGGGGGCAGCTTTCGCCGAGAATTACTGGGAAAGGTGAAAAGCCTTGGCCTGTCGCGCCGCAGGGGCAGGATGCCTACAGCCCGTCCGGCAGCCGTTGCGGTCAAGGCCAAGGCAACTTCGGCAATGCCGAGTGGACCGGTGGTGCTGCGGGCACCCAGCCGAACAAAACCGGATATTCTGGCCATAGGCAGTTCCACAGGTGGGCCACAGGCCTTGTTTGCATTGCTCAAGAATTTAAAGTCCGAGATAAATATACCGGTAGCCATTACCCAGCATATGCCTCCGACATTTACAACCATACTGGCCGCCCATATAAGCAAGATGACCGGCTGGCAGTGTTCCGAAGGCAAGGATGGAGACGTCCTTATGGCCAAGCATATTCATCTTGCACCCGGCGGCTATCACATGACCGTGGAACAGAACGGAACAAAGCGGGTGTTGCGACTTAATCAAAATCCTCCTGAAAATTTCTGTCGTCCTGCCGTAGACCCGATGTTCAGGAGCATCGCCAATGTATTTGGTGGTAGGGTTCTGGCGGTAGTACTTACCGGCATGGGCTCCGATGGGGCCAAGGGCGGAGCGGCAATAGCACAAAGTGGCGGAACTGTTATCGCCCAGGACGAAAAAACCAGTGTAGTATGGGGAATGCCTGGAGCGGCGGCGATGTCTGGAGTTTGCAGCGCGGTTTTGCCGCTTGATGATATCGCCCCTTACATTACCAAATTTGTTGCCGGGGGCGCTCGATGAAACCAGAAGACTTTGATTTTCTCAGTACCCTTGTCAAGGAACGTTCGGGTCTGGTTCTGACAACCGACAAAGCCTACCTTCTGGAAAGCCGCCTGATGCCGGTGGCGCGCAAGCGTGGCATTAAGGGGTTGGAGGAATTGGTGAGCGTCATTCGCAGGGGACGGGAGGAAGCCCTTATTGTTGAAGTGACGGAAGCAATGACCACCAATGAATCGTTCTTTTTCCGGGATGTCCGGCCGTTTGATCTGTTCCGCGATGAGGTTATGCCAAAATTCTTGGAAAGCCGGGCGACGAGAAAGTCGATTCGCATCTGGTGCGCTGCCGCATCAAGCGGACAGGAACCTTATTCCATCGCCATTGTTCTCAAGGAAATGGCGGCCCGTATGGCAGGTTGGAGAACCGAGATTGTAGGAACCGATATTTCGATTGATATTTTGGATAAGGCAAGAGCCGGACTCTACTCTCAATTCGAGGTTCAGCGCGGCCTGCCGATACAATTGTTGCTTAAATATTTCAAAAAACACGAAGATATGTGGCAGGTAGACCCGGCAGTAAAGGCGCTGGTCGAATATAAGGAATACAATCTTCTTAAAAACCTGATGCCGCTGGGAAAATTTGATGTGGTATTTTGCCGTAACGTGTTGATTTACTTCGATCAGGAAACCAAAGGCAAGGTTCTTGAACAGATCAGCACCCTGTTACCGCCGGACGGCCTGCTTTTCCTCGGCGGCGCGGAAACCGTGCTCGGCGTGTCCGACAAATTCAAGCCGGTTCCGGGACAGCGCGGCATCTACTGTTTAACCGCCGCGGCCGGATAGGGATCTCAGTCTATTCGCGGGTCAGGATCGGCCAGTAGACTATCGTGAACAGGGCGTATGCGCTAACCCATATTATACCCGCAGTGGTAACCAGTACCTGATAATCGAAAAACGGGATCATAGCCGCAAAGACGCGGACTATGGTAGCCAGGCTAACCAGTACATACGCCACCGTGATCGCCTTATGGGCGACCAGCGGCCTCCCTGTGTGCCCGAGGGAGGCACGGCTCATCATTGCCAGCATCATCGTCCCGAAGGCCCCCATGGTAAATGCATGGATGGCGGTGATTGTCTGAATCACTCCGCTTAATTCAGCCACGCCCATGGTGAAGAACCCCAACACCAACCAGATATGTCCTACGTGCAGAACCCAGACTATGGGTTGGTCCAGTACCTTAAAGAGCTGCCAGCGACGCATCCGCAGGACCAGCAAACCCGATGCCAGGAGCGACAAAACTCCTTTTAATATACTTCCCAGACCGGCCAGATCGCTTGCGGCGACCACGATAATGGTGATTATCGCAAGTTTTTCCACTATCGAGCTGGAATGAACCGACCCTTCCTCGCCACGTATACGTAGCGCCCCGGCGGTAAAGTTTGGTATGACGCGACCTGATATCGCCGTCAGTAACAGGACAAAAACGTAAATAGCCAGGCGAAGTCCTTTTTCGGCGGTATCCGCGGTAATTCCAAGAATTTCCATGTGAACCATGGCGTTGGCCACCACCAGAGTGGACAACAGCGCAATAAATACGTAATTGCGCCGATTGCCGATTTTTACCACCGGCACGCCGATCATGAAAATCAGGACGGGGATCATCGATAGGTCCACTGCCGCCACCAGACTTAAGGGAAGCCAGTTGGAGGCAAGAAGTGCGACCCTACCGCCAAGCCACAGGGAAAAGAGGACAATAAGCCGCACTCCGCTTACAGGCCTGGTGCCGGTCCAGCTGGGAACCGCGGTCAATAAAAATCCGGCCGCCGCGGCACTGACTACGCCGAACAGCATTTCGTGGCCATGCCATATAATCGGCGGATATACGCCCGGCAACAAATCGCCTCCGCCATAAACAAGAAGCCAAAGAACCGGGGCAAGCACCCCGTAGATCCCGACAAACAGGAAAAAAGGACGAAAGCCGTTTTTAAAAAAGATAAACCTGCGGGGCTCCGCCGTTCCCGTGTGGAGCCCTGTTCGTTCTGTCATAGGTCAAGCCTCGATATCTTTAGCCGGATTTAAATTTGGGTAGCGATTTGGGAAACTACCCGCGGGGCCATGCTCGCACATTGACAACCATCAACCTCAAACCTGAAGCATTCAGATACCAGTCGAAACCTTGACGGTTCACCGGATAAGAGCTACCAGTTCTAGTCATCTCATGAAGACTATTGATTGATGAATATGTTCAAAAGAAAAGTAACCATAATAATTGGCGCCGTACTGGTTGTGGTATTTCTTGCCTTTATCGGCAATTCATATATGGCCGGTAAATACAAGGTCGGCGAGTCCTTCAGGGATTGTCAAAAGTGCCCCGAGGTGGTGTATATCCCGGCCGGTTCGTACATCATGGGGACGGACGAGGGGGGCAAGGCGGAAAGGCCGGCACATAAGGTTTCTATTTCAAAGCCCTTCGCCATCGGCAAATACGAAGTTACCTTTGACGAATGGCAGGCCTGCCTGGACGAAAAGGCCTGCAAGCGTCTCCCCGACGACCACAAATGGGGCAGAGGGCGTCGTCCAGTGGTAAATATTTCATGGCTTGAAGCCAACGATTACCTGCGTTGGCTTTCCGCCAAGACCTCTCAGACCTATCGTTTGCCGAGCGAGGCGGAATGGGAATACGCGGCCAGGGCGGGAACATCCAGCAAATATTCATGGGGCAACAAAATCGGCAACGAAAAAGCCAATTGCCGGGACTGCGCCAAGGAAATTTCCCACCAGACCTATCCGGTCGGAAGTTTCAAGCCAAACCCGTTTGGCCTTTACGATGTTCATGGCAATGTCTGGGAATGGGTTCAGGACTGCTGGAACCCGGATTATACCGGGGCCCCTACTGATGGCTCTGCCAGGCAAACCGACAATTGCCGAAAACGCGTCACGCGCAGCGGTTCGTGGTACTACTTTTCCAAAAACTTGCAGTCTAGATATCGCGCCAAATACATGGCCAGGGCCTTCAGCTATGGCATCGGCATACGTGTTCTACGGGAACTTCCTTGATCAGGATAATTAATATACTATCCCATAATTAATATCATTCCAACCGGGCTGATCTGAAGATAGTTATTAATTATGCCGGAAAATTTCCCTGTCAAAGCCATGCTAACGGCAGTCGCAATTGCAGCGACGGTACTGGCTCTTGACTTAACCCTCCCTCCGGGCGCTGCCGTAAGTGTGCTTTATGTGGCGCTGGTTCTTGTCGGCGTATGGTTTACAGAACCTAGACATGTATTTGTTCTGGCTTCTGTTGGCTCAGTGCTGATCATTGCCGGTTATTTAGCATCTCCGGGTGGTGAGCCGACGTGGATTGTAATAACAAACCATGGCTTGGCCATTCTTTCCGTATGGGTAACGGCGTTCGCTATAGCTTTGGGCAAACAGCTGGAGAAGAAGCTTCATCTGAAGATCCATGATTCCGAATTCGAGGCCGCCGAACGGACCCGCGAATTCAATGAGATGAACGCATTGTTGGACATGCTTCACAACGTCGCCGTCGCCGCCAACACTGCACCACGGGCGGAACAGGCCATGCAGATCTGCCTGGAAGAAATTTGCGCATACACCGGATGGCCGGTCGGCCATGTTTATGTCTTGTCCGCAGATGACCCGGACCTGTGGGTTCCGACGGACATATGGCACATGGATGACAGCCACCGTTTTGCCGCCTTCCGGGAAGTTACGGAAAAAACCACGTTCCGGACAGGTGTCGGGTTGCCGGGCCGCGTCCTGAAAGACAAAAAGACGGTTTGGATAACTGACGTCAGTGAGGACCCCAACTTCCCGCGGGCCAAATTAACCGACGAAATTTCTTCCCACACAGGTTTTGGGATGCCCGTCGTGATTGGCGATGATGTGGTTGCGGTGTTGGAATTCTTCTCCACCAGCATTTATGAGCCAAACGAGCCGTTGCTTAACGTGGTAGACAATATCGGCAATCAGTTGGGGCAGGTGATCGAACGCAACCGGGCCGACGAAGAAATCCGCAAGAGCCATGACGAGTTAAAATTACGGGTTGAAGAAAGGACCATGGAGCTTGCCAAAAGCAATGAGGAAGCAACCCTTGCTAACCGCGCCAAATCAGAGATACTGGCCAACACAAGCCATGAATTGCGAACCCCCCTGAACGCCATTATCGGGTTTTCCGACATTATGAAATCGGAAATTTTTGGCTCTCTTAACGACAAATATCTGGAATACCTGGACGACATCAGTGTTTCCGGGAAACATCTACTTGAAATTATAAACGACATTCTCGACGTTTCGGCTATCGAAGTGGGAAAGATGAAGCTTGATGAACGCAATGTCGATCTCATAAAAATTACCGGGGACAGCATAAGGATCGTCAAAAACCGGGCAAACTACGGAGGCGTTCACCTCAACACCGATATAGACGAAAATCTTCCCATGCTTTATGCCGACGAACGCAGGGTAAAGCAGATATTGATCAATCTGCTGTCCAACGCGGTAAAGTTTACCCTTGCCAGGGGCATCGTTATATTAAGCATTTCATGCAATGGCGAGAACGGGCATGTATTCAAGGTGACCGATACCGGCATTGGCATGGACGAGGAAGAACTGGCCAAGGCGATGACCGAATTCGGCCAGGTGGGAAGCTGTTTCACCCGGGAATATGAAGGTACGGGCCTGGGTTTGCCGTTGACCAAGGGGTTGGTCGAGCTTCACGGCGGAACGCTCGACATTGTCAGCGACAAGGATCACGGCACCACCGTAACCGTGCGCTTCCCGCCGGAGCGAGTCGTTTATCAAAATAGCAAAAAACGGAATGTTTCAGGTTAAACCTGAAACTCAACGCCTGTTCACCATGCGCATAAATATCGGCAGGGAATAAAAACAAGTTATGCCATAAGGTCCAGGGTGGGAGCCTTACCCAAGTCTCCGGCCTTGTTGGCGGCCCACCCTCGAGCCACGTCACGGCCAGGGGGATCGTCCGAGCCAATAATCCCCTGCGCCGACTGATAGGCGATAAAAGCTTGCCGGTGAACGGCGTTGGAAGAGCTGATTTTACGGCCGGGCGCGCCGCCCGTGTCATCGACTATAAGCTGGGTGAGGAAGCCGTAATTTACCCGCAGTCGGGAAACTTGCCCACCGTTTTCAGGTGATCGTCGTCGAGCGTCACTTGCATGCCGCCCCTTGGCTGCGGATTCATCGCCGCTGGCTTCGGACGGGAACGATGTCCGCCGGGGCACACTGCCGTCTACCAGTTCCGAATTTCCCCGAAACGGAACAAAAGGAATAACCGGGGAGCCAACAACAACCATATGTCAGGTTTTATCCATAGGCCGGGGAGCGTTTAACAAAAAAGTTCATCCAAGCATGGTCTTGGGTATACTGGCACAATCAACCAAGATACGGTAAGAAAATCCATGAGTTCCATTTCCATCATCGGCGCTGAAACTGAGACTGCCCGCGAGGCCACGGATCGCCTGAGAAAGCGTTATGGCCATGTCGAGCCGGATGACGCCGATCTGATCGTGGCGCTGGGCGGCGATGGGTTCATGTTGCAAACACTGCATCGTTTCATGGAGTGCAAAACCCCCATATTCGGAATGAACCAGGGATCGGTCGGATTTCTTATGAACGCCTTTGAGGAAAACGGTCTTGATGAACGCCTCGCCAGGGCCGAAGCCATAGAACTTATACCATTAAAAATGACCGCCATTGACAAGCACGGCAAAGAGCATCAGGCACTGGCGATAAATGAAGTGTCACTGCTGCGCGAAACCGCCCAGGCAACTAAAATAAACATAAAGATAGATGGCGTGGAACGGCTCGGAGAATTGGTCGCGGACGGCGTACTGGTCGCGACCCCGGCCGGAAGCACCGCCTACAACAACGCCATCCACGGACCTATAATACCGCTTGGGGCCGGGGTTCTGGCATTAACCCCGATCAGCGCCTTCCGTCCCCGTCGCTGGCGCGGCGCCCTTTTGCCACGCAACGCAACCGTCACCTTTCAGGTGCTGGAGCCGGAAAGGCGGCCGGTCAGTTCGGTTGCCGATTTTATTGAAGTTCGCGATGTAGTCAGCGTCAATATATGCGAGGAAAGGGGCTTGGCACCGGTCCTGCTGTTCGATCCTGAACATAATCTCGACGAACGCATAATCAGAGAGCAATTTGTCCCCTGATTAACCGGCCCTGATAATTGACGGTAATAACATAGCGCGACGTGTCAGGCGCCGCCGACATCGCCTTCATCTTTGGCCGAGCCGGGCGATGTTGTGTTCTGGCCTCCCTGTTTTCTTTCTTCATTTGCATTATAGATGATTATGAAAACAGCTCCGCCGACCGCGATAGCCAGCCATATCCATCGCCATTTACCGTCCTTTGGCTTCCATATCTGGGAGACTTCGGTAACGGCGTTCAATAGAGTTTCTTCCGAATTGTCGGTCATATCAGCAACCGTCTCAGGGACCGTCGTAGGGGGAGCGACCGCCTGATCCAGGGTCGCCCGGGTAACCGGGACGACCGGTATGGCGGCGATTGCCGGTTTAGAAACTGCCCTTACTTTTTTTTTTAGCGCGCCACCAGGAATGCTTATTGTCCTGACCTCTGTCAGTCTTTCCGGTCCCTGCCCGTTCTTTTTGCGGATCAGGCTGACTTTGCCGCGATAGTCCCCGGAGGGCCATCGAGAGGTCTTGAGAGGCTTGCCCGCATAGACGAAATGGCGGGTCCGGTTCTTCTTGATAACCGTTTCATAACGAAGGATTTTCGATCCTTGCGGCCCGTCAATGCTAAGTAAAAGCTTGTCGCCCTTGCGAACCTGGAAGAGATCCGCCCACAGGATCATCGCCCTGGATTTTGCCGGCAGGCTTGATCCGGCAAGCAACCCCTGGCGGGCCTTATCGGGGTTTTTCGGTACGGCCGAGGTAAAACCGATATTGTAAATGGCGGTTGGACGGTACGGAAGCCTGGCCATGGCATCCTTTTTCCACAACCGGTTTTCACCTGGACCGCAAATGGTTTTAGGTTTCAGGCCGACAAAAGGATCAATTATCTTATTGCCCTTTTTGACTTGGAAATGAAGGTGCGGATACTCGCTAAGGCCGGACGATCCCACCATTCCGATAATCTGCCCGGAACTTACCTGCTCCCCCCGTTTCACCCGAACGCTTCCCTTGCGCATATGGCAGTACTGGGTGGTCCAGCCATCGGCATGGGCAATCACCACGCCGTTGCCGCATTCCCTACCCTTTACCGTAATCGCACCACCGGCTTTTTTCACGTCGATGTCGGCCATGCCGTCGCGAACGCCTAAAACCGTACCTGCGGCGGCGGCCATGACATTGACCCCGCGCCGCATGGCAACCACATCGCGGATGGCTATATCTATACCCTTGTGCCGGTTACCCGGTTGCGCGTTGTAAGTGGCGCTGCCACAGTTATAGTCAAGCACTCCCTTACCGGGGTCGTGATCCACATAGTTCACAATCCAGCAGCTTGTCCCCGGATCACAGTCGATCGGCAAATCAAGCGCCGGCGGGGCAGCCAACGCCGGAGCCGCAGCAGCAATAATCCATGCCCCGACAATGATTGCCGCAAATGTTATATCACGCAATTTCATATGCCATTTTATACCAAGTTTTTGCGCGATCGCGCAATTACAGCTAAGCAGAATATTAATATTGCACCGCAAAATAAATGATGCGTTGCGGTATAGCCTGTTGCGGCATTATATACTGCCGTATAGCCATAGTGTCTTAAATCTTCTTCTAATACCAAGGAGCGCTGATAATGGATGAACTTCACGGTTACTATTTTGAAGACCTTAAAGAAGGCATGAGCGAAATCTACGCCAAGACCGTCACCAGCGCCGATGTGGTGATGTTTTCGGGGGTTTCCGGCGACACCAACCCGGTCCATCTAAATCAGGAATTCGCCAGCAAAACCATTTTCAAGGGCCGGATCGCCCATGGCCTGCTGGTTGCCAGCTTTATCTCGGCCGTACTTGGGACCAAGCTGCCGGGACCTGGGTGCATCTATATCAGCCAGAATCTGCGCTTTAAGGCACCCGTGGCAATCGGCGACACGGTAACCGCCAGGGTCACCGTAACCAAGCTGATCCCGGAAAAAAAATTCGTCGAGCTGGAAACCATTTGCAGCGTCGGCGACAAGCTGGTTATTGACGGCGGGGCTACAGTTATGGTGCCCGAACGCGGCTGAGCGGCGGCTAGAGTCTTTCCGTTTCATACGGAAACACTTAAGGCCGCAAGGTGGCCCGCCGGTTATCCGGCGCGCCCGCGCAGGCGTCGACCTTTTTCAGGTCGATGTCGTGAGCGATAAAAAAACAGAGTGTTTCCGTTTCATACGGAAACACCCTAATTTATCCGGCTTAGTCCACCGGTACTCAACTGGTCGCGGAAAGAGGCCAAAAAGGTCTGGAA
>CAZEFJ010000036.1:0-15921 GCA_964511465.1 uncultured Hyphomicrobiales bacterium
GTAATATATCTGTTTTGGATCCGGCAAAACACCCAGCAGTCCAATTTCCTTGCCACCCTCCATTTTATATGGCCTGGGAGTTGCCTCAAGGCTCAACTCAGCGCCATCGCGGAGCAGGGTAATTGTCAGTTTGACGCCTGAATTGGCGCTGACAACACGGCGCAAGTCATTGAACAGGGTGATACTTTCACCGTTGATTTTGATTATCGTGTCACCGGCCTTAAGCCCCGCTTCCTCGGCGGCGCTTGCCTCCTGGACCTTTCCCACCCCGGCCAGCGGCGACGGGCTGCCGACTATGGAAAACAATCCGGTCAGAACAACAATTGCAAAAACAAAGTTTGCCAACGGCCCTCCGGCAACTATCGCAGAGCGCTGGCCAACAGTCTTGTGGTTGAAGGAAACGGCAATTTCATCTTCGCTTAAAGACGATGCAGTCAAGGGAGGGTTTTCTTTTTCCCCGTTCTGCTTGTTCAATATGTTCTCGTCTCCATCCTCGCCGAACATTTTTACATAACCGCCAAGCGGTATAAGACTGAATTTCCAGTGGGTGCCTTTGCGGTCGACAAAACCGAAGATTTCCGGTCCGAAGCCGATAGAAAATATCTCGACCCGCACGCCGCAGTACCGGGCGGTAAGAAAATGACCCATTTCATGGACAAAAACCAATATCGTGAGGATCAGCAGAAACGGGACTATGTAGTCAAAAAAATTCATATGGCGACGTTTTTAAACCTCTGTTTCAAGGGGAACCAGTATAACACTATATGCGGAGTTGAGAAATTAGCGATTTGGCGGCTTCCCTGGCCAGGCAATCGGCATCCAGCACCTCTTCAATGCTATGTAACTCAATATTTTTTGTTTTACCTAATGTTTGTTCAACCACATGTACTATATCAGGAAAACCTATTTCCTCATTAAGGAAACTCTGAACCGCAATTTCGTTGGCGGCATTCAGGACAGTGGGGGCATTGCCGCCTGTTTTCAAGGCCTCGCGGGTGATTTTAAGGGCCGGGAAGCGTTGGTAATCGGGTTTTTCAAAGCTTAGCTTGCCAATTTCAGCCAACCTGAGGGGTGCCGCAGGAGTAGTCATTCTTTCGGGCCAGCCGAGCGCCAGGGAAATCGGGGTGCGCATATCCGGGGTTCCCATATGGGCCAGCACACTACCATCAACATACGATACCATCCCATGGATAACTGATTGAGGATGCACCAAAATATCTATTTTTTCCTCGCTGACGGGAAACAGATGGTAGGCCTCTATCAGTTCCAGGCCTTTGTTTATCATTGTCGCCGAATCAACGGAAATCTTTGCTCCCATGCTCCAGTTCGGGTGAGCCACGGCTTCCTTGGGGGTTGCCGCTGCCATATCTTCAAGCGATGAATTTAAAAACGGTCCACCCGAAGCGGTTAGAACGATTTGGTCCACCTTTTCCGGATTTTCAAAATCAAAAACCTGAAAAATGGCGCTATGCTCTGAATCAACGGGTATCAGGGTTGCCCCATAACGCTTGATTTCGGCGGTCATTACACTTCCCGCGGAAACCAGACATTCCTTGTTGGCAAGCCCGACGATAGCACCTCGCCGAACCGCCGCCAGTGTCGGCTTCAGCCCGGCGATGCCGACAATAGCCGCGATTACCATCTCGGCCGGGCGCTGTGCCGCCTCGACCACGGCATCGGCCCCGGCGGCGACTTCAATGCCAGAGCCGGACAGTGCATCCTTGAGTGCCCTATAGCCTTCAGGGGCGGCAACAACGGCTATGGAAGGGCGCAGAAGAAGGGCCTGGGAGGCAAGTAGCTCAACATTGAGGTTTGCCGTCAGGGCCTCAACAACGAAGGCATCGCCCTGCCTTTGGATAAGGTCTACGGTATTGCGCCCGATTGATCCGGTGGAACCAAGTATGCTGACGCGACGAGGCGCGTTTTGAGAATCTATTAAAGGTTCGTTTGCCCTCATTACTAAACGGCACCCTCGCTGAAAAAGCGGATCAAAACGGTGGCCAGGGCCGCCGCCAACAGGCCGTCAACCCGATCGAAAAGCCCGCCATGGCCGGGAATTATGTTGCTGGCGTCTTTTACTCCACACCGACGCTTGATCCAGGATTCGAACAGATCGCCAAGCTGCGCTACCGCTCCCAGTAAGGCACCGCCAACTATCATAAGCCCAGGACTTTTGATATCTACAAATATGATCATAATGCCGCTTGCCGCACCGGCGCAGGCAACGCCGCCGATTAACCCGGACCAGGTCTTCTTGGGGCTTATCGAGGGAGCCAGTTTTGGCCCTCCAATCAGGCTCCCGGTCATATATGCCCCGGTATCCGATGCCCATACTACTATTAACAGCCAGAAAACAAGCTCTCGGCCAATGGCTTCATCTTGACGAAGCCATATCAGGGCGGCGCTGGCCGCGAGAATATATACCGCCCCGATAGCCAGCCAAAGCCCCCGCACGGCAATACTGTCAGCATGGTTTCCCATGGCTTTTTTAAGGCTGTGCATGCGGCTCCATTCCCAGGCCAGAATCAATGCGCAAACCCCGATCAGAATATTAAAAAAAGGCGGGCCAACATAAATTATGGCTAAAACCGGCGGCGCCAGAAATGTCGCTGATATAATGCGTAGCGACAGTGAGCTTTTTTTTTCAGACACAGGCGGCGGCACCGTAGCGCCGCTCTCGGCGTTGAAATTCGTCTATTGCGGCCTGAAATTCAGCCCTTGAAAAATCAGGCCACAAGGTATCGACAAAAACAAATTCCGCATATGCCAGTTGCCATAGCAGGAAATTGCTGATCCGTTTTTCTCCGCTTGTACGGATCAGAAGGTCCGGGTCAGGCAGCCCGTCGGTAAATAAATAACGGGAAAACAGATGCTCATCAATATCTTCAATATTCACCTTTCCCGCCATGACATCCTCGCATATGTGTCGTGCCGATAATGTTATTTCGGTGCGTCCGCCATAGCTCAACGCGATGGTAAGGGTAAGGGCCGAGTTATTTCGTGTACGGTTTTCGGCGTCATCTATAAGCGAGACTATGTCTTTACCAAGGCGGTCGCGCTCGCCGATCACTCGCAGACGAACACCGTTTTCGGCAAGAGATTTGACCTCGCTTCTAAGATAGAAACGCAAAAGCCCCATAAGGTCATTTACTTCGTTGGCCGGTCGTTTCCAGTTTTCGGATGAAAAGCCATAAAGGGTAAGATACGGAATTGCCAAATCCATTGCGTATCTGACAGCTTCCTTGGCCGATTTTGCCCCGCGTTGGTGCCCGGCGGTACGAGGCAGATTATTAGCCTTGGCCCAGCGTCCGTTGCCGTCCATTATTATGGCAACATGCGTAGGGTACGACATATCGTTCCGCTGGCTCCTTTGCAGTACCGCCTTCATCGCATCATACCTGCATTATTTCCTGCTCTTTGGTGCTAAGCGTCTGGTCTATTTTCTTAACCATTTGATCGGTTATTTTTTGAATTTCCTGGGCGTAATCACGGTGTTCGTCCTCGGAAATACCGCCGTTTTTCTCCATTACCTTTATTTCGTCCATTGCATGGCGGCGAACGTTCCGCACTGCAACGCGCGCGTCCTCGGCGTATCTGCCGGCAATTTTTCCTATTTCGACGCGGCGTTCCTCGGTCAGTTGAGGAATCGGTATACGAACCAGTTGACCGTCCGAAGACGGGTTCAGCCCCAGCCCGGATTCCATTATAGCCTTCTCTACCGACTTTATCAGGCCTTTGTCCCATACCTGAACGGTAAGCAATCGTGGCTCCGGGGCGCCAATGGTGCCGACCTGGCTAAGTGGCATTTCCGAGCCATAGGCATTGACTGATACCGGTTCCAAAAGGCTGGTTGCGGCGCGCCCTGTGCGCAATCCAGAAAACTCCTTTTTCAAAACATCCACGGCACCGTCCATACGGTGTCTGGTGTCTTCCTTAATGGATTTTAAGTCCGTCATTTTCTCCCCCTTGAAAAGACCATTAATGGACTGTGGTAAATACCCCGTCCCCCGCAACTACGTTTGCAAAAGCACCCGGATTGTGAATCGAAAAAACCAGAATGGGAACATTATTGTCGCGCGCCAGGGCAATTGCCGAGGTATCCATGACCCTGAGATTTCTGGTCAGGACATCCTGATATGACAATGTATCGAAACGTTCCGCATCCTTTACCTTTTTTGGATCGTCACTGTACACCCCGTCAACCTGGGTTCCCTTCAAAATAACGTCACAGCCCATTTCAACAGCCCTCAGCGCTGCCGCCGTGTCGGTGGTAAAAAATGGATTTCCCGTTCCCGCCGCAAAAATAACCACCCGGCCCTTTTCCATATGGCGCGTTGCCCGGCGCCGAATATAAGGTTCACACACAGTTGACATCGGGATGGCGGAAAGAACTCTGGTCTGAACACCCAGGTTTTCGAGCGAGCTTTGCATTGCCAGGGCGTTAATCACCGTCGCCAGCATTCCCATGTAATCGGCGCTGGTACGTTCGATGCTGGTCGCCGCTGCGGAAACCCCGCGAAATATATTACCGGCACCGATTACCAGGCATATTTGAACCCCCATATCGTGAACGGTGCGGATTTGTTCCGATACAAGATCAATGGCGGCGGGATCAAGACCGAATTCCCGATCTCCCATAAGCCCCTCTCCCGACAGTTTGAGCAGTACACGCCGGTATTTTGGCTTGGGAGGCATAGGGTTTCCATTTCGTCTCAGGGTGACGTTACGCTGGGCGCTATCTTACACATTTTCAGGCAAATGTAACCAAGACGCCGGATAGAATGGAGATATTATTGCGGATATATCCCCTTAAATCATACGCCTGCCGCCGCTGCCACCTCGGAAGCAAAATCTTCTTCCTTCTTTTCAATGCCTTCGCCAAGGGCAAAGCGCACAAACCCACCAATCTGAATGGGCTTTCCGGACTTTCCGGCCGCCTCTTCCACAGCTTTGCTTACCGTGCTTTCTCCGTCGATGATAAAGGTCTGGTCGGCCAGGCAAACATCCTTGAAAAACTTTACTAGGCGCCCCTCTACCATCTTTTCAATTATTTGCTCGGGCTTTCCCGATTCACGGGCCTGCTCGGAGAGAACGTTTTTCTCGCGCTCGACAATCGCCGGGTCTAGTTCGTCGCGGCTGACCGCCAGCGGTGCCGAAGCGGCCACATGCATCGCAAGCTGTTTGCCCAGAGTCTCCAGAGTACCTGTTTCGGCCTCGCTGTTAACCGCGACAAGCACCCCTATCCTGCCCAGCCCGGGAGCCATGGAATTATGTATGTACGAGCCGACTACACCATTTTCCACCTTCAGCAGGGCGGCCCGGCGCAGATTCATGTTCTCGCCGATGGTTGATATCAGATGTGTCATCTGTTCGGCCACCGTGTTATCCGAGCCCGGAAATACGGCCCTCTTTATCGCCTCAATGTCGTCTCCCACATCCAGCGCTATTTTAGCGACCTTGCCGACAAAATCCTGAAAGGTTTCGTTGCGGGCGACGAAATCGGTTTCGGCGTTGACCTCTACAACAGCCCCGACACCGGCTTCAATGGCGACCCCGACAATGCCTTCAGATGCCACCCGCCCTGACTTTTTGGCGGCTGCCGCCAAGCCGTTTTTACGTAGCCAGTCTACCGCCGCTTCTATGTCCGCATCGGTCTGCGTCAGCGCCTTTTTGCAATCCATCATGCCTGCCCCGGTTTTCTCGCGCAGGTCTTTTACGAGGGCGGCGGTAATTGTTGTCATATTAATGTTCTCCTCTAGACGGCGCGCTTAACAAGCTGATAAATAACAATGTGTATAACCATATATACTCAGGGTGCGGCAGGCGCATCCTTGGTTGTTTCTTCATCAGGTGCTTTGGCAGCCGGCTTCTCAACAGGCTTGTCAGCAGCTTGTTTGGCTTTGGCGTCCTTTTTCTCGGCGGGCAGGTTTTCCACCGGCGCCTTATCTTCGGCACCTACATCATGTCCGGCGGCCACCATCTCCTTTTGGATACCGTCAAGAACGGAGCCGGCGATCAAACCACAATAGGTATCTATGGCGCGGATGGCGTCATCATTGCCGGGGATCGGGTAATTTATACCGTCCGGGTTGGAGTTACTGTCGATAACCGCAACTACGGGAATGCCAAGTTTGTTGGCTTCGGCTATTGCGATTGCATCCTTGTTGGTATCGATTACGAAAATTATGTCCGGTAATCCGCCCATTTCCTTGATCCCGCCAAGAGAGCGATCAAGCTTGTTATGTTCGCGGGTGAGACGAAGAAGTTCCTTCTTGGTCAGGCCCGTATCTTCCTTGGATAACAATTCTTCAAGATTGTGCAGTCGCCGGATTGACTTGGATATGGTCTGCCAGTTCGTCATCGTTCCGCCAAGCCAGCGGTGGTTGATATAGTACTGGCCGCAACGCTTTGCAGCGTCGGCAATTCTATCCGAGGCCTGACGCTTGGTGCCGACAAAAAGCACACGTCCGCCACCGGAAACCATGTCCCGCACCGCATTCAATGCCTGGTACAGCATCGGTACGGTCTGCTGAAGATCAATTATGTGAATATTGTTGCGGGTACCAAAGATGTAGGTAGACATCTTGGGGTTCCAGCGCTTGGTGCTGTGTCCGAAATGAACGCCGGCTTCCAACAACTGACGCATAGTAAAGGTAGGTATTGCCATCTCTTATCAATCCTTTTCCGGTTATGCCTCCGTGGACGAAGTTCGCTTTACTGAAAGAGAACACCGGAGTGACCAAAGCCGACGAATTTGCGCCGACAGCCACAGGCCCACGTGCGATTTAAGGGTGCACTAGTTAGCCCTGCGTAAGGCTAATAGCAAGATAAAAAACCTCAATAGAGAGTTGGGGTTGCTGACTCTCAGCCATCCTCGATTATAGATATTCCGCTGATTTCCCTGATTGCCATCAGCGTTGCCGGGGATATCGAGTATCCGTCGGGCAGTTCTATTTCCACCTCTATCTCATCCTTGGCCAAGTTGTTGCCTTGAATCCGTGAGATTATGGTCACTTTCCCATTTCCCGCCGCATCATCTGTGGACAGGGCTTTCGACAGGCCAGGCAGTGATTCAGGGGTGTCCAGATACAGCTTCAGCCCCATCGCACTAAGTCGGCAAACGCTGTCAAGCGGCTTGATAGACAATGTATTCAGGCGCAACTCCCCTTCAAATTGGGCCGATGCCTTGATGAACAAAAGATTTCCGGTCTCGATAATATCCCGGCAATTATTCAGAATTTCGGAAAACAGGGTTATTTTATAGTTTCCCGAAGCATCCGATAAGCCCACAATGGCGTAGCGGTTGCCCTTGTTTGAAGTGCGGATGGTAAGGTCGCGAACCAGACCGGCAAGGCAGACCTGTCCTGAATTTCCCTGGCGGAGAACATCTCCGTATTTTTTTACCTTCAGTTGTTTCCATAAGGCCTCGTAAGCATCCAGCGGATGTTCGTTGGGATAGAAACCAAAGGCGTTGAATTCCTCATTCAGCTTTTCTGTTTTTGTCCAGTCTCCGGTATCCAGCAGCGCTGTCCCGGATATCGGCGCAACGGCGTCGCCGAACAGACCGATTTGGTTGCTATGACGTTCGCTGGTGCAAATTGAGGCATGGCGGACAAGGGTTTCAACCCCGTCAAAAATCTGCTTGCGATTTGGGTTAATTGAATCGAACGCTCCCGCCCTGGCCAGGTTCTCTATTTGGCGCTTGTTGAGGGCTTTGCTGTCGATGCGGGATGCAAAGTCGAAAATGTCAACAAACGGACCGCCCTGATTACGTTCCTTGATAACCATTTCCATCGCCGCCTCACCGACATTCTTTATTGCGGCAAGTCCATAGCGGATACCTTTGACCTTATGCCGCTTATCATGCTCGACCGTAAACACCGCGCCGGATGCGTTGATATCCGGCGGAAAAAGCGTGATCGAGCGATCCTTTAGCTCTTTTTTAAAGCCCTCGAGTTTGTCGGTATTGTGAATATCCAGGATCATCGACGCGGTAAGAAATTCGACCGTATGGTTGGCCTTCATATACGCCGTTTGATAGGCCACCATGGCATAGGCGGCGGCGTGTGATTTGTTGAACCCATAGTCGGCGAACCGGGCAACCTGATCAAAAATATCGCTGGCCTTGCCTTTGGGAACGCCTCTAGCCTCGGCCCCATCAACAAATATCTTGCGCTGCTGGTTCATCTCTTTCTTGATTTTTTTACCCATCGCCCGGCGCAGGATGTCGGCCGCACCAAGGGTATAGCCGGATAGTTCCTGGGCGATTTGCATCACCTGTTCCTGATATATCATTATCCCGAAGGTCTCCCTGAGAATCCCTTCCAGGGTCGGATACAGGTAATCAGGGGTTTCCCGTCCATGCTTGCGTTCGATATAGCTGGGGATATTCTCCATCGGGCCGGGCCGATACAGCGCGACGACGGCTATTATGTCTTCGAACCTGGAAGGTTCCAGCTCGGTCAGAACCTTGGTCATGCCTTCGCTTTCCAACTGGAACACGCCGGTGGTTTCGCCCCTTCCCAGCATCTTGAAGGTAGTCTCGTCATCCAGCGGCAAGTTGGAAAGATCAATGCTTGTGCCTTCGTCGGCGGCCAGTTCTACCGCCCTGGAAAGTACGGTCAGGGTCTTGAGGCCGAGAAAATCGAATTTTACCAGTCCCGCCTGTTCAACATATTTCATGTTGAAACCGCTTACCGGCATGTCTGAACGTGGGTCACGATAGAGCGGGATCAACTCGTCCAGCGGCCGGTCCCCGATGACCACCCCGGCGGCATGGGTCGAGGCATGGCGGTAGAGGCCCTCCAGCTTGCGAGCTATTTCGATCAGCCGGGCAACCGTACGGTCCTCTTTCGCCATCTGGCGCAATTGGGGCTCGATGGAAAAGGCCTTGTCCAGGGTTACCGGATCAGCCGGGTTATTGGGAACCAGCTTGCATATCCGGTCAACCTGGCCATATGGCATTTCCTGAACCCGGCCGACGTCACGGAGAACGGCGCGAGCCTGAAGTTTTCCAAAAGTTATTATCTGGGCAACCCGGTCACGACCATATTTTTTCTGAACATAGCGAATTACCTTGTCCCGGTTCTCCTGACAAAAGTCGATATCAAAGTCAGGCATGGATATTCGTTCAGGGTTGAGAAACCGTTCAAACAAAAGACCAAAGCGCAAGGGGTCTATGTCGGTTATGGTTAGTGCCCATGCAACCACAGAACCGGCACCCGAACCACGCCCCGGCCCGACCGAGACGCCATTTTCCTTGGCCCAGCGAATAAAATCGGCGACGATCAGGAAATATCCCGGATATTTCATGTTAACGATCACGTCCAGTTCGTATTCCAGTCGCTCTCTATATGGACAGGCGGCTTTTTCACGATCTTCGGCGCTCATATCGCCGGAATAGACTTGGCTTGTCAGGCGCATATCAAGGCCATCCAGGGCCATGGCGCGCAAGGCATCCTCTTCTCTGCGGCCATCGCCGCAATTATAGGGGGGAAGTATGGGGTCGATTTTTTCGACCATGAAGGCACAGCGTTTGGCGACTATAAGGGTATTGTCCAGCGCCTCCGGAATATCGGCAAACAGGGTCCGCATTTGCTCGGCGCTTTTGAAATAATGCTGTCGGCTCAGGTGGCGGCGCTCATCCTGGGAAACATAGGTTCCCTCGGCTATACATATCAGGGCGTCGTGGGCTTCGAACATTCCCTGGTCGGTAAAAAAAGCTTCGTTGGTTGCGACCAGAGGCAGATCGTGCTTGTAGGCAAGCTCGATAAGTGCCGGTTCAATTGCTTTTTCAGCCGCCGTGCCATGGCGCATGATCTCGACATAAATGCGTCCCTTGTAGGCCGCGGCAAGACGCAGCAGTAAACTTTCCGCAGCCTCCTTCTGGCCTTCCGTCAACAGTCGTCCGATCGGCCCTTCGACACCTCCGCTAAGCAAGATCAGACCATCCGAGTGAGCCTCAAGATCGTCCACCGATACACTTGGCTCACCAGCATACTCGTCGTCGTCAAGATAGGCGTGGCTGATCAACTTAAGAAGGTTAAGGTATCCGGTCCGGTTCTGGGCCAGCAGGACAATGCCGGTTGGCCTTGTCGATGAAGTGCGCTGCTCGGCGGTGGGATTTTTGCCTCCCTGATCGCCAACGACGCTTAGCTGGCAGCCGACAATCGGCTGAATCCCGCTCTCGGAGCAGGCTTTCGAGAAATCCATCGCACCGAACAGATTATTGGTGTCGCATATCGCCACTGCCGGCATCCGCATTCTGACGCACATATCGACCAGATCGGGGATGCGAATGGCCCCCTCGGACAGGGAATAGGCGGTATGGACCCTGAGATGGACAAAATCAGCATGCGACATGGAAACAAGGATCGCACATGGCGAGCGGGGAGTCAGCGGGAATTTATAATTGACTTATCCGGCTACCAGAATTCCATCTTCAAGCCGCACTATGCGGTCCATTTTGGCCGCCAGGTCCATGTTATGGGTCGCTATCAAGGCTGCAAGGCCTGCCCCGCGCACCAGTTTCAGCAAGACCTTGAATACTTCATCAGAGGTTCCGGGATCAAGATTGCCGGTCGGCTCATCGGCAAGTAACAGCCTGGGGCCGTTAGCCAGCGCCCGGGCGATTGCAACCCGTTGCTGTTCTCCGCCGGAAAGTTTGCCGGGCCGGTGCCCGGCCCGTTCTTTAAGTCCCATCCAGTCGAGCAGCTTATCGGCCCGCTCACTGGCCTCACGACGTTTGTGACCGGCGATAATCTGGGGAATAATTATATTTTCAAGGGCCGAGAATTCCGGCAGCAGATGGTGGTTCTGGTAGACGAAGCCGATATTATGGCGTCGCATTGATGTCCTGGCGTCGTCGTTGAGATCTTTGCATGCCTCACCGCAAATATGGACCTCTCCCTGGTCCGGATTCTCCAAAAGGCCGGTAACATGCAAAAGGGTTGACTTGCCGGATCCTGAGGGGCCAAGCAGGCCGACGATTTCCCCCTCGTTTATGCTAAGATCAACGCTGCGAAGAACGTCCAGCCTGGTTCTGCCCTGTTTGTAACTGCGCCCGACATCTTTCAGGGCGAGGACCACCTCACTCATATCGCAAGGCCTCGGCCGGGTCGATGCGGGCGGCCCGCCATGACGGATAGAGTGTTGCCAGAAACGACAGCCCCAGCCCCATAAGAACCACTGCGCCAACCTCTGTCGTGTCGAGCTTGGCGGGAAGTTGAGAGAGAAAATAGATTTCCGCGGCGAACAGGTCCGCTCCGGTAAAGCCCTGAATCCACTGACGTATGGATTCAATGTTCCTGGCGAACTCGACCCCCATGACCAACCCGGCCAGGGTTCCGATAATCCCTACGCTGGCCCCGGAGAGGAAGAAAATACGCATAATCATGCCACGGGTTGCGCCCATGGTCCGAAGGATCGCGATATCCTTACCCTTATCCTTCACCAGCATAATCATTGACGAGATAATATTGAACGCGGCGACGACTATGATAAGGGTGAGAATCAGGAACATAACGTTGCGTTCTACCTGGATCGCGGTAAAAAAGCTGGAATTTACCTGTTGCCAGTCGCGAACACGTATCCTGCCGATACTGGAGGCGAGGATCAGGCCGGTCATTTTTGCTGCCTTATCGGGATCTTTGATAAAGATTTCCAGATTGGTTACCGCTTTTGGTAGTTGAAAAAACACCTGTGCGGTATCCAGCGGCATGAAAACGAATCCCGAATCGTATTCATACATGCCGATATTGAAGATCGCGGCTATTGCATAGGCGCGCATGCGGGGAACCGTACCAAAGGCGGTGATATTGCCTTTGGGTGAAATAATGGTGATCTTGTCGCCCACCGCAAGGCCCATAATTTCAGCCATCCGGGCACCTACCACCACCTTGTTGCCGGTGAAGTTGTTTAGTGTGCCGGAACGTATGTTGTCGGCGATAATTGCCCGCACCGCCAAATTTTTGGGCCTTAATCCGCGCACCACGGCACCCCGCGCGACCCCCCTTGCGGTGACCATGACCTGACCTTCCACTATCGGGGTAACGCTGAGCACTCCGGGAATTTTAAGTACCGTATCGGCAAGCGAGTCAAAGTTCTCAAGCCGGTTGGATGATCCGTAAACGCTAAGATGTCCGTTAATCCCGAGAATTCTGGTCAGAAGTTCCTGGCGAAAGCCGTTCATAACCGCCATTACGATAATCAGGGTGGCAACGCCCAGGGCAATACCAAGAAGCGAAAACCAGGCGATAACGGAAATGAAACCTTCCTGACGCCGCGCCCTTAAATAGCGCATCGCCATCATCCATTCAAAAGCGGAAAACATATTATTCCCTAACCTGCGGTCAGCTTGGCAAGTGCCAATTCCGGCGACATTTCCTCGCGCTTGCCGCCGTTGCGGCGTTTTAGCTCGACAACGCCGGCTTTAATACCCTTGGGCCCGACAACCAGCTGCCAGGGAAGCCCGATCAAATCCATATCCGCGAATTTTACTCCGGCCCGAACGTCGCGGTCATCGTAAAGCACTTCGATACCATTTTCTTCCAGGGTTTCGTAAAGCCTGTCACAGGCACCGTCGCAGATATTATCTCCGACTTTCAGGTTAATCAGGCCGACATTGAATGGGGCCACGCTGTCCGGCCATATAATGCCGTCGTCGTCATGGAATGCCTCAATCACGGCGCCGACCAGACGCGATACCCCGATCCCGTACGATCCCATTTCGACCGCCACCGGCTTGCCGTCCGGGCCGGTGACATTGGCCTTCATCGCGGTTGAATATTTGCTGCCGAAATGAAAAATATGGCCGACCTCTATGCCGCGTGCGACTATCAGGTCGTCACCCATGGCCTTTTCCAGGGCCGGGTCGCGTTTTTCGTCGGTTGCCGCGTATTTTTCGGTAAATGTATCGACGGTGCCCTGAAGATCACCATTCAGATCAAGGTCTTTCAGCCAGTCGTTATCGATAAAATCCCTGTGGCACGCGACCTCGCTTTCGCCGGTCTCGGCGAGAATCAGGAACTCGTGGCTCATATCACCGCCTATCGGGCCACTATCCGCTTTCATCGGTATAGCCTTGAGGCCCATTCTGGAGAATGTGCGAAGATAGGAGATAAACATCCTGTTGTAAGAGTTTCTCGCCCCGGCAAAATCAAGGTCGAAGGAATAAGCGTCCTTCATCAGGAATTCACGGCCCCGCATGACTCCGAAACGGGGACGCACCTCGTCGCGGAACTTCCACTGGATATGGTATAGTATCTTTGGCAGTTCCTTATAGCTGCGTACGGTTTCGCGAAAGATTTCGGTAAGTTGCTCTTCGTTGGTCGGGCCGTACAGCATTTCGTGGCCATGGCGGTCGGTAATCCGCAGCATTTCCGGTCCATAGGCGTCGTAGCGGCCGCTTTCGCGCCACAATTCGGCAGGCTGGATAGTCGGCATCAACATTTCGTGACAGCCCGCCCGGTTCTGTTCCTCGCGGACAATGCCCTCTATTTTCCTGAGTACCCTGAATCCCATCGGCAGCCATGAATATATACCGGCACTGGACTGGCGGATCATTCCGGCTCTTAACATCAGCCGATGCGAGGCAATCGTCGCTTCGGACGGTGTCTCCTTGATCGTCGGCATAAAATAGCTCGATAGACGCATTTCGGTGTCCACCTTTCAAATCGATGAGAACAGTTATATGGAACTTTTAGGCAAAGCCTGTCCGGTTGTCCATGTCGGGAAGCCCGAAATCCGGATCAGCCCCCGCCATTTATCAATTGGCTGCACTTTTTTGCAAGCTCGGCCTGATCGCCTCCGCCCAGAGGTTGGCCGTTAAAGGTCAGCTTGCCGCTCATGATGTCAAATCTCACCTTGCCGACAGAGGTATCGGATGATCCGCCATACTTGCTGAAATCCCGACTTATATCGAACGAGATTACCGGGGGCAGTACTTTCAGCGTCGAGCCGCCGTCAAGGTCGGCTCCGGCAACCTTATTACCGCGCACATCTACGCCTGGCTTATAATCTGCGGACGGAACACTTCTGGCTAACCGCTTGCAATCCCTGGATGAAATGGTAACACTCTGCCCCGCATTGGCGGTCGAGGTAACAAACACAACCGATAAAGCGATAACCAGCACCCTTCCATACATATGCTTTCTCCATATTATCTAATTCGGGAAACATGCCTAGTCAGGGCTTGATAGTTTGAAAAACGGATTCTCCGATACCGGTTGAAACTCGAAATTACACTTTTCAAAAACATCTATACAGGCATCGACATAGGTTTGGTTCAAGCTGGTTCCCGCTTCCGATTTAATGATCGACAAGGCTTTTTCAATTCCAAAGCCGGGACGATAGGGGCGGTGGGAAATAATTGCTTCCACCATATCGGCAATGGAAACGATCTGGGCCTCACGAGATATTTTATCTCCTTTCAGGCCGTATGGATAGCCTGACCCGTCAATACGTTCGTGATGCTGCAGGATAATTTCCGCTACAGGCCACGGAAAAACTATATCCTTGGTAATGCTGTAGCCGACTTCGCAGTGGGTGCGGACCAGTGACATTGAAATTTTATCCAGCTTTCCGGGGCGATTGAGAATTTCTCCCGGAACCGCGATTTTCCCAATGTCGTGAATTAATGCACCAATCCGAATGCCTTCGACCATATGTTCCGAACATTCAAGCTGCTTTGCGATGGCAACGCTTAACTGGGCAACTCGTTGCTGATGGCCGGAAGTATAAGGGTCTCTCATTTCGACCGTTCTGGAAACTGAAGAAACGGTTTGTTCCAGCATCTCCCGCATTTCACGAGTATGCTCGGAACGGATATCTTCAACTATCTTACGGTCTGAAATATCCCTCAAATAAGCCGTAAAAAAGGATGAGTCGCCAGGGTTTACGGGGATAATCGCTAATTCTACCGGAATTTCCCGGCCATCCGACCTTACCGCGACAACCTCGACTCTTCTTCCCGCGACCCTGCCTACACCGGTCTGACGGTAACGCTCCATTCCGGTTCGGTGCGCTTCGTGAAAACGCTCGGGGATGATCAGTTCCGTCAAATCCTTTCCGAGAGCCTCTTTGCGGCTATAGCCGAACGTTCTCTCCGCTGCGGCGTTGAACTCGACCACTTCCCCCTGATGATCTATGGCTATGACACAATCCAGAGCAGAGGAAATAATAGCCTCAAGCCATTGGTGATCTATCGAAACGGAGGTTTCCAAAGGCCTCTCCTGCTGTCGGGGATTACCCTAAATAATTTAATGCCGGGCATTGTATTACTACCAATCAGAATCACCTATCACATTCAGTAGAATGTTTAGGACGACAGCAACCTTACCTCGCCTCATGCCGGATGGTGTAATGGTGGCTTATTTTGCCAACAAAATTCATGCGATCTACCCGATAAGATTGGTAGTTGAGGGTTTGGGGAACATGAATGTATGCTCTAGCGCCAGACGGCGGAAGCTGAATGAGATACGGCTTTTTACGGAAAATTATAAATCTGGATTTTGACGTTTCTTCCAGGGGGAACTTTTTTAGTGACTAATTACCTCCAGACATATCTGGCGAACAAGGCGCCTTTTGTGCCATTCAGCGTCGAACGGCTGCCTCTTATATCTCAACTTAAAGCTATCGGTTTTCACAGGTATAAGAACCGCTGGGCAAAACGTTTCGGTAAAAAGCCAGGACGGTTGCTTTTTGACTTTGCCTATCATTGCCTGAAACTTTCGGGGCAAGCCGATGCATCCGTTACGTTCGGGGATGAGAAACGACATTTTTGTTTTGATGCTCGAAAACTTCATTTTTCGAGAATTTATGACAAGCAGCTTGACAATCTGTGTGAGCCTGAATTGGCGATTATGCTGGAGGCCTTTTTAACCGGAAACAAGGTCTTTTATGATATCGGTTCCAATTGGGGTT
>CAZEFJ010000037.1:0-7309 GCA_964511465.1 uncultured Hyphomicrobiales bacterium
TTGAACAACGGTTCCAGCATCAGCACCAGCGGATATCTTTTCACCCCGCGAAGCCGTTGAGCCAGGATATAAGCGCCAACACGAACTTGTTGAATTATCGGAACCGCCATTATCGGTTTTCCATATTTTGCTTCGTCGCATCATTTAGTTCGCGGGGCAGCTTGAACTGCATATGTTCTTCCACCGATCCGAATCTTTCCACCGAGATGGTCCCCAGTTTTTTCAGCCGTTCTATAAGTTCCTGGACAAGTTCCTCGGGTGCGGACGCCCCGGCGGTTATGCCAATCGTGTTGATGTCATCAAACCATGCCATATCCAGACCGTTGGCATCGTCTATCAGGTAGCTGGGAACCCCCATGCTTTCGCCGATTTCGCGCAGCCGGTTGGAATTTGAACTGTTGCGGGCGCCGACAACGAGAAAAAGGTCGACCTGCGGGGCCAGGTCCCTTACCGCCGTCTGGCGATTCTGGGTGGCGTAGCATATATCCTTGACGCTGGGGCCGACTATGTTGGGAAATTTATCCTGAAGCCCGTTGATTACGTCATGGGTGTCATCGACGCTGAGGGTGGTCTGGGTTACATAGGCTACCTTGTCGGGGTTCTTTATTTTAAGCTGGGCCAGGTCGTTTGTTGTGGTAACCAAATGCACGCCGCCGGGGATTCTGCCCTGGGTGCCTTCCACCTCGGGGTGTCCGTTGTGTCCTATAAGAATCACTTCACGGCCTTTTTCCGCTTGTTTCTGCCCTTCCTTATGAACTCTTGATACCAGTGGGCAGGTTGCGTCAATTACCGTAAGGTCGCGCCGTTTTGCCTCGGCTTCCACCGCTTCCGAGACGCCGTGGGCGCTGAATATGGTGATCGCGCCGTCGGGAATGTCGTCCAGTTCCTCGACAAATCTTGCGCCCATATCCTTGAGCGTTTCAACCACTCTCTTGTTATGGACGATTTCATGGCGGACATAGACCGGGGGGCCGTATATTTCCAGCGCCCGTTCGACAATTTCTATGGCTCGCTCGACCCCGGCGCAGAAGCCGCGTGGTCGCGCCAGCATTACCCTGATTACTTTTTCACTGTTCTCGGTCACTATATTGTATCCACTGGTTAAGGCCTGATAAATAAAGCCGATAAGGGCAAAGGTGAAGGAATGTTTAGATCATTTTTGGGAAAGCTGAAATGATACTGGTTACCGGGGCATCGGGATTCGTCGGCTCGGCCGTGGCCAGACGGTTGCTGGATAAAGGTTTCAAGGTCCGGGCGCTGGTCCGCCCGAGCAGCCCGCGGGGCAATCTCGAGGGGCTTGATGTCGAGGTCGTTGAAGGCGACCTTGTCGATTCGGTGTCTCTGGCCAATGCCTGCAGAGGCTGTGACGGATTGTTTCACGTCGCTGCAGATTACCGCCTGTGGACATTGAATCCGTCTGAAATGTTCAGGGCCAATGTCGAAGGTACAAGAAATCTGATGTCGGCGGCAATCGATGCAGGCGTTGGTCGCGTCGTTTATACCAGTTCGGTCGCTACCCTTGGGCTGCCTGCCGACGGCTCCCCCGGTGACGAGGAAACACCGGTCAGCTACGACAATATGATCGGTCCCTATAAACAGTCCAAGTTCAGGGCCGAGGAAGTCGTTCATCAGATGGTTGCCGAAAATGGTCTTAGGGCGGTAATCGTCAATCCCTCGACGCCGGTTGGTCGGCGCGATATAAGACCTACTCCGACCGGGCGGATGATCGTCGAGGCGGCGGCGGGAAGAATGCCCGCCTATGTCGATACCGGGCTTAATATTGTCGATGTGGATGATGTTGCGAACGGTCATCTGGCGGCTTTCGAAAAGGGCAATATCGGGGAACGGTATATTCTTGGTGGAGATAACATGGCTCTGAAGGATATTCTCCACACGGTCGCCGGGGCCAGCGGCCGGAAGGCTCCGAAAATATGCGTTCCCCACAATCTGATAATGCCGATTGCGATTGCGGTCGAGGGTTGGGCCCGCCTGATTAGGCAGAATAGGGAGCCTTTTGTTACCATTGACGGGGTTCGAATGGCCAAAAAGAAAATGTTTTTCTGCTGCGAAAAGGCTCGTCGCGAACTGGATTATGCGTCCCGCCCCGCGACCGAGGCCCTGGGTGACGCGGTAGCCTGGTTCGAGGAGAACGGCTATATCAAGTAACCCCGACAATCGGACGACTAACTCGGTCTGTCCCCACGACTGCCCCGATACCTGTTCGATTATCTCGCACGTAACCGATGGCAGACTTGTCCGGGTCGAGGGAAATCCGGCCCACCCGGTAACCCGTGGTTTTCTTTGCCGCAAGATCATGCTGGCACCGCAAAGGGTCTATGATTCCGAGCGTCTGCTTTACCCGATGAGACGGCTCGGGGCGAAGGGGGAAGGGCGGTTTGAAAGGATCACCTGGGATCAGGCGATAGCCACCATCGCCGGTCGCTGGCGGGCAATTTGCGATGATCATGGCGGCGAGTCCATTTTGCCCTTTTTCGGCTCCGGCACCGAGGGCCTGGTCAATGGTCATATTGCCGGGCGACGGTTTTTCAACCGATTGGGCAGTCTTCGGCTTGACCGGACCATCTGCACCAAGGCCGGGCGTACCGGTTATCGCTATACCATGGGAGGCTCGGTCGGGGCGCTGCCAACGGCCATCGGGAATATCAAGTTGATCGTTGCATGGGGGGTGAATACCGCATCCACAAACATCCACCAGAATGTCTTTTTCAATCAGGCGCGAAAAGGCGGGGCAATGTCGGCGGTAATAAACCCGATCGAAATAAACGGTGCCGGGGGTGCCGATTTTTTCCTCCGTCCCCGACCGGGAAGTGACGGGGCACTGGCCCTTGGGATGATGAATGTAATCATTGAAGAAGACCTCTATGACAAGGATTTCGTCAAGGATTTCACCACCGGGTTCGAGGCGCTGCGGGAACAGATAAGGGAATACCCCCCGGAAAAAGCAGAGACACTGAGCGGCGTTGCCGCCGCCGACATTATTGCATTTGCCCGGCTCTACGCCTCCCAGCCGTCCTCTTTCATCTATCTGGGGCCGGGTTGCCAGCGCCATTCCAACGGCGGAATGATGGCCCGTACCGTGGCCTGTCTGCCAGCCCTTACCGGAGCCTGGGCGCGGCCCGGCGGTGGCATGTACTTTCCCACCAGCACCGTCTTTCCGGTCGATTGGGAGCCTCTGGAAGGCAATGAAATGCGGTCTGGACCAGGGGCTAAATACAACATGGTTCGTCTTGCCGAAATGCTTGAGGGAGACACCCCGAAAGTCGAAAGCCTGTATGTGTTTAACGGCAATCCGGCGACCGTGCTATACAATCAGAGTCGTCTGTTGAAGGAACTGGAACGCGACGATCTGTTCTGCGTCGTCCATGAGCAGTTTGTCACCGACACCGCCAAATATGCCGACATTCTGCTGCCCGCGACGAGCCAGTTCGAGCATCCAGACATTTTGTTTTCCTATTATCATCCAAGCCTGTTGCTTAACCGCCCGGCGATAGACCAGCTTGGCGAATGCCGCTCCAACCTTGATGTATTCGCGGCTCTCGCCGAAGCCATGGGTTTTGCCGAGCCATGCTTTAAAAAAGACGCATGGGAAATTATCGACGAGGTTCTGGATCTTGACGATCCGGTAATTAAAAGTATCGACAGGGAACTTTTGTTTGCCCAAGGATGGGCCGAGGCAAGGGTCGACAATGCCTACGATCATTATTGCCGGGGCAGCTTTCCAACGCCGTCCGGCAGGATAGAATTTTTTTCGCAGACGATGATGGACGATGGATACGATCCCTTGCCGGGCTATATTGCACCCCTTGAAAGTCCCGAGGCTACGCCTGAACTGTTTGATAAATATCCCTTGTTTTTTATTACCCCGTCGGCCCATTCGGCCCTTAATTCAAATTACGCCAGAGATGCGGGGGCTCTGGAGTCGGAAAAACGCCCGACTCTCATCGTCCATCCCGATGACGCCGGACCAAGGAATATTATCGACGGCCAACAGGTGAGGGTGTTCAACGACCGGGGTCAGTGCCTGCTTTGGGCCAGGGTTAGCGAAACGGTAAGCTCCGGTGTCGTCGCCTGTCATGGCCTATGGTGGAACCGTCACTATCCGGGAGGACAAAATGCCAACAACACGACCCCGGATTTCACTTCTGATATGGCGGGTGGATCGGCCTTTAATTCCAATCTTGTGGAAGTTGAACCTGCTTCCATATGTGGCCAATAGATGATCGAAAAGGCTGGAGAAAGTTACCGCAGACTTCTTGTTGGCTGGGTCAGACTTGTCGCTCGCCGGGCGGTGGCGGTGGTCGTTGCGTCGCTTTTGCTGAGCGGTCTGGTTTTCTACTATGTCGTGGAAAACATGGCGATCAACACCGACACCACCGACATGCTTTCACCTGATCTGGCGTTCCGCAAGGATGATGCTGCACTTTCCAGGGCTTTTCCGCAGTTGTCCGACGATATCGTCGTGGTCATAGACGCCGCCACCGGGGATCAGGCTGACGATGCGGCGCGGGCCCTGGCGAAAATTCTGCGGCAGAAGCCAAAGTTGTTCGGTGGGGTCTACGATCTTGAGGGCGAGCCATTCTTTCGCAAGAACGGATTGCTTTTCATGAGTGTCGATGAATTATCCAATTTAAGTGATCGCCTGGCCGAGGCCCAGCCATTCCTGGGAACCCTGTGGCGGGATCAGTCGTTGCGCGGCCTGTTTAAAATGCTGGGACTGGCGATTGACGAGAAGCTTAAAAACGGCAACCGTTCGACAATTGAAATAACCCCCATTCTCAACGCCATTGCCGGAGTTGTCGAAGCCCAGGCCGCCGGACGTTCTGCCGAATTGTCATGGCGCAGGCTGATACTCGGCGCTGCGGATGGCGGCGGGCCTTATCGCAGGTTTCTGCAAGTCAAACCGGTTCTCGATTTCAGCTCGCTTAGCCCTGCCGACGAGGCGATGAATGGGATCAGAAGTATTGCCGCGAAAATCGACTTGGACGCGGCCCACGGGGTTCGGGTCCGGCTTACCGGTTCGGCCGCGCTGGCGGCAGAGGAACTGCAAAGCGTCGAGCAGGGAATGGGTCTGGCCGCCGTGGTCTCGTTTGTTCTGGTGATAGGTGTTCTGGTGGTCGGCCTGGGCTCGCTGCGGCTGAGCCTGAGCCTGCTTGTAACCCTGATCATGGGGCTTTTGTGGACCGCCGGGTTTGCCCTGCTCGCGTTGGGCCAACTCAACCTGATATCGGTCGCTTTTGCGGTTCTGTTTATCGGGCTTAGCGTCGATTTCGGAATTCATTTCGGACTTCGCTACAAGGAAGACATAGACCGAGGAACTGCTCATGATGAGGCACTTGGCCGCGCCGCCGACGGGGTGGGTGGGGCCCTGAGCCTGTGTGCGGTCACCGCGGCAATCGCTTTTTATTCGTTCATTGCGACGGATTATCTCGGTCTTGCCGAATTGGGGTTGATCGCGGGTAGCGGCATGTTCATCGCACTTTTTGCCAACATGACGGTACTGCCCGCTTTGCTGACGCTTTTTCCACTTTCTCCGCGTCCTTCGCCGGTTACCGGTGATGGCGTCTCTTTGGCCGTGTGGGGGCAAAAATCAATACGAACTCATGCGAGAATAATTATTGGCATTTCGGTGCTTATGGGACTTGGCGCGGCGGCGCTTATCCCACAGGCCCGGTTCGATTTCGACCCGATGAATTTGCGCAACCGCTCGACCGAGTCGGTATCGACATTTTACGACCTTATGAGCGACAGCCGGACCAGTCCTTATATGATAACCATTCTTGCCGAGAATCTCGACTCCGCGAGGAAAATGGCGGCCAAAATAGCCTCTCTTGATGTCGTTGACGAGGTCAGAACACTGGCTGATTATGTGCCGTCCCAACAGGATGAAAAGCTGGATATAATCGACGATATGGCGTCCTTCCTGTCCCCATCCCTGGCTTTGGACAGATTGCCGCCGCCCGGTATTGACGAGGGCCGGGCAAGTATTGACAAAATTGAGGCAAAACTGAAAAAACTGGCGGCTGAAGGGGGCGGGAATCCCGCAAGCAAGGCCGCATCCCGTCTGGCCAAGGCAATTTCATCTCTGGGCGGGTTGCGCGATAGCACCATTGACGAGCTGGAAAAACGCCTTCTTGGGGGGCTTTCGAGTCGGCTGGATGACCTTGCAATGTCGCTGAACGCCGGTCCGGTGACCATCAACGATTTGCCGGACAGCCTGAAGGCGCGCAATCTGGCCGCCGACGGGCGGGTCCGTGTCGAGGTTTCGGCAAAGGAAAACCTGCAGGACCGGGATGCCCTTGAGCGGTTTGTCAAGGCGGTGCGCGCGATATCCCCTCATGCCAGCGGCGCGCCGGTAATCATCTTTGAGGCGGGCAAAACGGTGGTTCGCGCCTTTGCCGAGGCGGCGGGGCTGGCTTTTTTCCTTATTGCCGCCCTGCTGGCGGTGCTGATGCGCTCGGCGCGTGACGTCCTGCTGGTCTTCGCGCCGCTGGTTCTGGCGGCGCTGTTTACCGTCGCCGCCTCGGTTATCTTCGGGATCGCCTTTAATTTCGCCAACATTATCGTCTTGCCGCTGTTGTTTGGACTTGGGGTCGCCAGCGCCATTCATCTGGTTCAGCGTCAACGAAACGAAAAGGGCGAGGGCGGTGCCTTCAATACCAGTACACCGCGCGCCGTGGTCCTTAGCGCGCTAACCACCATCGGCTCGTTCGGCTCAATCGCGCTGTCCAGTCATCCGGGTACGGCCAGCATGGGGATATTGCTTAGCATATCCATTGCCTTGACACTGGTCTGCACATTGGTCGTTCTGCCTGCCCTGATGGCACTGCAGGGGGGGCTCTCAGCCGGCGACAAGAGATGAGGCCTTGCTGTTTAGCAGATCAATAAGCCCTTTCATGCCCTTGCTTCTCAGCATCTGGCGGTATTCCGAGCGCCGTACGGCAAGCTCGCTGATCGAATTGTCGAGCAACACGTCAACGATTCGCCACATTCCGCCGCTTTCCTTTACCACATAGGTGATCGCGACAGGGGAATCGTCGGGGCGAAGTATTTGGGTCGCCACCAGCATGGTGCCCCTGGGGCCTGGTTTGGCGCCAAGGGTTTTGAATGCCTCACCCGAATAGCCGTCGAATTGGGAGGCGTAGGTGCTGGCGCTCATTCTGATGAAGGCTTCAAGAAGCCGTTTCTGCTGATTCTGAGCCGCTTTCTTCCAGAATGATCCGGTGGCGATCCTGATCATCCGTTTCATGTCGAAAGCCTTGGCGACGCGTGGAGCCAGGTACTGGTAACG
>CAZEFJ010000037.1:7409-15869 GCA_964511465.1 uncultured Hyphomicrobiales bacterium
GCGTATGCCATAAGCCTTCATACAAAATTAAAAAAACTTACTATAACGTGTTGCCGTTATCCGGCATTAACCTTAGAATTAACCGTAGCGTGTCGGGCCGGTTGTTTCCAGTATATGCTGTTGGCTGGAGGACGTTTTTTGTTGTTTTTGCTTGCCGATAAGATTCTCTACCGGTTAGGGGTGGTGGCGGTCGCTGCTATGCTGATGTCCGGTGTGCCCTTTTCCGCCGCCGCCGCAGCTCAGGACGCGTCTGCGTCTTCGGATGGCGTTGAGGCGGATAGCAATGATCCGCTGGAATCGTTGAATCGGGCGATCTTTAGTTTCAACGAAGTTTTTTACAAGATGCTGTTGCGTCCGGTAAGCGTTCTTTACAAGGGCTTTATCCCGCCGCCGGTGCGTAATGCCGTCTCGAATGTGTTGGACAATCTTGACGCTCCGATAGTCCTGTTTAACGATATCCTTCAGGGTGAGCCACAGCGGGCATGGCAAACGACCGAGAGATTCCTGGTTAATTCGACCGTGGGTATCGGCGGGATAATGGACCCCGCCGACAGTATGCTTGGTGTTCCCGGACATAGTGAGGACTTTGGCCAGACCCTCGCCGTATGGGGGGTTGGCGAAGGCTTTTATATGGTTCTGCCGCTGTTTGGCCCGTCCAGCCCGCGTGACGGGATAGGCAAGCTGCTGGTCGACGGGTATCTCGACCCGATAAACAACTGGGCCAATAATACCAATAACGATGAACTTGTCTGGACCCGCGTCGGTCTCAGCGCCGTCGATGATTATTCCGGGGTAATGGACGAACTTGACCAGATCAAGAAAACTTCCATAGATTATTATGCCGCAGTCCGCTCGATGTATCGCCAGAAACGCCAAACATTAATTGATAACGGCGCAAGCGATAATCTGCCGCCAATTATTGATCTCAGCTATGACTATAATAAGGATATGTCAAGCAACGATAACCTAGACTAACACGTTGGTTTGTAACGTTCTTTTCTAAAAGATATTGACTTTTGCCGGGCCTTGCTGTTAGTATTGGAATGGTTCTTATATATTTTTAGTATTTGTGTGTCTGGTATCCGTGTTGGTCTGGAGCCTTTTTGGTGCGTTGTTTGTTCTGTCCGCTGATTGTGGGCAGCTAGATTTGGGTAGGATGTTCCATGTCGAAGATTAACTTACCAGCAGTTGCCGTTGATAGCGGCCTGTCGCTGTACCTTAACGAGGTCTGGAAATTTCCCATCCTTAAGCCCGATGAGGAATATGAATTAGCCGTTCGCTTGCGCGATCATGGCGATGTCGATGCCGCACACAAACTGGTTACCAGCCATTTGCGTCTGGTTGCAAAGATCGCAATGAAGCACCGCGGCTATGGCCTGCCGATGGCCGACCTGGTTTCGGAAGGTTCCATCGGCTTAATGAAGGCGGTCAAGAAATTTGATCCTGAACGTGGTTTCAGGCTGTCTACATACGCAATTTGGTGGATCAGAGCGGCAATTACCGAATATATCCTGAGGTCGTGGTCGATGGTCAAAATGGGGACCTTGGCGGCGCAAAAGAAGCTTTTTTTCGGCCTTCGCAAGTTCAAGGGAAAAATGAACATGCTGGAAGCCGGGGATCTTACTTCGGATCAGGCGGCGCTTATTTCTGATCAGATGAATGTTTCCAAGCTTGATGCCATCGACATGAACCGCCGCATGTCATCGCGCGATTTATCACTGAACACGCCGTTGTCCGATGACGATTCTGTAGATTTTCAGGATACCCTGGTTGATGGATGCCCTAGCCCTGAAGCCCTTACAGCCAATGATGAGGAAATGTCGGTACGCCGTGACATGTTGAATCGGGCAACCGGCGAGTTGAACGAGCGCGAGCGCCATATTTTCATCGAGCGCAAGCTGAAGGATGACCCTCTGACCCTTGAGGAATTAGGCAAGCTGTACAATATCAGCCGTGAGAGGGTTCGCCAGATCGAGGCCAGTGCCTATGCCAAGGTGGAAAAAGCGGTCAGGAACGCCGCTGCGGAAGCATGCGGCATGTCTCCGGCACTGTAAAACACCACCGCTTCAGTGGCAGAACCCTGATTATTTTAGCTTGGAGGCCATGTCAGGTTTATAAAGACCTTTAAGGCGAAGCCGACGAAAGTTAGAAGCATCAGAATGATGAATGCACGCCTCAGCCTGTAGAGAGTGGATATATCTGATTTGTTGGTTTGTTCTGTCGTCCCGTTTACGTCGGGGCCGTTTTCTGTAACTTCATTCATAGGTATTACTCTGATTTATTCGGAACCGCATGATCTGCGAGCCCCAAGCTAACAGGTTCTGTTGCGTTCGGTAAACAGGGTATTTTTACCGGGGCAATATATTATGAATGTCTTTGGCTGGGAAATGTCCAGGGAGTGCCTGCCGTGAAACAGGTTATAGTGCTGTTTACCGATTTTGGCTTGCCTTATACCGGTCAGATCAAGGCGGTCCTTCACCGCGATGCACCGGATGCCTCGATTATTGACCTTTTTGCCGATGCCCCGGCACATAACCCCAGGGCCTCGGCCTATCTGCTTGCTTCCTATGTCGATGAATTTCCCAAGGGGGCGGTGTTCCTTGCCGTTGTCGACCCCGGAGTCGGAGGGATGCGGGGGCCGGGGGTGCTGAAGGCGGGCGGGCGCTGGTATGTCGGCCCGGATAACGGCATGTTCGAGATGATTATTCGGCGTTGCCCTGGCGAGCCTTTGGAAAAACCCAGGTGGTGGGAGATAAACTGGCGGCCCGATGGCATGTCGGCGACTTTTCATGGCCGCGATCTGTTTGCCCCGACAGCCGCCCGTATAGCGGCCATCGGGGGGCTTGCCGATAAAGAGCCTGAAGGCAGTATGGAAAGACCTGTTTCAGGAATTCGCCACCTGGACTGGCCCGATGATTTGTATGAAATCATCTATATCGACAGTTTTGGCAATGCGGTTACCGGGATTCGTGCCGCCGCCCTGCCCCCGGATGCCGGGGTAAGTGTCGGTGGGCATCGGCTAAAACGCGCCCGGACATTTTCCGACGTTTTACCAGCCCAGGCATTTTGCTATGAAAACGCCAACGGCCTGATTGAATTGGCAGTCAACCAGGGCAGGGCGGATGCCGTTTTGGGGCTTGAAATAGGCTCTCAGGTTGAGGCTGGAACGTTTCAGTCTTGAAATTCCCACCATCCTCGGTCCTTGCCCCACGGTCCTGTGACGATGGTCACTTAAATATTATAAGCGTTATGGTTTAAAATGTAATATTGCGGGCAATCATATCTTCCTGCATATTCTCCGGATTCTATCTTTAGCCGCTAAGGTTGCGGGGGAAAATGACGTTTAAAATAAAATTCTGGGGGGTCAGAGGGTCAATAGCCTGTCCGTCGGTGGATAACACCAGATACGGCGGCAATACCAGCTGTATCGAAGTTATTGTTGGCGATCGCCGGTTCGTACTTGATGCCGGCACCGGTATACGCTACCTCGGCAAGGAATTCATCAAGGACGGTGTGTGCGACACTCACCTTCTTTTTACCCATACCCATTGGGATCATATAAACGGCTTTCCCTTTTTCATTCCCGCCTACAATCCCAAGTGTTCTATCCATATCATGGCTGGCCATCTTACTGACAAGCAGGGCATAAAAAAGACCCTGTCCAACCAGATGGAAGGGCCGATGTTTCCAATTCCGCTGGCCGCAATGCAGGCGAATATAAGCTTTGAAGACTTCGAGGCCGGGGATGAATTTCAGCTTTACCCGGACGTAAAAATCAGCACGGCGCCGCTTAACCACCCCAACAAAGCGACCGGATATCGCATAGAATTTGATGGTAGATCAGTATGCTACATCACCGATACCGAGCATGTTCCGGGTGTTCCTGATGAGAATGTGCTCGGCCTGATCGAAGGCTCCGAACTGGTAATATATGATGCAACCTATACCGAAGATGAATTCCCTAGCAAGGTAGGCTGGGGGCATTCAACCTGGAACGAAGGGGTTCGTCTGTGTCGGGCTGCCGGAGTCGGACGGATGGCCATCTTCCACCACGAGCCGGATCACAATGACGATTTTATGGAAAAACTGGAAGCCGAGGCGAAAGAGACGTGGCCCAACACCTTCGCCGCACGCGAGGGCATGGAAGTCGAAATCAAATAAATTTCTACTGTCCCGGTATTGATGGCGGTTGAGAGCTATGGTCCGGGGCGGCCTTCTCGGCAGGCTGGTTGGCAGTCCCAGCCGGAGGGGGAGGCTTGGAGGTATCGACTATGTCCACCTTTCCCGTTTTCTTGTATAGCAAGGCCCTCTCTTCCAGAGACATCGGAAATACCCTGATCAGCACCCGACGGTTTTCGGCCTGATTTTCCGGAATAGGTACGCCGTTGGCATCCCGGTTGGGCAGCTTTGGCCTGGTTTCGGCAAATCCCACCGCCTTGAGGCGTAGCGGTTGCATTCCGTCTTCAATGAAAAAGCGGACTACACGCGTCGCACGACGTGACGAAAGCTCCCAGTTGGAGGGAAATAATCTTGTGCTTATCGGATCGTCGTCGGTATGTCCTTCGACCTCGACGTTGTAGGTGGCGTATCTTGGCGCCGCCAGCATGTCGGCTATTTCCTTCAGCACCGGTACTGCCTCGTCTCTTATGGTTGCCGAGCCTGGCTTGTAGAACGCCGAAGAGGCCAACTCGATAACCACGCCTTTTCTGTCTTTTTCGACCTTTACCACCTCGTCGGCCTGCATGTTGTAGACCATATCCTGAATGTCGATCATCATTTCGGCGGTTGGGCTGACTTTCGGCTTGTCGCTGATTTTACCGGCGATCGCCGCCGCCGCCTCTTCGAAGGCAGGGATGTCGAATTTGGAAAAAGTCAGCAGCATCACGAAAAAGGCCATAAGCAGGGTTATGGCGTCGGCATAGGTGACCAGCCAGTCTTCTTTTATTTCTTCTTCTTTCGGGGCCTTTGGTGCAGCCACTTACTGATCCCTTAGACTGATATGGTTATCTTTTCATCTTGTCGATGTTGAAATGAAGGGCCGGATCGAGATAGGCGTTCATTTTGTCCTGGATGAAGCGGGGGCTTTTACGGTCGGCCAGAAGTGTCAGTCCCTCGCAAACCAGATAATTGCGAAAGCGCACTATTTGCTCACGCTGCATGATCTTGGCGGCTGCCGGCATATAAACCATCCGGGACAGGATAACTCCGTAAAGGGTGGTTATCAGGGCGACCGAAAGACCGGCACCAAGTTCGGCGGGGTCGCCGCCCATAGCCCCAAGCATTATCACCAGACCAACCAGGGTTCCGATCATACCGAAGGCGGGCGAAGACCCGGCCATTGAATTAAGGATGCTGACCTGGACAGTGTTGCGGCCGAATGTAGTCTCTATGGTGGTGGTTAGAATTTCGCGAACTTCGTCGCCGGAGTAGCCGCTAATTACCATTTCCACCCCGAAGCGAAGGAATTTATCTCCTCTTACGGCCTTTTTGGATTCTGATTCCAGCGCCGGAATGCCATTTTTCTGAACCGTATAGGCCCATTTGATAATCCGCCCGACTTCGGCTTTCAGCATTCCTCGGCTTATTTTGGCCGAGAACATGATTTTCCAGATCAGTTTCAGCGACAGTATTACATACCGTGGCTCGTATGCCATGAAGGTGGCCGACATGGTGCCGCCAAAGACGATGATAATGCTGGGTAGGTCGACAAAGACCATATAGTTGTCGGTTTGATAGAGAATGGCACCTACGAACAGCCCAAACGCGGAGAGGATACCGATTACCGATGCTATTGCCATTATCTGCCCCTAAAAACCAACATTCTGTCGGTCGCTTCCTTTGTCGAAGGTTGTAAATATACGTCCTAGTCTTTAGCAGGCCCTCGACATACCCCTTGATAACTATTCCAAGGTTATACAGAAAAGTTGAGAAAATATAAACAAGCTCATTAATAACAGGAAAATTGAGGAAGATTTTATCTACCCATCAGCGCCCGCGGAATGCCTCATGTTTTAATTTCAGCACCGGACGGACAAGATATTCCATCACCGTTCTTGAGCCGGTGCGGATATCAACTGTCGCCTGCATCCCCGGAGTAATCGGCAAATCCCCCTTTACTTTGCCCAGATATGATTTTTTGGTCATCACCATGACGCGGAAATATGGCACCCCGTTGTCGTCGGTGCTGGAATCCGGGGCAATCGTGAAAACATGGCCGTCCAGTCCCCCGTAGCGGGAATAATCGTATGCCGTAAGCTTGACCAGAACCGGCATGCCTTTTCTTACATAGGCGCGGTCAACGGGGTCAAGTTTGGCTTCGATCATAATTTTGCCCCCTGACGGAATTATATCCATTATCGCATCGCCCGGCTTTACCACGCCGCCGATGGTGTTATAGCGGAGATTCTGCACGACGCCGTCGATGGGGCTTCTGATTTCGGCGCGCAGTTCCTGTTCATTGGCCTTGTTAAGCAGTTCGGTAATTCGTCCTATCGCCTGTTCGGCCTTTATAAGTTCGTCCTGGGCGTCGCTGCGAAAGCGATTGATTTCATCGTTCACCCGGCTCCGAGCTTCGTTAACTGCCGACCTTGCCCGGCGAACCGATGGCAGGATGCTTTCCATCTCACCCTGCAGGCTTTCCACTTCGGCTCTTAGTTGCAGATGGTCGATCTTGGAGGTCAGCCCGTCTTTCAGGAGGTTGGCGGACATCTTCAGACGTTCCTGGGCCAGCTTGAGATTCTTTTTGGTTGCTTTGCCCTTGGTTTCTATTTCCTTGACGTCCAGTTCACGCTGACGCACCTGCCTGCGCAGTACGTTAAGATTGGAATTGAGTTTGCGTTTGCGGGCCATGAACGAGAGCTTCTGAGCCCGGTATTGTGACTGAAGTCTTTTGGCGACATCTTCAGGAAAAACAGGACTTTTCTTTCCTTCAACCTCCGCCTTGAGCCTGGCACGAAGAAGAATCTGACTGTCCAGGCGGACCTGAAGTTCTTCCAGATTGGTTCCCGAGGAAGCCAAATTCAGGCGTACCAGAACATCGCCCTTCTTGACTGAATCACCTTCGATGTAATTAATTTTTTCAATGATTCCCCCTTCCAGGTGCTGGATTACCTTTTTCTGACCGGCCGGAACGACTTCACCCATGGCAACCGCAACTTCTTCAAGTTGGGCGAAGTTCGACCATGCAAGCAGTGAGCCCAACAGGACCATTACCGGCCACGCCACCGGGCGCCATGAGGGCAGGGGATGATTCTCGATAAGTGCTTCCAGTCGGCTCATAATACTTAACCTTAAGTCTTCTCTTCTTTGTCGCTTTGGTCTTCTTTCATGTCCGCGCTGACTATCTGAATTGAGCTATTGTCTTGTGGTTCTTGCGATTGCTCGGGCTTGGGCTTTGCCGGTTGCTGTTGCTGAGGAGGACGGGGACGGGAGGCGGCCTGTTGCGGGTGTCCGGGTCGTCTTGCCTGTTGCTGAGGCTGGCCGGCGGCACCTGACAGCTTCGGCCTGGACGCCGCCCCGAAAAGCTTCGGCAAAATGTCCTTGGCCGGGCCGGACAATGCCACCTTGCCTCTGTCGAGAGCAACCAGCTGGGTGCACGCGGCAAGCAGGATCGGGCTGTGGGTGACAATTATTATCGTCCGTTCTTTGGAAATTTCGACCAGTGTTTTACGCAATTCCTGTTCTGCCTGACGGTCCAGGCTGCTCGACGGCTCGTCGAGAAGCAATACCGGTGGATCACCGACCAGGGCCCTGGCGATGGCAATGCGCTGCCGTTGGCCGCCCGACAGGCGCTGTCCGGCCTCGCCTATTTCAGTGGCGTAACCGTCCGGCATGTCGATTATAAAACGGTGAACCCCGGCTTCCTCGGATGCGGTTAGAATTTCCGCATCGCTGGCGTCTGGCCTGCGTTTGGCTATGTTATCACGCACGGTGCCAGCAAAAAGCACCGTGTCCTGGGGCACATAGCCCATCCACCCGGCCAGCTCGGAGCGGGTAAACTGACTTATATCGGCCCCGTCAAGAAGAACCCTGCCGCTGCTGGGAGTGTAAAGACCCTGGATCAATTTTAACAATGTCGACTTGCCGCTGCCGTTGCGTCCCACCAGTGCCTGTATGCCGCCAACATTAATTTTCAAATCCACGGAATTAACCACCGGGGCGGTTCCCTGGACATACGAGAAACTGACACTCTCAATACTTATCTCACCGTTTGGCCGCTCCATGGAAACTTCGCTGACGGTGCGCTCGCTGGGCAGGTTGAAGGTTTCCCCAAGGCGATCCACTGCCTGTATAAAGCCGGTGAACCCGCGCCACTGTCCGACCAGTTGATTGAGCGGGCCAAGCAGCCGACCACTAAGCATGTTGGTAGCCACCAGGGCACCGATAGTCAGGTTTTGATTTATAATTTCCACCGCGCCGACAGTGGTCAGCAGGATCGAGGTCAACATGGTCAGGCTGGCG
>CAZEFJ010000038.1:0-2998 GCA_964511465.1 uncultured Hyphomicrobiales bacterium
CTAGAGCACTCCGGCACCGGTTGGCAGACGTTCGCTTGTTTTCACGTTTTTCAGCCGGGCGTCGTCCAGTTGGCGCAAATTATTAGCGGCGATGATCGAGCGAATGGTCGCCACATATGCCTTGCCCCGTTGAGAATAGCTGCTCAGCGTTTCCGCAAGTACCGCCCCGTCTATAGGCAGCCCCTGCCGCCGCCGTGCCGCGCGGACCTTGCGCAGGGCTTGATAGGCGCGATGGGTGTTGAGGTTATAGGTATACGCCCGTACCGAACCTATGAGATCGGCAAATATTCTAACCTTGTGACTTTTGTTCTGGTCACGGTTCAATGGTATCAGGCCCTTGGTTTTAGAAACGGTCCACTGTCCGAAAATGGCATTGCCCTCGCGGACGAAACGCGACGTTCCCCAGCCGCTTTCTTCCGCCGCCTGAGCCAGGGTCATCGACGGTGGAACGATATCAACCCGGCTTAGCAAAGCCTCCGGATTATTTGCCTTCACTCCATAACGCCGGTACTGGACGGATAGCCACAGCCGATCGGCGGCACTGGCCCGCAGTCCCAGCTTTTGATTAAACAGAATGTTCCATATCCGCTGGCGGTCGGCGAGAATCTCCTCGTTGACCTGTAATATCAGCGGCAGCACGGTCTGGAAAAACAGCGCCTTGCGGATTTTGCTTTCACGAATTTTCCCCAGATCATCGGGCAGACTGGCAAGAAACAGGCGCGGTACCTGAGCTCCGTCGGAAAGAACCGAACCAAGTTCGTAGCCGATGTCGGCAAAGACCTTGGAAAGCCGGTCGGTCGTGTGGCCAGTCGTGACGGTGTGTGGCGCATCCGCACCGGCAATCTTTAATTCCGGGACGGCAAGCGAAATCCTTGGCGACAACGTCTTTGGAGACGGCGGGCTAAACACTACCGCCGCGGCCAATACGCCGACCAAAACCGCAATTAGACCTAATGAGCCACGTTCAAAATTCATAAGTCATTCCGAACCTTCCGCAAATGCGGAAGAAGTCGATCCCGTTCCACGCCCTGACATATCACCCGCCACACACACACCAAACATATGCATATGCGCAAAAGGCACCCGCATGTCAGGCATCACGAACCTACAATCCGTTGCCCTGTATTGGGAATTACTAGTAAATTTTCGGCCCGGGGGCCAGATAATTATTTATTCCACTGCCCGAACTTCGGTAATTTCGGGAATGAAATGTCTAAGCATATTTTCGATGCCATGCTGCAACGTCATTGAGGCGCTGGGACATCCCGAACAGGCACCAAGCATGGCCAGATAAACAACCCCGTTCTCGTAGCCATGAAAAACTATATCGCCGCCATCCTGGGCAACTGCCGGGCGGACCCTTGTTTCCAGGATTTCCTTTATCTGGGCGATAATTTCCTCATTTCCCTCGCCGCCGGAAATTTCGCCGGAATCGGCAAAGTCTTCATCGACAATTGATTTGCCGGCGCTCAGATGATCCATCATCGCGCTCATTACCTGGGGCTTTATCACTTCCCATTCCTTGCCCTCGGCCTTGGTCACGGAAATGAAGTCGCCGCCCAGGAAAACCCCGGCGACACCTTCAACATCAAACAGGTGCAGGGCCAGAGGAGATTGCGTGGCCTTCTCGGCAGCGGGGAAATTTGCGGTACCTTGTTCCATAATCTGGCAACCGGGAATAAACTTTAATGTTGCGGGATTAGGGGTGGTTTCGGTCTGAATAAACATAATCTGGTGTCCTGTATCCTGGAGCGGGGTCACTTAAATGGTACGAATCGAAAAAAATATCAAGTCCCTGCCCATCCACATCTGATTATACACCTCTGATTATACACCAAGGAACCCTACGATATCGTGGACTTCCTTCAGGATCGGCTCGGCTATCACCCGGGCCCGGTCGGCACCGTCGGCCAGGACCGCGTCTATGGATCCCGGATCAGCCATCAATCGGCGCATCTCATCTTGTATCGGAGATAGCCTGGCAACCGCCAAATCCCCCAGTTCCCGCTTGAATCCTGAGAACTGACCGCCTCCGAAACGATTGCATACATCTTCCAGGGAGCTATCCGACAGGGCTGCATAAAGGCCCAGCAGATTAGACGCCTCCGGACGATCTTCCAGGCCCTTTGGGGTATCGGGAAGAGGATCGGGATCGGTCTTGGCCTTACGAATCTTGCGCACTATGTCGTCGGTCGAATCGGTCATGTTGATCCGGGACAAATCTGACGGATCGGACTTGCTCATTTTTCTGGTCCCGTCTTTCAATGACATGACCCTGGTCGCGGTGCCGAAAATCAGCGGCTCGACCAACGGAAAAAAATCAACTCCGAAATCCTTGTTGAATTTGTCGGCGATATCACGGGCCAGTTCAAGGTGCTGTTTCTGGTCCTCGCCGACCGGCACATGGGTTGTCTTGTAAAGCAGAATATCGGCGGCCATCAGGTTGGGGTAGGCGTAAAGTCCGACGGACGTGTTTTCCCGGTTCTTTCCCGCCTTTTCCTTGAACTGGGTCATTCTGTTCAGCCATCCCAGCCGGGCCACGCAATTCAGTATCCAGGCCAGTTGGGCATGTCCCGGAACCTGACTCTGATTGAAAATAATATTGGTCTTGGGATCGATTCCGGCGGCAAGCATGCCTGCGGTGACCTCGCGGGTATTGGCGCAAAGTTCCGCCGGGTCCTGCCATACCGTAATTGCATGCAGATCGACAACACAGAACAGGCAGTCGTATTGGTCCTGCAGACGCACCCAATTGCGTATCGCGCCGAGATAATTCCCCAGATGCAGATTGCCGGTCGGCTGAACCCCGGAAAAGATACGCTTCATGACTAATACCAAAGAACAATGTTTAAAGAACGGCGGATTTATGGGGCCTGATCGCGAACCGGTCAACCCCGACCCGACTATTTTCGCATAAGCGCCCGTATATCGTTGATCCTTGCTGCGCCAAAAAGCTGGGCCAGAACGGCGAACGAGACCAGCCCGCCGACAATCAGAA
>CAZEFJ010000038.1:3098-13444 GCA_964511465.1 uncultured Hyphomicrobiales bacterium
GCGCCAAAAAGCTGGGCCAGAACGGCGAACGAGACCAGCCCGCCGACAATCAGAACCGCAAGCCCGGTGATCCGTTCAACCTGACCGCCATCTAAAAGAACGGGGGCAAATTTCATCCCCACCACCAGCAACGCCCCCATACCGGCACTTGCAAGGACCATTCCGGGCAGTCGCCGCCGCAGTCTGGCGTCAACTTCAAGATGGCCGCGCCGCTTTAATATCAGGGCCAGGGCGATGGCGTTTAGCCAGGCCGAAGCGGATGTCGCCATGGCTATGCCGACATGCAGAAACGGTCCCATCAGAATCAGGTTCAGGATCAAATTAGTTATCATTGCAAAGGCCGCGACCTTTACCGGCGTTGAAGTGTCATGGCGGGCGAAAAAGCCCGGTGCCAAAGCTTTGACCAGCACATACGCGGGCAGTCCGGTGGCATAAACAGCCAGCGCCGATGCGGTTGCTGCGGCCTCGGCGGGACCGAACTCGCCCCGCTGAAACAGCGTCACAATTACCGGTTCGGCAAGAACAATCAGTGCCGCCGCCGCCGGCAGAGTAAGCAGCAGGGCAAACTCTATAGCCCGGTTCTGGCTGTCTATGGCGTCCTTTTTCTCGCCTGCCTGCAACTGGCGCGATAACAGCGGCAACAGCGCCGTGCCGACGGCAACCCCGACCACCCCCAGAGGAAGCTGGTTTACCCGGTCGGCGAAGAACAGATACGAAATAGAACCGGCGGGAAGAAGCGAAGCGATAACGGTGTCGATCAAAAGATTCACCTGATATATCCCCGCCCCCACCGCCACCGGCAAAATGCGTCGTGCCAGCTTTTTCACTCTTGGGGTCAGGCGGGGCATTCCGGGACGTGGCGCCATACCGGCCCTGGCACAGTGGACCGATATCCACACCAGTTGAACCAGCCCCGCCCCGGCGATACCCCATGCCAATGCGTGGGCCGGGCCGGGCATCAGCGGTGTTAGCCACAATATCGCCCCGATCAGGCAGATATTAAGCAGGATCGGCGTCGCCGCGGCGGCGGCAAACCGTGACAATGAATTGAGAACCCCCGCCATCAGCGAAACCATGGAAATGAAGATCAGATAGGGAAAGGTTATCCTTGCCAGTTGCACTGCCAGATTGAACTTGTCCGGATCGGAGGCGAACCCAGGGGCAAATACATACATTGCCCACGGCATCGCAATTTCCATCACGGCGACAAAAAACACCAGCGTCCACAACAACATATTAAGTGCTTCATCGGTGAACCGCCGCGCTTCTTCCTCACCCTCATCCTCAAGGGTGGCCGCGAACAAAGGCACGAAAGCCGCGCTGAACGCCCCCTCGGCGAACAGTCGGCGGAACAGATTGGGAAACCTGAACGCGACAAAGAATATATCTGCCAGCGGGCCCGCTCCGAGAATCGAGGCGATCATGATATCGCGGACAAAGCCCAGAACCCGGCTTATCATGGTCAGGCCGCCAACCGTGGCGATGGAACGCAAAAGTATCATCAGGCTTGTTTAACGGTTTTTTGCGGAACGGGAAAGGTGGCTCTATGAGCCATCATTCAGGGATATCTTTTGGTTCGATCACCCCAAGGAGGCGTTTGCGAATATTTTCGATCTTGTCTTTGCGTTCCACTTTCAGGCCGAAAATATCCTTTACATAGAAAACGTCGACAGCCCGTTCGCCGTAGGTGGTTATATGGGCGCTGGCGATCTGCAAGGTCATATCCGTCAGTTCGGCGGTAACATCGTAAAGAAATCCCCGCCGGTCGCGGCCGTTTACCTCGACAACCGTGTAATTGGCACTCGCGGTGTTATCCACCAGCACGCCGGGGGATACGCTGAATGCCTGAAAGCGGCTGGGCCGGGCCTTGCTGCGAAGCTTGCTCAGCTCATTTGCCGCATGCACTTTACCGGAAAGGGAATCCTCGATCCGTTTCCATAATTTCCTCAGCCGGGTTTTATTCTCGAAAACGCCCCCCTCGGCGTCCTGGATGGAAAAGGTATCAAGCGCCATGCCGTTGGTCATGGTGACTATTCTGGCATCGACTATGGATGCCCCGGCCAGCGCCATGGCCCCTGCTATTCGTGCAAAAAGGCCCGGATCGTCGGCCGTATATATTATAATTTCGGTGGAATCCAGAGAAGGCTTTAGCCGGGTTTCTATATGCAGCTTTAAATTATCGCCTTCCGCCTTGCGGATCAGCATCGCGTGATGGGCCAGGGTCTCGCTATCGAAACTCAGCCAGTAATCGGGATAGCCCAAGGCCATGTGAGAGTTGATTTCATCATCGCTCCACCCGGCCAATTGCTCGCGCAGTTTTGCCTTGATCGCTTCGATACGGACCGTGCTGCGCTCACTTGGCATACCGCCGGTCATTACTTCCATGGCCCGGTAATAAAGCTCGCGCAGCAAACCGGCTTTCCACCCGTTCCAGACCCTGGGGCCGACGGCGCGAATATCTGCGACGGTCAGGATCAACAGCAGACGCAATCGTTCCGGAGACTGAATAATTTCGACAAAATCGGTGATCGTTTTGAAATCATCCAGATCCCGCTTGAAAGCCGTATGGCTCATCAGAAGATGATGCCGCACCAGCCAGCAAACGGTTTCGCATTCCCATTTTCCCAGTCCCAGCCTGGGGGTGAGTACGGCGGCTATTTCGGCGCCGATCTCGGAATGGTCGCCGCCCCGGCCCTTGGCCATGTCATGGGCCAGTACCGCGACATAGAGGGTGGCTCGCGATTGCAGTTCGCCGATCACCGAAGTGGATACCGGATGGTCCTCCGCCAATTCGCCTCTTTCGATGCGGTGAACTATTCCAATGGCCCGGATGGTATGCTCATCGACCGTGTATACATGGTACATGTCATACTGCATCTGGGCGACAACACGACCGAAGTCCGGGATAAACCGCCCCAGCACCCCTGCCTCGTTCATCCTTTTCAAGGCCGTTTCAGGGCCTTCGTGGGCGGTCAGTATTTCCATGAACAGGGCGTTGGCCCCGGCGTTTTCGCACAGCTTGTCGTCGATAAGATCAAGGCTTTGGGTAACTCTTCGAAGCGCCTCGGGGCTGATATCCAGATTGTTACGCTGGGCTTCGCGGAACAGGCCGATCAGTTTAATCGGATCGCGATCGAAATCATCATCGCTTTCCAGGGTAATTCGACCACCATCGCGGCGGAAGCCATTAATATTACGCTTGCCAAACAATAATGAAGGCAGACGGAACACGGTTTCACGCTTTTTGTGCTGGGCTTCAAGAACCGCACACAGGATGCGGGTCAGGTCACCGACATCCTTGGCAATCAGAAAATACTGCTTCATGAATTTTTCGACGCCGCGTCCATCGGCGGCGTCAACGAACCCCATGCGTTCTGAAATTATCGTCTGAACATCGAACCCCAGACGTTCTTCGGCCCGCCCGGCGAGATAATGCAGGTGGCATCGCACCGTCCACAGGAAATCACTGGCCTCGGTAAACGTCTTTGCGTCCTCGGCGGTAAGCACTCCTTGGTCCTGCAAATCCTTGACGGTATCCACCCGGTAGAGGTATTTGGCGATCCAGAACAGGGTCTGGAGGTCGCGCAATCCCCCTTTCCCTTCCTTGATATTAGGTTCCAGCAGGTAGCGGGTATCGCCCATTCGTTCGTGACGGGCATCCCTTTCAGCCAGTTTGGCCTCGATAAAATCGGCACCGCTGTCGGCGACCACCTGGTCGGTGAAGCACTGCTGGAAATGTTGAAACAGCTCTTTGTTTCCCCACAGCCACCGGGCTTCCAACAGGCAGGTGCGAATGGTTATGTCCTCACCGGAAAGACGAACGCATTCTTTTGTCGAACGGGTAGCGTGGCCAACCTTCAGGCCCAGATCCCACAACAGGTAAAGCATGTATTCGACGACCTGCTCGGTATGGGAGTTTTTCTTGTAGGGCAGCAGAAACATCAGGTCGATATCGGAATGAGGTGCCAGTTCGCCGCGTCCGTAGCCGCCGGTGGCGGCGATCGAAAGCTGTTCGCCGGTAGTCGGGTTGGCCAACGGATATACATAGGCAAGGATAAAATCGTGGATGGTCCGCACCAACTGGTCGACAAGATACGAATTTTCCCTGATCAGGGCGGCCCCGTCCGAAGTCCCGCTTTCAAAGCGGCTGTGTGTCTCAAGGCGCCCCTTTTCAAGGGCATCTTTCAGTACATCCAGTACGTCCTGGCGGATCCGCGAAGAATATCCTGACCACTCGGCAAGAGCATCAAGGCGGCCAACCAATGCCTTGCGGTCAATGATCTTGCGGGGGTTTGAAATATCGGGCATATGACGGTTCGCTTTCGCTATTGGTCGTCGATCAATGCCCGAAGGCGGTAAACAAATTCCAGCGCCTCTTTTGGGCTCATTTCGTCGGGATTGGCTTCTCCAAGGGCTTTTTCCAGCTCGCTAGGTCCTGCGTCCCCGGATATATCAAGCGCTGCGAACAAGGGTAGATCCTCTGCCAAACGGCTGGCTGCACCGGCTTTTTTGTCGGTTTCCAATATTTTAAGGACTTGTTCCGCCCGGGCAACAACCTCCTGGGGTAGTCCCGCCAGCTTGCCCACATGAATACCGTATGATCGGTCCGCCACGCCGTTCGCCACTTCGTGCAGAAATACCACCTCGCCACGCCATTCCTTGACCCGCATGGTGTGACATGAAAGCCGGTCCAACTCCCTCGCCAGCAACGTTAATTCGTGGTAATGGGTTGCGAATAGGGCCCGGCAGGCGTTGGTTTCATGCAGGTATTCAACCACCGCCCAGGCTATGGAAAGGCCGTCGTAGGTTGCCGTTCCACGGCCTATTTCATCCAGTATAACCAGTGCCCTTGGTCCGGCCTGATTCAAAATGGCGGCGGTTTCAACCATTTCGACCATGAAAGTGGAACGTCCGCGCGAAAGGTCGTCAGCCGCCCCGACCCGCGAAAACAACCGGTCGACAATTCCAATACGGGCTTTATCCGCCGGAACGAATGAGCCGATCTGCGCCAATACCGCGATCAGGGCGTTCTGGCGTAGAAAAGTGCTTTTGCCGGCCATGTTGGGGCCGGTCAAAAGCCACAAGCGGGATTGTTCCCTGAGATCGCAATCGTTGGCGACAAAAGAGCTTTCGTGGGTTTTCTCCAGGGCGGCTTCGACTACCGGGTGGCGCCCCGATTTTATTTCGAAATCATAACTATTGTCTACCACCGGTCGTACATAGCGTCGCCGGATGGCGAGCCAGGCCAACCCCGAGGCGACATCCAGTTCGGCCAGGGATAATGCCGCATCCGCCAGTTCTTCCGCGACCGAGAGGATCTCACCGGCGAGTTCGCCAAAGACCCCGATTTCAAAGGCCAGCGCCTGATCGGCGGCCCGCGCTATACGGCTTTCAAGCTCACCCAGCTCAATGGTGCAATAGCGCACCCGGTTGGCGGTGGTCTGGCGGTGAACAAAAATGCTGTCGGTGCCGATAGGCATCTTGTCGGCATGGCTCGAAGATACCTCGATGAAATAGCCAAGTTGATTGTTATGCTTGACCTTGAGCGACGATATACCGGTTTCGCTGGCGTAACGGCTTTGCAACTCGGCGATCAGGCGATGACTTTCATTGCGAAGGGCGCGGAATTCGTCAAGTTCGGCGGCATAGCCCTTGGCGATGAAACCGCCGTCACGGGTGTGCATACCGATTTCTGGTGCCAATGCCCGGACCAGATGATCGACCAGTCCCCGATGTCGGCCCAGTTTTCCGACGCACCGCTCGATACCACAAGGCCTGCCAATGTCTTCCGGGGCGCTGAGAAGAACCTGAACGTCATCGCCGCAGCCAAGGCCGTCACGCACCGCCGCCAGATCGCGGGGCCCGCCCCGGCCCAGGCTTAACCGCGACAGGGCCCGCTCAATATCCGGAGATGATTTCAGCGTTGATCGCAGATCGTCCAGCAGCCTTTCGTTCTCGGCAAAAAACTGCACCATGTCGAGCCGTTCGCCGATCTCGCCGGTATCTCTGAGCGGGGCAGAAAGACGAGCCGCCAACAGTCTCGCCCCGGCCCCAGTGACGGTCTTGTCGATAATATTCAGCAGGCTTCCCGTCCGCTCGCCGGAAAGGGTTTGCCTAAGCTCGAGATTCCGCCTGGTCGCGGCGTCTATTTCCATCACCCCGCTCCCGCCAAGGTGTTTGGGAGGGTTGAGGCGGGGCATCTTTCCCTTCTGGGTCAGTGCCACATAATCGACCAGTCCCCCTGCCGCCGACAGTTCGGGACGGGAAAAATCCCCGAACGCGTCCAGACTATTGACCCGATACAGAGACAAAAGCCGTTTGCGTCCGCTTTCGCTATCGAAACAACTGTCTTCCAGACGACTGATGCGCTCATCCCAGTCGGAGAATACGTTTTTCAGCTCGGGATCGCCGACAAGGCCTTCCGGGACCAGCAATTCCCCGGCATCAAGCCGTGCAAATGCCGCCCCAAGATTCTTGCGCTCAACCGGCTGAGTGTAAAAATCACCGGTTGATACATCAAGCCAGGCCAGTCCGATATCGTCGCGAACCACCGCCACGGCAGCAAGAAAATTATGACTGCGGCCATCAAGAAGGGTGTCTTCGGTAAGCGTTCCCGAGGTTATTACCCTGACCACCTCGCGGTGGACCACTGATTTTGCCCCCCGCTTTCTCGCCTCTGCCGGATCCTCCATCTGTTCGCACACCGCAACCTTGAAGCCGCTGCGGATAAGTTTCAACAGATATGATTCGTGGCTGTGTACGGGTACTCCGCACATCGGAATATCGCGGCCCAGATGCTTGCCGCGCTTGGTCAGGGCAATGTCCAGCGCCCCGGCGGCGGTTACCGCATCGTCGAAAAACATCTCGTAAAAATCACCCATTCGATAGAACAACAGGGCATCCGGGTGCTCACTTTTTATCGCCAGATACTGCTCCATCATCGGGGTCGTCGCGGAGACGGTCGTTTTCTCGCCGCCATCACCTGTGGACGGGACTTTGGCGGTACGAGGGGTTTTGGATTTTAACTGTTGCACGGCTGGTACGACACTCGTTCGGCTAGGGCGGTGCCACCTTAGCACAACATTCGCGGTTTAGGCTATGAATCGCCCGAAGCGTTAGGCACAATGGTAAAGGCAAACAAAAAAGGATGAGGAGGCGGATCATGAACGACACTCGCACAACCGATCCTGAGGTCGTCGGCCTGTTCTCCGGGCGCGACAGTTTCGAGGCCGCAGTCAATGAACTGAAGGATGCGGGCTTTGAAAGGGCCGACCTTAGCGTCCTTTCTTCCCACGAATCGATCGACGCCGCAGCCGAGCCGGGAACACCCTGGAAAGACGCACTTACGGCACTGGTCGGCGAGATGAAATACGAAGGGCCGATGGTTGCCTCCGGGGCTATCTATCTGGCCGGAGGAACGATCGCCGCCATCGCCGCAGGGATAATCGGTGCCGCGGTCGGCGGGGTCGCGGTAAAGGAAATACTGGATGAAGTCACATCGGCCCCCAATACCGAGGATTTTGCCCGCTCTCTTGATGCCGGAAGCGTCATCCTGTGGGTCAGGGCCGTCGACGCCGGGCGACAGGACAAGGCGATCAAAATTCTTGAAAAGCACAACGCCACCAACGTCCATATTCATCAGGAAGCAACCAGCGACAGATAATTAACGGAGCGGAAAAATGGCAGACAAATCAGCCCGGGTTACCGACAAGGAAGCCTTGCTAATGCATTCCAGTGGCCGACCGGGAAAGCTTGAAATCCGGGCGACCAAGCCTTTGACTTCGCAACGTGACCTGTCGCTGGCTTATTCACCGGGTGTCGCTGCACCGTGCAAGGCAATAGAGGAAAACCCGGACCTGGCCTACGATTACACCGCCAAGGGCAATCTGGTGGCAATTATTACCAACGGTACGGCGGTTCTTGGACTGGGCAATCTGGGGGCTCTGGCAAGCAAGCCGGTAATGGAGGGAAAAGCGGTTCTGTTCAAGCGATTCGCCGATATCGACGGCATCGACCTGGAGGTCGATACCACCGACATTGACGAATTCGTCAACTGTGTTCGCTTGCTCGGCAAAACCTTTGGCGGGATCAACCTGGAGGACATCAAGGCGCCGGAATGTTTTATCATAGAACAGCGTCTGCGCGATCTTATGGACATCCCGGTATTTCACGACGATCAGCATGGTACCGCGATTATCTCGTCGGCCGGCATTATCAACGCCATCGAGATTACCGGACGAACGCTTGAGGAAACCAAATTTGTGGTTAACGGGGCCGGGGCCGCCGCTATCGCCTGCGTCGAACTGATCAAGAGCATGGGCGCAACATCGGACAATGTGGTGATGTGCGATACCAGAGGGGCCATATACCGGGGCCGTCAGGATGGTATGAACCAGTGGAAATCGGCGCATGCGGTCGATACCGAGGCGCGCACCCTGGCCGATGCAATGCGCGGCGCTGATGTTTTCCTTGGCCTTTCGGTAAAAGGCGCGGTGAGCGCCGAAATGGTAGCCACGATGGCCGACCGGCCGATAGTTTTCGCCATGGCCAACCCCGACCCGGAAATAACCCCGGACGAGGTCAAGGCGGTACGTCCGGACGCAATCGCCGCCACCGGACGATCGGATTACCCCAACCAGATCAACAATCTTCTGGGGTTCCCCTATATTTTCCGCGGTGCGCTGGATGTCCGCGCCAGCACCATCAACAATGAAATGAAGATTGCCGCCGCCCAGGCCATCGCCGCTCTCGCCCGCGAGGATGTCCCGGACGAAGTTGACGCCGCTTATTCCGGCGGTCATCTGCTTTATGGACCTGAATATATCATTCCGGCACCGTTCGACCCCCGTCTGATGACTGCCGTACCTATTGCCGTGGCCAAGGCGGCCATGGATTCCGGTGTCGCCCGCAAACCGATAATCGACATGGAAGCCTACGAGAACGAATTGGCGGCCCGCCTGGATCCCACCGCAAACAGCTTCCAGGTTATCGGAGACGAGGTTCGCAAAAATCCGAAACGAATAGTTTTCGCCGAAGGTGAGGAAGAAAAGAGCATCCGTGCAGCAGTTGGATTCTACAATGCCGGATATGGTACGCCGATCCTTGTCGGACGCGAAGACCGCATCCACGCCACCATGAAGCAGCTTGGCCTGGCCGATATAGATGGCGTGGAAATACTCAACGCGATGATTAGTAAACACACCGAAAAATACATGGATTTTCTATATCAGCGATTACGGAGAAAGGGCTTCCTGTTCCGTGACTGCCGCCGCATGGTCAACCAGAAACGCAATACATTTGCCGCCTGCGTCGTCGCCAATGGTGACGCCGATGCGATGATCACCGGGCTGACCCGGAATTACCATGTCTCGCTGGAAGATATCAGCCGCGCCATCGACCCGGAGCCGGGCAAGCATATTTTCGGATTGTCGATAATGATTGCCCGTGGACGCACGGTCTTTATCGCCGATACTTCGGTACATGAACTTCCCAGCACCGATGAATTCGCCGCCTCGGCGATCCATTCGGTTGAGGTGGCGCGCCAGTTGGGTCACGAGCCACGGGTCGCGATGATATCTTTTTCCAACTTCGGCAATCCCGACATGGACCGGGCAAGAAAGATGCGGGCCGCGGTCGAGGAACTGGACCGCCGCGATGTCGATTTTGAATATGACGGTGAAATGACGGTAGATGTCGCACTGAATAGCGAACTGATGAAGGAACTATATCCCTTCTGCCGTCTTTCCGGCCCCGCCAACATTTTGATTATGCCGGGCCTGCACAGTTCTCATACATCGTCCAAGCTGATCCAGAATCTCGGCGGCGGCACGGTCATCGGCCCGCTGCTGCTGGGACTTTCCCGACCGGCGCAGATAGTTCCGATGAGCGCCACCGTTTCGGACCTTGTAAACATGGCGGCGCTGGCGTCTCACGACGCAATTCAGTAAAAAATCCCTTATGAAACTGCCTGACCTGCAAAAAAAAACATCCCTTGATAAAGATCTGAAACAAATCGTCCGGCTGGAACAGGCAACTCAGCAAGCCGGGCAGAAAATTTTCAAGATCGGGATGGGCGTACTTTTCCTCGTTGTGGTGTGGATATTCGCCACCCTTGGCTATTACGATATTTCTGTTTTCGCGCTTAGTGAAAATAGTGCCTATGTAGTTTCTGCCGGTATAATCGGTGGCTACATGGCGTTGAACATAGGTGCCAACGATGTCGCCAACAATGTCGGTCCGGCGGTTGGCTCGAAGGCCCTGACCATGTTTGGCGCCCTGATAATCGCCGCCGTCTTTGAGGCTTCGGGGGCTATGCTTGCCGGCGGTGACGTGGTCTCGACGATCAA
>CAZEFJ010000038.1:13544-15220 GCA_964511465.1 uncultured Hyphomicrobiales bacterium
TCTTTGAGGCTTCGGGGGCTATGCTTGCCGGCGGTGACGTGGTCTCGACGATCAAAAAGGGGATCATCGACCCGACCGCGATCCCAAACACCACGGTTTTTATACAGATTATGCTGGCGGCGTTGCTGGCGGCGTCGCTTTGGCTCAACCTTGCGACTTATGTCGGTGCCCCGGTATCGACCACCCATTCCATCGTCGGCGGCGTCATGGGCGCGGGTATCGCCGCCATCGGCCTTGATGCCGTTAACTGGGTGACCATGGCCAAAATAGCCGCAAGTTGGGTGATATCGCCAATCATGGGGGGAATAATAGCCGCCGCATTCCTCGCTTTTATCAAGTTCGCCATTTACTCAAAGGACGACATGATCGCCGCCGCAGTGCGCTGGGTTCCTGTCCTGGTGGCGATCATGGCGTCGGTGTTTTCTATCTATCTGGCGATGAAGGGCCTGAAGAAAATTTGGAAACCTGATCCTGTGGTTATAGCAGTGATCGGCGCTGCCATCTTCGTCGCCACCTACGGCCTGGTCAAACCGGCCGTGCTGAGAGCTTCGGAAAACCTGGAGAGCCGCCGCAAGGCGGTCAGTTCCCTGTTCACCATACCGCTGATCATTTCGGCGGCGATGCTTTCGTTCGCCCACGGTGCCAACGATGTCGCCAACGCGGTCGGGCCGCTGGCCGGTATAGTAAGCGCCGCCACCACCGGCAGCATCTCCGTCAAAGCAGGCATTCCCATTTGGGTAATGATGGTGGGGGCAATAGGAATTTCGGCGGGGCTGGTCCTGTTTGGCCCCAAACTTATCCGCACCGTCGGCGAACAGATCACCAAGCTGGATCAGGCGCGGGCCTTTTGCGTCGCCCTGTCGGCATCAATAACCGTTATTATAGCCTCGACAATGGGGCTGCCGGTAAGTTCAACACATATTGCCGTTGGCGGTGTGTTTGGTGTCGGTTTTTTGCGCGAGTATCTGTTTATGCGCCGCCGCAAAATAGCTGATATTGAAAAAGAAACATCCCGAAAGGCGGCGGAAGAAAAGACAACCGGAACCGTCGACTGGGAAAAGCGGAAAAAAAAGCTGGCCAAATCGCGGGGGAGAAAACTGGTCCGGCGCAGTCACCTGATGACGATAATTGCCGCCTGGCTGATTACGGTGCCCCTGGCGGCTTTGATGGCGTCCATCATATACTACCTGATCCGGGCTATCAGTACCGCCTGATTTCCGAAAATGCGGTTTCATGAGCCTTTAGCGAAGCAGGGCCGAAACAACAGAAGATCACCTCTTTCAGCCGCTCATCGGTGGCGAGAAAATCAACCACCGTACCGACCGCGATGGCTGCCGCCCGATCCGCCGGAAAACCATATACCCCGGTACTGATTGCGGGAAAAGCCATGCTTTCAAGATTATTCCCGACCGCCAGGCCGAGGCAGCGGCGATAACAGTTTTTCAACAGCTCGTCCTCGCCCTTGTCGCCGCCATGCCAGACCGGACCGACGGTATGGATTACATACTTTGATGAAAGCCGGTAGCCCCCGGTAATCCGCGCCTCGCCGGTCGGGCAACCGCGAAGACGGCGGCATTCCTGCAGAAGTTCCGGTCCGGCGGCGGTGTGAATGGCACCGTCCACCCCGCCGCCGCCAAGCAGGCTTTCGTTGGCGGCATTGACTATGGCGTCAACCT
>CAZEFJ010000039.1:0-3498 GCA_964511465.1 uncultured Hyphomicrobiales bacterium
ATCGCCCAGCGCGGGGCGCGGCTGACCTGGCCCAGACGTTGCTGCCAGTCGAGGCGGTTGACCTTGTAGACTACGCCGTCAATGTCATAACCCAACCGGGAACGTCGTTTTTCGGTGTCGCGATAGTAAGACAGACATTGTTCCACACTGCGGCATAATTTGGCCGGATTTACGACAAACCCCCATTGCTGTAACTTATGAACGCCATCGAATTGGGTTTCGGCGAACGGTCTGCTGACCTCGCCCCAGGCATAGGCGAACATTCTTAGCGGGCGCGACGCCGTTACCGACTTATCAAGCTGGCGCAACGAGCCCGCCGCGGCATTGCGCGGGTTGGCGAAAATCTTCAACCCGGCCTTTTCCTGTCGTTGGTTCAGTTTGCTGAAATCGTCGCCGCGAATATAGACTTCACCGCGGACCTCCAGGACCGCCGGGACATCCCCGGAAATTTTTTTCGGTACGTCATCCAGTGTCCTTATATTGGCGGTAATATTTTCGCCGACCAGTCCATCACCCCTTGTCGAGCCGAGAACCAGTTCGCCTTTCTCGTAGCGCAGCGAAACTGATACCCCGTCGATCTTCTGCTCGGCGAGAATCTCGATAGTCTCATCCTCGCCCAGACTAAGAAATTTACCTACGCGGGCGACAAAATCGGCAACCTCTTTTTCGCTGAAGGCGTTGTTCAGAGACAGCATAGGATGGGCGTGGGCAACCTTGGCGAAGCCTTCGGCGGGCGGCGCGCCGACCCTTCCGGTAGGACTGTCCGGTCTGGCCAGATTCGGAAACCGCTTCTCGATATTTTCAAGCCGACGTTTTAATGCGTCATATTCGCCGTCGCTTATGGATGGTGCGTCATTCTGGTGATAGGCTATATCGTGGCCGTTTAGCTCACGCGATAGCGCTTCGACCTCTCCCGCCGCCTCCAGATCAAGCAGTTGATCCACCGGAATATTGCGCAGCCTTCCGTTCACTTGTCTTATCCCCGCAACAGGCTGGCGGCGGCGGCACGGGCCTCGTCGGTAATATTTTCTCCGGCCAGCATCCGGGCAATTTCCTCGACTCGTCCATCATCCGAGAGCAGCTCAACCGAGGTCACAACACCATCCCCGGTCTCGGATTTGGAAACTCGCCAGTGGTACGCACCGCGGGCCGCGACCTGCGGCGAATGGGTGAGCACCAGAACCTGAATATTTTTTGACAATCCGACCATACGCTCGCCGATCGCCGCCGCAACGGCCCCGCCGACACCGCTGTCAACCTCGTCAAATACGATTGATGGCACCTGATCGGCATCCGCCAGAACCACCTTCAGTGCCAGCATGAACCGCGCCAGCTCACCACCCGAACTGATCCGTTGCAGGGGCCCCGGCGGCATCCCGGGGTTGGTCGCGACCTGAAAGCGGATACGGTCGTATCCGCCCTTTCCCCAGTTGGCCTCTTCAACAGGCTCTACCAGGGTTGAGAATTTTGCCTTGCCCATCTTAAGCGGAGCAAGCTCTTCGCTGACCGCCTTATCCAGACATACGGCACCCGCTCTGCGTGCCGCCCTGAGTTTCTCGGCGGCCTCGATATATGCTGCACGGGCTGTTTTTTCTTCACTTTCAAGATGCACCAGCCGGTTGCCACCGTCTTCAACGGATGCCAGCTGGTCCGCCATATCCCGGCTCAGGGCGGGCAGGGAATCGACATCGACGTTATGCTTGCGAGCCAGACCGCGAATTGCGAACAGTCTTTCTTCGGCATTTTCCAGGCTTTGCGGATCAAGGTCCAACGAGGCTACCGCCCGTTCCAGTTGGTCCGATCCTTCGGCGGCTTCACGGGCCGCGCTGGCGAGTGCCGCGATCGCCTCATCCAGGCGTCCTTCGCATTTGTCGGCAACCCCTTCAAGATGGCGAAGTGCTGCTCCCAGCGCATCAACCGCACCGCGCCCCGAAGACAGCTCTTCCGATGCCTTGTTCATCGCCTCGAGCATCTTTTCGCCGTGCATCATCAAGGCCCTTTTTGAGGCGAGTTCACTTTCCTCGCCGGGCTTTGGATCAAGGGCCGTCAGTTCCGCCACCGCATGACGAAGGAATTCCTCGTCGCGGCGGGCGAGGGCGAGTTTTTCTTCCGCCTCAAGTCGCGCCATGCTCGCCCGTTGCCACTTGTCAAAATTTGCGGAAACAATATCGATTAGCCTTCCGGTTCCCGAATAAGCGTCCAAAAGCGGGCCGTGAGATGCCGGGTCAAGAAGGTGGTGATTTTCCAGTTGGCCGTGGATCTCGACCAGACTTTCACCGATACGACGAAGCAAGGATATACTGACCGCCTGATCGTTAATGAAGGCCCTGGAACGGCCGTCGACATTGACCAGCCTGCGCAGAATCAGGGTTTCATCGCCATCTTCGCAATCAATTCCCTGATCGGCCAGTATATTGTGAATTGGGTGTCCGGCGGCAAGATCAAATACAGCCGTTACCAAGGCCCTTGTGGCACCGTGACGAACCAGTTTGGCATCCGCCCGCATGCCAAGCGACAAGCCCAGGGAATCCAGCAAAATCGATTTGCCTGCCCCGGTCTCGCCGGTCAGCACCCCCAATCCCCGATTGAAGGAAATATCCAGACTGCCGATCAGGACGACATCGCGGATCGACAGGTTTCGCAGCATTACCAGATCTTGTACCAGGGTTTTTCCTCGCCCTTAACTCCTGGCGGAGGGGGAGGGGGAGGGGGGGCCGTCCCCGCCGGTTGTTCATTGTCGCCGCCCCACAGCACATACCATGGCTTCTTTTCTTTCGGGCGAATCTGTTTTCCTTCAACAAGCTGATATGAATCTATGTACCATTCGCTGCCGGGAAAATTATAGCCCAGCACCGCCGCCGCCTTTTTGGCCTCGTCTTTCAGACCAAGCGCACTGTAAGCCTCGACCAGCCGGTGCAAAGCCTCGGGCACATGGGTAGTGGTCTGGTATTTGTTAATCACCACCTTGAACCTGTTGATCGCCGCCAGATAATGCTTTTGCCCAAGATAATAGCGGCCAATTTCCATTTCCTTGCCGGCCAGATGGTCGTGGGTCAGGTCAAGCTTGATCTTGGCATCGCGAGTATATTTGGAATCGGGAAAACGGGTTACCAGTTCGCGCAGGGTCTTTAGCGCCAGTTCGGTCATCCTCTGGTCGCGGGCAACATCGGAAATTTGTTCGTAATAGCTAAGCCCCTTGAGGTAGTAGGCGTAAGCAACATCGCGGTTGGTCGGGTGCAGCTGGATAAACCGGTTCAACGCGACGATCGCCTCATCATAGCTGTTATTCATGTAATTGCTGTAGGCCGCCATTAACTGCGACTTGGTTGCCCAAACGGAATATGGGTGCTGCCGCTCGACATCATCGAACTTGGCCGACGCTTCCTTGTATTTTTCGGCAAGAAGAGAGCTAAGTGCATCGTTGTAAATCTCCTCGACCGGGCGTTCCGTATAGTTTTCTTTATTTTTGTCGCTGGAACATGCCGACAAAAAAAACAG
>CAZEFJ010000039.1:3598-15054 GCA_964511465.1 uncultured Hyphomicrobiales bacterium
CGAACGAATTCGTCTTCATAGCGCAGACCGCCCTCGTTAAGTATATTGTCACCGCTGACTACCACAGCGTTATCCAGCGACCCGCCCCTGGCCAGCCCCGATGCCCTAAGCTGGTCAACCTCGTGAAGAAAACCGAAGGTGCGGGCTCGCGATAGCTCTTTCTTGAAGGTGCCGTTGACAAGGCCTAACGATATGGCCTGTCGTGAAACTGCGGTGTTCTCGAAGATAATTTCGAAACCAAGTGAAAAACCCTTCCCGGGAACCAGTGAGGTAACGGTGTTGCCTTCCCTGATCTCGATCGGCTTCAGCACCTTGATAAACCGCCGGGGTTTGCCCTGCTCGACCACGCCAGCACATTCCACCAGGAAAACGAACGGTGCCGCGCTGCCGTCCATGATCGGAACTTCGGGACCGTTGATCTCGATCACCGCATTGTCTATTCCGCAACCGGCAAGCGCCGCCATCAGATGCTCGATGGTGGCGATAGACACTCCGTCCTCGTTGCCTATGGTGGTGCACATTCTGGTATCGACCACTTGGTCCCAGGTGGCTGCCACGACGGCCCCGTTTCCGACAATATCGGTGCGCTTGAAGACTATTCCGCTGTCCGGCTCACCGGGCCGCAACGTCATCGAAACCTTGTTGCCGGAATGAAGCGCAATGCCGGTGCAATTTATCGGGGTCTTGATGGTCTTCTGATTAACCGCCGCGACCGAACTCGGTTGGTTTCCCAACCGTATATCGCTTTTTATCAGCCCCATTTTTACAACAGTCCCCACCTTTGATAGACAAGCCACCGGCTAAGTTGGTTCTAACAACATAAGCCGGAGCGCTCAAATCACTCTTTGTTACGAAATGTAACTATGGATCAGATCGTTAGGGCCGAGACTGATTCAATTCCGAAACATCCTAATCGCCTACCCGTTCATGGTCCGGGCCTAGTGCTTCGGGGTATTCGTCGGCGATTTGTTGTATTGCAATGGATTCCAGCCGGTCCATCTGCTTGGTAATATCCTGTTCGCTCATTTTCACCTTGCGTTTTTCGAATTCACCAAGAACCTTGCGAATGACATCGCCTGGTCCCGGTTCCTGCAAATCTGACACCACCACATCCTTGGCAAAAGTCTCGGTTTCACCGGGTGTCATGCCCATTTTCTCAGCCGCCCACAGACCCAAAAGCTTGTTGCGACGTGATTCTGCCTTGAAGCGAAGCTCTTGGTCCATCTTGAACTTTGCTTCATGGCTTTTTTCCCGCTGTTGCAAGGTGTCTTTGATGTCTTCGCCCATTAAATGGATCTCCCAGGATTTATTATCGTTCGCTAAATTTAATGCTATCATAACCTATCTGCAACGGTTTCGAGAGACATTGTTTTGTCAATTGACAAATGCTATATCAGGTCGCTACCGGATCGGCATATCATCCATTTTAATGGTCTTTTGCATCCCTCAAAACTGAAAGAATACCATGGCCAGACGTCGGCAATTATATGAAGGCAAGGCGAAAATACTTTTTGAAGGGCCTGAACCGGGAACCCTGGTGCAGTATTTCAAGGATGACGCAACCGCCTTCAACAACAAGAAAAAGGGCACCATCGCCGGCAAAGGGGTAATTAACAACCGGATATCCGAATATCTTATGACCCGATTGGGCGATATCGGCATTCCCACTCATTTTGTCCGTCGTCTTAACATGCGCGAGCAACTGGTGCGCGAGGTCGAAATTATCCCGATAGAGGTTGTCGTTCGCAATATCGTCGCCGGTTCTCTGGCCAAACGTTTCGCGATGAAAGAGGGCAAGCCGCTGCCCCGCTCGATTGTCGAGTACTACTATAAATCGGACGAACTGGACGATCCTTTCGTCACCGAAGAGCATATAACCGCCTTCGGCTGGGCGACGCCGCAAGACCTGGACGAGATTATGTCGATGTCGCTACGGGTCAACGATTTCCTTTGCGGCCTTTTTCTCGGTGTCGGGATCAGGCTGGTCGACTTCAAGCTGGAGTTTGGCAGATTGTGGGACAACGAGCAGATGCGGATAGTTCTGGCCGACGAAATAAGCCCGGACAGCTGTAGGTTATGGGACATGAGGACCAACGATAAAATGGACAAGGACCGCTTCCGCCGCGACCTGGGGAAGGTCGAGGAGGCATATCAGGAAGTGGCGCGCCGACTTGGCATACTTCCCGAAAGCGGTCCCGGCGACATGCCCGGACCGGAAGCAATGCAGTAGCTGAAGGAAGGCTTGTCCGATGAAAGCGAAAGTTCACGTCACCTTGAAGCAGGGCGTACTTGATCCCCAGGGAAAGGCGGTTCAAAATGCTCTTGGTGCACTTGAATTTTCCGGCATAAACGGTGTCCGCCAGGGTAAATACATCGAAATCGACCTTGATTGCGAGGACCGGGAAAAAGCCCGTATCGACGTCGAGCGCATGTGCAAGCAACTGCTGGCCAATACCGTAATCGAGAACTATTCAATTGAATTAGCGGACTAGCGCGTGAAAGCTGCCGTAATAGTATTTCCCGGCTCTAACTGTGATCGCGATGTTGAGGTCGCCTTGCGACAAAGCATGGGACGAGCCCCGATCATGGTCTGGCACCGTGAAACCAGTCTGCCGGATGTCGATCTGATTGTCGTTCCCGGCGGTTTTTCCTATGGCGACTATCTTCGTTCCGGGGCGATGGCGGCCCATTCGCCGGTTCTCCGTGAAATTGCCAGGCGGGCTGCCGCAGGGGTCGCGGTGCTGGGTATTTGTAACGGATTTCAGATTTTGACCGAGACCGGTTTGTTGCCCGGTGTGCTGATTGCCAATGCCGGACTTAAATTCATCTGCAAGGATGTATTCCTTCGGGTCGAGGACAGCGGCTGCATATTCACCGGCGGCTACCGTCCCGGCCAGTCGATACGTGTTCCCGTAGCCCATCACGACGGCAACTATTTTGCCGACGAAGATACGATTAAACGGCTTGAGGATGATCGCCGGATAGCCTTTCGCTACGCCGATCAAACCGGCGACGTATCCGCCGCCGCCAATCCCAACGGCAGTCTCAACAATATCGCCGGCATACTAAGCGAAAACCGCAAGGTACTGGGCCTGATGCCGCACCCCGAACGGCTTGCCGATACGATGCTGGGAGGTGCCGACGGAAGGCCTTTTTTTGACGGTCTGGTAGAGGCTTTGTCGTAAAATGAGTGCTATCAGTCCGGAAATTATTGCTCAACACGGCCTTTCAGAGGATGAATACCGATCCGTTGTCGATATCCTTGGGCGCCAGCCTAACATTACCGAGCTGGGTATATTCTCGGTGATGTGGAGCGAACATTGTTCATATAAATCATCAAAAAAATGGCTGAAAACCCTACCTACCAAGGCCCCATGGGTTATCTGCGGCCCCGGCGAAAACGCCGGTGTGGTCGATATAGGTGACGGGCAGGCGGTTATCTTCAAGATGGAAAGTCATAATCATCCATCCTTTATCGAGCCATACCAGGGCGCGGCAACCGGGGTCGGCGGCATTCTCCGCGACGTATTCACCATGGGGGCGCGGCCGGTCGCCAACCTCAACTCGCTTCGTTTCGGCAGCCCGGACCATCCAAAGACCCGGCATCTGGTATCCGGTGTGGTCGCAGGTATCGGCGGATACGGCAATTGTGTCGGGGTTCCGACGGTCGGCGGCGAATGTTCGTTCGATCCCGGATACAACGGCAATATTCTGGTCAACGCGATGACCGTGGGTATCGCCGAGAGTAATAAAATTTTCTATTCGGCGGCGGCCGGTGCCGGTAACCCGGTTATCTATGTGGGGTCGAAAACCGGTCGTGACGGGATCCACGGCGCGACCATGGCATCGACCGAATTCAACCAGGATACCGAGGAAAAACGCCCGACGGTGCAGGTCGGTGATCCGTTTACCGAAAAACTGCTGATTGAGGCATGTCTGGAGTTGATGGCCACCGATGCGATCATCGGTATTCAGGACATGGGGGCGGCGGGACTTACTTCTTCCTCCTTTGAAATGGCTTCGAAGGGCGGTATGGGGGTGGAACTGGACCTCGACAAGGTGCCCCAGCGCGAGACCTCGATGAGCGCCTACGAGATTATGTTGTCGGAAAGCCAGGAAAGAATGCTGATGGTGCTGCGTCCCGGCAGTGAAGAAATGGCCAGCAAAATATTTGCCAAATGGGAACTGGATTTCGCCGTCATCGGAACCCTTACCGACAGCGGTCATATGGTCCTTAGCATGAACGGCAAGGTGGTCGGCGACCTGCCCATAGACCCGCTGGTTGCCGCCTCCCCCGAATATGATCGGGAGTGGACCAGGACGGCTGAACCGGACCCCTTGTCAATCGACAGTTTGGCGGTTCCCGATGATCCTATGGATGTTCTCGGGCGGCTTGTCGGATCTCCTGATCTGGCGTCGCGGCGCTGGATATGGGAACAGTACGATCACATGGTAATGGCCGACACAATCCAACGCCCCGGTGGCGACGCGGCGGTGGTTCGGGTCCATGGTACCGGCAAGGGGCTGGCGATCACCAGCGATTGCACACCGCGCTATTGCGCCGCAAATCCGCGGGAAGGCGGTAAGCAGGCGGTGGCCGAGGCATGGCGCAACCTCACCGCGGTCGGGGCAAGACCGCTTGCGATCACCGACTGCATGAATTTCGGCAACCCCGAAAGAGCCGAAATCATGGGCCAGTTCGTCGGCTGCATTGAAGGAATCCGCGAGGCTTGTACGGTACTGGATTTTCCCGTGGTATCGGGCAATGTGTCGCTCTACAACGAAACCAACGCCAAAGCCATTCCGCCAACCCCGACTATTGGCGGAGTCGGTCTCTTGGATGATGCCGCGATGGCCATGGACCTGGCATTCAAGGCCGAAAATCACGCGATTATCCTTGTCGGCGACGGCCCCGGCCATCTTGGAGCGTCCCTGTATTTACGTGAGATAGAAGGCCGCGAAGAAGGAAACGCACCGCCGGTCGATCTTGATGTCGAGCGTCGGAACGGTGATTTTGTAAGGGATATGATCGTCGAAGGCCTGGTTAGCGCCTGCCACGACCTTTCGGACGGGGGACTTGGCGTCGCCCTGGCCGAAATGGCTATGGCATCGGGTATCGGGGCGAGGGTGGAGGTCTCCGGCCAGCCCGTTCACTGCGCACTGTTCGGTGAGGATCAGGGACGTTATTTACTAAGCACCGCCGCCGCACCGAAAGCCCTGCTGGACAAGGCCGAAAAGGCAGGCGTCAAGGCCCGTCAGATAGGAATTACCGAAGGCAAAGACTTGACGTTGAACGAAATACACTCCATATCGGTCGCCGAACTTAAAAAACGTCATGAACGCTGGTTGCCTGGCTATATGTCGGCACCGTAATTTTCCCCATAATCGGAAGGAAACAACCCAGATGGCAATGGACGCCAAAGAAATAGAGAGCCTGATAAAGGAAGCGATCAGCGATGCACAGGTAACCATCGAAGATCTGCGCGGTGACGGCGAACACTATGCCGCGATGATAATTTCGCAGGCCTTCGCGGGTAAAAGCAGCGTCCAGCAGCATCAAATGGTTTACGCCGCCCTGAAGGGCAGAATGGGCAATGAACTGCATGCCCTGGCCCTGCAGACAAAAACACCTGAATAGACTTTAACCAATAGCAAACGAGGGATTGAAATGACCGACCAATCAACCAGTGAACGTATCCAGAAAGAAATCGACAGTGCCCCGGTTCTGCTTTTCATGAAGGGTTCACCCCAGTTCCCCCAATGTGGTTTTTCCGCCGCCGTTGCCGAAGTTCTGGGCCGCACCGGTGTTGAATACAAGGGCATCGACGTTTTAATGGACATGGACATTCGCGAGGGCATCAAGTCCTTCAGCAATTGGCCGACCATTCCCCAGCTCTATGTAAAGGGTGAGTTCATCGGCGGTTGCGACATCATTCGTGAAATGTACGAGACCGGCGAGCTAAAAAAGCTGTTCGATTCAAAAGGTATAGAGAATAACGCCTAAGCTGGGCTATTTGTCCGCGCCAGTTTTCGAACTACCCTACAGATACTGGTCGATATCTACTTCGTCGATCTGCTCCGGCAGGAGGAATTTTTCGGCGTATTTTTTGTAGATGCCGGATTTCAGAAACAGTTCGAAGACATCGGCGTCGATATGTTCATCCTTTTTCATGAACGATAGTATCTTGATACTTTGACTAAGGGTCTTGGCCTTTTTATAGGGCCGGTCGGCGGCGGTCAGGGCCTCGAATATATCGGCGACGGCGATCAGCCTGGCCCCCATGCTCATATCTGTTTTTTCAAGCTTCTTCGGGTATCCGGTTGCGATCATGGTTTCGTGGTGGCCACCGGCCAGTTCTGGCACCCTTTCAAGGTTTTTCGGGAACGGCAGCTGTTCCAGCATCATTATGGTTTGCATGATGTGGTCTTTAATCTTGAAATGGTCTTCGACCGTAAGCGTTCCCCTGGGGATGCCGAGGTTATGAATTTCGCCCCGATTATAAAGATGTTCCGGGACATCCAGTTTGAAGCCGTAAGGGTTGTCTTGCAGGTAGCGGCTGTCGGGATGACGCGGGAAAATGTGTTCGGCCTTGTCGCTTAGCAGCTTTTCTTCCGCGGGTAGTTCCCGCCGGGGGGTTTGTTCCATCCGCTTCAGTTCTTCGTGCGAGACGCCGAGCCGGTCGTCAAGCGTTCGCATCCAGGTTTTGTCGGCAATTTTTTGAACCCGTTCGATCTTTTCCGGGGCCATGAATTCACCGCCTATATTGGCCTCTGCGATGAAGGCGAACTGGTCGTCCAGATCGGCCAGTGTTTTTTCCAGATCGGCCTCTATTTCGCCGCTGTTCCGCTTGCCGTCGAGTTTTGCCTCGAGGCTTTCGATAATTGCGTCGCGTTTAAGAACTTCGAAACGCATTCGTACCTCGTGGATGCGGTCATAGATGGTTTCCAGCTTGGTCGCCTTGTCGACGACAAATTCCGGCGTCGTGACCTTGCCACAGTCATGCAGCAACGCGGCTGTATGCAGTTCGTAGCGTTCCTCTTCATTGAGGCAAAAATCACTAAACGGGGGGCTGTCGGACAGGCAGGCGGCGTCGGCCAGCATCATGCTAAGTTCAGGAACACGTTGGCAGTGGCCGCCGGTGTAGGCCGATTTGGCATCAATTGCCCCGGCGATCAGCTTGATGAATGAGCTGAGAAGGTTTTTCTGGGCATCAATAAGCAGTTGGTTGTCTAGCGCCACCGCAGCCTGCGAGGACAGCGCCTCGACCAAAGGCTGGACATTCTTGCTGAATGGAATTACTTCGTCGGTTTCCCGGTCCTGGGCGTTGAGCAGTTGCAGCACCCCGATGACAAAACCCTCGTGGTTCTTAAGCGGCACCGTAAGGAATGATTTAGAGCGGTAGCCGGTGCCCTGGTCAAACTTTTTGGTTCCGGAAAAATCAAAGTCGTCGGTTTCATAGGCATCGGGAACGTTTACTGATTCGCCCGATATTGCGACATGGGTGGCGATGTTCTTGTGGTTTGGCTTGCCGGTATCGGGATCGAACATTGCCAGCGGCGGAAAGGTTATCTTGCGACCGGTTGTTCCGCCCTCGGTCTTGTCGAGCGAGGTGGTTCGGAGAATCTCGAATTTCAGGTAGTCGTCTTTGGTCCGCAGGTACAATGCCCCGCCATCGGCGTTGCAGATGTCCATGGCTTCCGAAAGGATCATTTCCATCAGGCGGTCGTGGTCGCGCTCCACCGAAAGCGCGATGCCTATGGAAATCAGTCGGGCAAAGCTGCGGGGTATTCCTGCTGATGCCGCGCCACTTGTCATTTTATCCTGTGTCACTTGTCATTTTATCCGGTATCCTGTTCCCGTATATACGGAAGACTATCGTCATTTTTAGGTAAAAACAATGTTTCCCAGGCACAAGTAAAAAGCTAAACATACAGTCATGGCTTATTCATCGTTGCGTGACTTTATCGAAAGGCTGGAAGGCAAAGGTCGCCTGATCCGGGTTACCGAGCCGGTGTCGCCATGTCTTGAGATGACCGAAATTCAAACCCGGCTGTTGGCAGAAGGCGGGCCGGCGGTGCTGTTCGAGAATGTCAGAGGCAGCGATGGCGGTTTTGATATGAGCGTGCTGGTAAATTTGTTCGGCACCGTCGAGCGGGTAGCCTGGGGAATGGGGCGAGAGCCGGGCCAGCTTAGAGAGGTCGGCGAGATGTTGGCCTTTCTTCGCCAGCCCGAACCGCCAGGCGGATGGCGCGAGGCGTTTGATATGATTCCGCTGCTGAAGACGGTCATGTCGATGAACCCAAAGACCGTTTCCAAACCGCCTTGTCAGGAAGTGGTGCTGGAAGGCGATAAAATCGATCTTCGCCGATTGCCGATCCAGACCTGCTGGCCGGACGAGCCGGCGCCGCTGATAACCTGGCCGCTGGTGGTAACTCGTGGCCCGCAGGCTGAAGGCGGCGACAGGCGAGACGATTACAACCTTGGTGTCTACCGGATGCAGGTTACCGGGCCGGACACTACCATCATGCGTTGGCTGATGCACCGCGGCGGAGCCCAGCAATTTGCCCGCTGGCAAGCGGTGCGCAACGATCCTATGCCGGTCGCCGCAGTCATTGGCGCCGATCCGGGAACCATCCTTGCCGCAGTTACCCCGGTTCCCGACAGCCTCTCGGAATACCGTTTCGCCGGGCTGCTGCGCGGTGCCAGGGTGGAACTTGCCGATTGCAAGACGGTGCCGCTCAAGGTTCCGGCAAAAGCTGAAATAGTGCTTGAAGGCCATATTTCGTCGAACGATGTCGCCGACGAGGGGCCGTATGGCGATCACACCGGATATTATAACGCCGTCGAGCCGTTCCCGGTGTTCAGGCTTAGCGCCATCACCATGCGCAAGAATCCGATATATCTTTCCACTTTTACCGGGCGCCCGCCGGACGAGCCGTCGGTGCTGGGCGAGGCATTGAATGATGTTTTCGTTCCTCTGTTCACCCGGCAGTTTCCCGAGATTGTTGATTTCTGGCTGCCGCCCGAGGCCTGTTCATACCGGGTCGCGGTGGTTTCGATTAACAAGGCCTATCCGGGCCACGCCAAGCGGGTGATGATGGGGGTCTGGTCATATCTGCGCCAGTTCATGTACACCAAGTTCGTTATCGTCGTTGATGCCGACATCGACGCAAGAAACTGGAAAGACGTGATATGGGCTATTTCGACAAATGTCGATCCGGCCCGCGATACGACCATGATCGAAAATTCTCCGATCGACTATCTTGATTTCGCCTCGCCGGAAAGTGGACTGGGAAGCAAGATGGGGATTGATGCAACCGCCAAGACAGGCAACGAAACCCACCGTCAATGGGGTCGCAAGCTGGTCATGAGCGACGATATAATAGAGATGGTCACCGGCAAGTGGAAATCATACGGGTTGCCCGGCTCCGGTCGCCCGATCTGGAAAAAATGAAAACCCTGCTGGTTGCCGTCGGTCGTGCCGGGGCCGGTCCCGAAAATGATCTTTTCAGACATTATGCCGGGCGGGTTCGCCCCGCAATTGCGCTGAAGGAGGTAGAGGAAAAGCGCCGACTGCCGCCGCCTCAACTGAAAAAACGCGAAGCCGAATTGCTGCTGGCGGCGGTGCCTGACGATGCTTTCGTAATTGCCCTTGATCGCCGGGGTGGTGAATTTTCCAGCCTAGCGCTGGCCAAAAAGATCGGGGTCTTGCGCGATGATGGTGTGCGTCAACTGGCATTTCTGATCGGCGGTGCCGAGGGGCTTGATGATACGGTGTCCCGGCGGGCTGATCTGACGCTGTCGCTGGGAGCCATGACCTGGCCTCATATGATGGTCAGGGCAATGCTCGCAGAGCAGATATACAGGGTTCAGTGTATACTTAACGGTCACCCGTATCATCGGTGACGGGACCGGGTGCGGTCCCGTGCCATATGGTCTATATTACGGCTATGTCTGATTCGTCTTCATCATCACCGTCGGGCCGACCGGTAGTCCTGTGCATACTTGATGGCTGGGGACTGCGCGATGCGGCCCCCGACAACGCCATTTCCGTTGCCGATACCCCCAACTGGGATCGCTATATGGGGATGTTTCCCAATGCCCGTCTGGACTGTTCGGGGGCGAGTGTCGGTTTGCCGGATGGGCAAATGGGTAATTCCGAGGTCGGACACATGAATATCGGGGCCGGACGCATCGTCAAACAAGGTCTTGTTCGCATTGACGAGGCAGTTGCCAACGGCGGACTGGCAAAGAATCCGGCATTAAAAAAGCTGATTGCCAAAGTCCGGGACAGTGGCGGTGTCTGTCATCTTATGGGGATGATATCGCCGGGCGGCGTCCATTCGCATCAAACCCATATAGCTGCACTGGCGGGTATTATTTGCGCTGCCGGGGTAAAGGTCAGGATTCATGCGTTTCTCGACGGTCGCGATACTCCTCCCAAAAGCGCGACCGAATATCTCGGTAAATTCATCGACGACGTTTCCGGGCTTTCGGGACTGTCCATAGCGACCGTCAGCGGGCGTTACTACGCCATGGACCGGGACCGCCGGTGGGATCGGGTGGAAAAGGCCTACCTGGCGATTGCCGAGGCCAGGGGCAAGCTGGCAAAAGACCCGATGGCGGCGGTGCAAGCCAGCTATGACGCGGATGTCAGTGACGAATTCATGCTTCCGGCGGTGATCGGCGACTATCCCGGCATCAAGGACGGAGACGCCCTGCTGATGGCTAATTTCCGTGCCGACCGGGTGCGCGAGATTCTTTCCGCCCTGAGCGATGCCGATTTCGACGGCTTCGTTCGTGGGCGGCCGAGCGAGTTTTCGGCTCTTGCCGGAATGGCTGAATATTCCGACCAGCTCAGTCGCTCGTTCGATGCCCTGTTTGGCGCACCAACGCTTGACGATATTCTTGGCGCGGTGGTCTCGGGCGCCGGGATGAGCCAGCTTCGCATCGCCGAAACCGAAAAATATGCCCATGTAACTTTTTTTCTGAATGGCGGTCGTGAACGGAAGTTCCCCGGTGAAGAGAGAATTCTGGTCCAGTCACCCAAGGTTGCGACCTATGACCTCAAGCCGGAAATGTCGGCCTTTGAAGTAACCGAGCGGCTGGTCGCGGCGGTTGGCTCGGGGGATTTTGATTTTATCGTGGTTAACTATGCCAACGGTGATATGGTCGGACACAGCGGCAATCTTGCCGCTGCCGCCAGGGCTGCGGAGACCATAGATGCCTGTCTGGGGCGGCTCGAGGCGGCGGTAGCGGCGGCCGACGGGGTGTTGATGATCACCGCTGATCACGGCAATCTGGAAAACATGAAAGATCCGATATCGGCCCAAAACCACACCGCCCATACGACAAACCCGGTGCCGGTGGTTCTGCTTGGGACCAATGTCGCGGATTTGCGCGATGGCTGTCTGGCTGACGTGGCTCCGACGTTGCTTGAACTTCTTGGTCTCGA
>CAZEFJ010000040.1:0-10880 GCA_964511465.1 uncultured Hyphomicrobiales bacterium
TCCCCGTGAATGTGTCCTTGCCCCCAGGCTACTGAAAGTGTCCCAGCGTCCGCCCCAGAGCCCACCAAAGTTGGAGGCGCAGGGCTAGCAATGAAACACTGGTATGTTGTCAATACGCGTTTTAAAGGCGAGATGCTGGCCTTGGTGAATTTGCGCCGCCAGGGTTTTGACGCCTACTTGCCCCAGTATCTGAAAAGCCGTCGCCATGCGCGACGAAGCGATCTGGTATCGGCTCCTCTTTTCCCGCGCTATCTGTTTGTCTTTCTGGATATTGAGGAGGTGCGCTGGCGGGCCATTCAATCGACGATAGGTGTTCAGCATATCATCTGCCACGGCGAGCGTCCGACCCAGGTGCCTGATGGTGTTGTTGAAGGTATCAAGGCCAATGAGAATGTTGCCGGAAAGGTGGTTCTGGGGAAAATTTCACCTTTCAGGAAAGACCAGGCGGTAAAAATAAACACCGGTGCCCTGAGCGACCATCTGGGTTTGTTCGATTGTGTCAGCGATGACCAACGGGTCTTCGTCCTGCTCGAACTTATGGGCCGCGAGGTCAGGGTGCGGGTGCCAATGGAGGCAATAAGCGCCTGCGCCTGATTAAACAGGCGACGCTTTACATAACAGTTTAAGGCCCGAGTGACGATTTTCACCCGGACTGCGGTAGCGTGGAAAAAAGACAACAAATGACATGGAATAATCGCAAGGTGCTGATTACCGGTGCCGACGGATTCATCGGCTCGCATTTGGCCGAGGCACTGGTCGAAAGGGGGGCCGAGGTCACCGCTCTGGCCTTGTATAATTCTTTTGACAGTTATGGCTGGCTGGATGATCTGCCCATGCAGACCAGAAAGGCCTTACGCTTGGTTCGCGGCAACATTTGCGACCCGCACCAGATGATGTCTATATGCCGGGGTCAGGAAACGGTATTTCATCTGGCCGCACTTATTGCCATTCCATATTCCTACGATGCCCCTTCCAGTTATGTCGCGACAAATATTCAAGGGACGCTGAATGTATTGAGGGGGGCTTTGGAAGGCGGTGCCGAGCGTCTTATAAATACTTCGACCAGCGAGGTTTACGGAACCGCCAAGTTTACCCCGATAACCGAAGATCACCCAATGCAGGGCCAGTCGCCCTATTCGGCATCGAAGATCGCCGCCGACGCGATGGCCGAAGCCTTTGCCAGATCCTTTCAACTGCCGGTGATTACATTGCGCCCGTTCAACACCTTCGGCCCCCGCCAAAGTGAGCGGGCGGTTATCTCCACCGTTATACGTCAAATATTGGATGATAAATGCGAAGCCGTGCGTCTTGGCGACCTTAGCCCTAGCCGGGATTTCAACTATGTCGAAAACACCGTGCAGGCGTTCATCCGATGCGCCGAACTGGGCGATGATTATACCGGCGGAGCTTTCAATGCGGGTAGCGGCAGGATGGTTAGTATCGGCGAGTTGGTGGATATGGTGCGCGCCATTACCGGCAGCGAAAAGCCGGTGATCGAGGAAGCCGCTCGCAAACGCCCAGCCGACAGCGAGGTTATGGTTCTTATCGCCGATTCATCCAGATTTACCGAAGCCAGTGGATGGAAGCCAGTCATCGGCCTGGAAGATGGGTTACGCCGCACTGTCGAATGGTGGCGGGGGCGAATAGGCATGGTCCGGAACGATACAAGCTACATGGTATGATAAAAGCCGTTGTCGATGCATTGTCTTCGGTCGCCGGGGCCGGGCCTGCGCAATTGCACCAGCCTGAATTTGCCGGTAGCGAATGGGACTATGTCAAGGAATGCCTGGATACCGGATGGGTCTCGTCCGCCGGAAGTTACGTCGACAATTTTGAAGACGCATTGTCTGATTTTACCGGGGCCGACCATGCCGTCGCGACAGTCAACGGCACATCCGCCCTGCACACCTGCCTTATGCTGGCCGGGGTAAAACCGGGGGACGAGGTGATCGTTCCGGCCCTTACCTTCGTTGCCACCGCCAACGCCGTCGCCTATTGCGGGGCAACACCCCACTTTGCCGACTGTGAGGAGCAAACCCTGGGCCTTGATCCGGACAAGCTGGATCAATATCTCAAACAAGGCAATGGCAAGAAAGTCGCCGCCGTAGTCTGTGTGCATACCTTCGGCCATCCGGTCGATCTGGATTGCTTGGTCGAGGTCTGCCGAAAGCATAATCTGCCCCTGATCGAGGACGCCGCCGAATCGCTTGGCTCGTACTACAAGGGCCGCCACACAGGAAACGACGGTTTACTTTCGGCACTCAGTTTTAACGGTAACAAGATCATTACCACCGGCGGCGGAGGGGCGGTCCTGACCAATGATGAGAAATTGGCCAAGGCGGCAAAACATCTGACAACCACCGCCAAACTTCTCCACCCTTGGGAATATGTCCACGATCAGACCGGATATAACTATCGGATGCCCAACATTAACGCCGCCCTGGGCCTGGCCCAGATCGAACAACTGCCGGGGTTTATCGAAAAAAAACGCCGTCTGGCGGACAGTTATCACAAATTTTTTGCCGATATTGAGGGCATTAGCTTTTTCACCGAGCCGGAAGACTGCACCAGCAACTACTGGCTAAACGTTCTGATTTTAGCACCTGAACATGCGGCGCTTCGTGATGACATGCTAAGTGCTGCCGTTAATGCCGGGGTCGGTTGCCGCCCGGCATGGATGCCGATGCATATGCTGCAAATGTACAAAGACTGCCCGCGCATGGATTTGTCCGTAGCCGAAGACTTATACAGGCGGCTGATCAACATCCCATCAAGTCCGGTGTTGGCCGGAAGCCGGAAAGATGCCGCGTAAAATATGCGTCATCACCGGATCGCGGGCCGAATACGGATTGCTGTTCTGGCTGATGAAAGAGATCAAAGCCGACCAGGAACTTGACCTGCAACTTGTGGTGAGCGGGATGCACATGGCCGAAAAATTCGGCGCCACCTGGCGGGAAATAGAAAAGGATGGCTTTAACATTGATGCCAGGGTGGACATGGAACTTGTGGACGACACGCCCACGGCAATCGCCCGGTCTATGGGCAATGGGATGGTTGGTGCGGCGGAAGCGTTCGAGCGCCTGAAGCCGGATATGGTGGTCGTCCTTGGCGACCGGTTCGAGATTTTCGCCACCGCCCAGGCGGCAATGCTGGCCCGCATCCCGATAGCTCATATCCACGGCGGCGAGTTGACCGAGGGTGCCATGGACGAGGCCATTCGCCACGCCGTAACCAAAATGGCGCACCTGCATTTTACTTCTGCCAAAGTATATCGCCAAAGGGTGATCCAGTTGGGAGAGGAGCCTGACCGGGTGTTCAACGTAGGTGCCCCCGGTATAGACAATATTTTTAAACTCGACCTTTTGGACATTGACGGTATTCAGTCCGCCCTTGGCTTCGCCCTCGGCAACAGTTTTTTTCTGGTTACATATCATCCACTTACCCTTGGCGATGATGATCAGGGAAAGACGATTAACCAACTTCTGGCGGCGCTCGACATGTTCCCGGAATACCGGGTGATAATAACCGGGGTCAATGCCGACCCCAAAAGCGGCATAATTGCAGAGCGGATTAAAGAATACGCGGCAGCCAATCCAGACCGCGTTATGTTGCGTCAATCGCTTGGCCAGCTTAACTATCTCAGCGTGATGAAACACTGTTCAGCAGTGGTTGGCAATTCGTCGAGCGGCATAATAGAGGCTCCGGCAATGAAAGTTCCGACGGTGAACATCGGGGAGCGTCAGCGTGGCAGGCTAAAGGCTGAATCCGTAATTGATTGCGGAGAAACCAGCAACGGCATAGTTGGAGCCATTAAAAAAGCTATATCACCGGAATTTCGCGCCACTCTGCCGACGATCAAAAACCCTTATGGCAACGGCGGCGCATCGAAGGCGATCAAAAACATCATTAAAAGCACGAAGCTGGAAAACATTTTAATGAAACGCTTTAACGATTTGCCGGTGACATAGTGATGAGCGGCGTTTTCATTATTGCCGAGGCCGGGGTCAACCATAACGGTGAGCTGGATATGGCCATCGCCTTGGTTGATGCGGCGGCGGCGGCGAATGCCGACGCGGTGAAGTTTCAGACCTTCAAGGCGGCATCTCTGGCCACCGCCGGAGCCGCCAAGGCCGAATACCAGAAGCGAACAACCGCCGCCGAGGAAAGCCAGTTTGAAATGCTTGAAAAGCTGGAGCTTTCCCCGTCCATGCACCATGAAATTGCGGGCCGCTGCCGGGAAAAGAAAATCCGTTTTCTTTCCACCGCTTTTGATCCTCTCAGTTTGCGCTTTCTTATCGAGGATATGGAACTTGAAACTCTTAAAATTCCGTCCGGTGAGATCACCAATGCACCGCTGTTGTTACAGGCGGCACGAAGCGATCGTAACATAATCATGTCAACCGGGATGAGTACACTTGATGAGGTGAAAGAGGCGCTTGGTGTGTTGGCATTCGGATATATGACAGCCGATGACGAGGCCCCTTCGCCTGACGCTTTTCGCGCCGCCTTTGTCTCGGCCGGTGATGCGCTCGATGGCAAGGTAACGCTACTTCATTGCACCAGCGAATATCCGACACCGTTCGAGGACGTTAACCTGCGGGCCATGGATAGTCTGGCCGAAACCTTCCATCTTCCTGTCGGTCTTTCCGATCACAGCGTCGGCATCACCGTTCCCATCGCCGCTGCCGCCAGGGGGGCGACAATTATTGAAAAGCATTTCACCCTTGATCGAAAATTACCCGGTCCCGATCATGCTGCCTCGCTGGAGCCGGACGAATTAAAAGACATGGTGGCGGCTATCCGTACCGTCGAACAGGCGTTGGGCGACGGGGTAAAGACTGCTCGCGCGTCAGAGGAAAAAAACATCAATATCGTCCGCAAAAGCCTGGTTGCTCTTTGCCCGATCAATGCCGGAGAACGGTTTACCAAGGATAATCTGGGGGCAAGAAGGCCGGGCGGGGGTGTTTCACCAATAAAGTTCTGGAACTGGCTGGGGCGCGCGGCATCCCGCAATTACCACCCCGGAGAGAAGGTCGGACAATGAGCCTTCCAGTGATCGTAATCGGCGGTGGTGGACACGCAAAAGTGGCCATCGACGTTCTGCTGCTACAAGGGGTCAGAATAATCGGATGTGTCGATAGCGATGCCTCTATGCACGGTGACAGCATACTCGGTGTTCCGGTACTGGGCGGCGATGACAAGGTTCGGGAATATTCTGCCGATGACATTCGCCTGATAAACGGAGTTGGTTCCATCGGCGTGACCACATTGCGGCGGTCACTGTTTTTACGGTTCAGTAAAATGGGATATGGTTTCGCCAGTGTAATTCACCCCTCGGCAGTGATTGCGGCTTCTATTACCAAGGGCGAAGGCGTACATGTAATGGCGGGGGCGGTTATTCAGCCGGGGGTTGGCATCGGCGACAACGCGATCATAAATACCAATGCCTCGGTGGATCATGATTGCATAATCGGCGATCATGTACATGTCGCGCCCGGCTGCGCAATTTCAGGCGATGTAACTATCGGCGAGGCAAGCCATATCGGTTGCGGTGCCGCGATAACCCATGGCTTGCACATTGGCAAAGAATGTCTCATAGGTGCCGGGGCGGCGGTTATCGGTGATGTGGAACCGTCGACGATGGTGCTAGGCGTTCCGGCGAGACCGAACCGGCAATGAAAGACTGGACCAAAACACTTTTACCGCCGACCGCGTCGATCCGCGAATCTATCGAGGTCATTGATGCGGAAAGCCTGCAAATCGCGATGATAGTAGATGATGAACGGCGGCTTATGGGAACTGTTACCGATGGAGATATCCGTCGAGGCATCCTCAAGGGTATAGCCATGACCGAGACGGTGAGCATGGTCATGAAAACTTCTCCGTTTACCACCGGTCATGATGTTGCTGAGATGGCTCTCCATGAAATGATGCTGGAAAGACAGTTGCGCCAGATTCCCCTGGTCGATCAAGCCGGCCATGTTGTAGGGCTGGCCCATATTGACGATTTATTGCCACAGTCAAGGGTTAGGGACAACTGGGTGGTGCTGATGGCGGGCGGGCAGGGAGAGCGCCTGCGTCCGTTGACCGCAGACACACCAAAGCCGTTGTTGAAAGTCGGCGACAAGCCTATTGCCGAAACCATAATGGAAAACCTGATTGCCCAGAATTTCAGAAAATTTTATATCTCGGTCAATTACATGGCGAATATGATAAAGGACCATTTCGGCGATGGTTCCCGCCTGGGTGTCGAAATTCGCTACATAGAAGAAGATCGCCGTCTGGGCACCGCCGGAGCCCTGGGGCTTTTGCCCGAGCCGCCGAAATCCCCGCTGATTGTAATGAACAGCGACCTTTTAACCGGGGTCGATTTCAACAGCCTTCTTTCATACCACTTGGAAAACGCCTCAATGGCAACCATGTGCGTTCGCGAATACGACTTTCAGGTACCCTTCGGGGTCGTCGGGATCAAGGATAACCGGGTCACAGGCATCAACGAAAAACCGGTTCACAAGTTTTTTGTCAACGCCGGAATTTACGTTCTTGATCCGGCGATGCTTGAACTGATTCCCAAGGGGGTCTGCTTCGACATGCCGGAACTGTTCAACAGAATTATTGAACTCAATGAAAAAACGGCCGCCTTTCCGGTCCGGGAATACTGGCTGGATGTTGGCCGTATCGACGATCTCGAAAAGGCAAAAAGAGAATTCAACGACGAGTTCGGAAAATAATGACCAGACTTTGCTGCATCTGCGCACGGGCCGGATCAAAAGGGGTCAAGGGCAAAAATATCCGCCCACTGGCGGGCCAGCCGTTGATCGCCCATACCATCGGCCAGGCCCGTGAGAGCGGGCTGTTTGACACGGTAGCGGTAAGCAGCGATGGCGATCATATACTTGAATGTGCAGAAAAATTGGGGGCCGACATTCTGGTCAAACGTCCCGATAACATGGCCGACGATCTGGCCCCAAAAATTCCGGCAATCGTTCATTGCGCCAAAGAGGCTGAAGAAAGAACCGGCACGGTTTTCGAGGTTATCGTAGATCTGGCAGTGACCTCTCCGCTCCGCTCGGCAGACGATATACGGGCGGCAGTCGAATTACTGGAAACATCCGGGGCACCCAACGTGTTAAGCGCGACGCCCGCCGCCGACTCGCCTTATTTCAACATCGTCGAGCGCGATGACAAGGGTTGTCTTGGCCTAAGCAAACCGTTGGCCGCGTCGGTGTTGCGCCGTCAGGACGCACCTGAATCTTATGCCCTTAACGGCGCGGTATATGTCTGGACCAGGGCATCCCTGTTCAGTCAAACAAGCGACGTGGTTCGCGAGGACTCAGAGCTTTATATAATGCCCCCGGAACGGTCTCTGGATATTGACAGCGAGTTTGATTTCAGGCTGGTGCGGCTGTTGATGGAAAACGACGCTTAGCCGGGGATGAAATTTCTCTACCTGATAAAGCGTCCCCTGACACCGAGGGACCGAGACAGGTACGGCATAAACTTCATGCTGGATCACGGACATTCGGTGACGGTGCTTGACCTGAGCGAGGTTATCCACCCTTGTCTTGACCATGGCTACGCCGGGGTTTTCGATGATGATCGTGTGGATATCCGTGAAATCGCAAGCTGGCCACAGTTCGAAGGCCAACGTCAGGCTTTTCTTGACAGCGATCTGGTAATTCTACAGATCCAGTCGTATGGGTTGTCACGTTCCACATACCATCCCCTAAGGATGATCGCTAAAACCGGGGTGCCGTATCTGATTTTGGCTCCGACGCTCTATCCCGGCTGGGACATAAAGACCAAAAAGCCTTCGTTTATCGGCATAATTGCCGATAAACGGGCCCGGCTACGCAAGATGGACCCGGTTAATTCATTGATTTCGCGTCTACCTCCATCGTGGCTAGGGATCGGGATGGCGGCCTATATCGTCTATCCAAGCCTTGCCGGGGAGGGTTCCAACACGCTTGTCGGGCCGCTCACTAAAGCCATCAAGGCCCACACCTTTGATTACGAGATTTATCTTGACGAGTTGAAACAAGGCCCCGATCCGTTGGACCGGGCTGTGTTCCTGGATCAGTTCATGCCATATCACCCGGATGCCAAGGCTACTGGCATCACCCATGTTGATGATAAAAAATATTTCCATGGCCTTTGCCAGGTGTTCGACCGAATAGAAAACGAACTTGGGCTGGAGGTGGTGATAGCGGCCCATCCACGTGCCGATTATGAAGCTCGGCCTGGGTTGTTTGGAGACCGTCAGGTTATATCTGGTAAGACGGCCCACCTTGTTGCAACCAGCCGTCTGGTCCTTGCCCACCAAAGTACGGCAATCGGGTTCGCTGTGCTGTTTAAAAAGCCAATCATGTTCTTGGTGAACAGGTCAATATACAATGTGGATGTTTATGGAACACATTGCTACGAAGCGTTCGCTTCGGAGCTGGGGTCGCCGCTTTTGTTCTTTGACTCCCCGGCATCTATGGAATTGTCCAATGTTTGTACCGTCAACAACAAACTTTATGATGATTATATTGGAGCCTATTTAAAACATCCGGATTCTAACGCAAAACCCTTATGGGGAAATATCCTGGATAAAATTTCTGCTGATCTGTCATGACGCCCGCCATCACAATTATGATGTACCATTACGTCCGTCCAATCGCCGACAGCGCATGGCCAGGGATCAAGGGAATGGAGGTGACGGCGTTCGAACAACAGCTAGACTACATTCAGGTTCATTATAATGTCGTGTCATTCGCCCAAATTATCGCCGCCCGCCGGGAGGGGGTAGAGCTACCGCCAAGGCCCCTGATGCTGAGCTTCGATGACGGTTTTGTTGATCACTTTACACATGCCTTCCCCGCCCTGCGTGCGCGGGGCATGAGCGGCGTATTTTTTCCCCCGACATCGGTCGTTTGCAACCGCAAAATGCTGGACGTTCATAAAATACATTTTGTATTGGCGGCAATGTCGTCAGCCGAGCCAATCGTCGAACTTATTGACAATACGATCCGTGACGCGGTCGGCCTGGAGGGGCTGGAAAGCATCGAAACCTATAAACGCCTGTACGCTGTGGCCAACAGATTTGATCCCGCCCCGGTTATTTACATCAAAAGGATGTTGCAACAAGCCTTGCCGGAAACGATACGGGGCCAATTGGTTGATGATCTGTTCAGGCGCTCCGTTAGCGAAGACCCATCCGGTTTCGCCGATGAACTTTATATAAGCATGGATGATCTGAGCCGTATGAATGACGCAGGTATGGAGATCGGCTCCCACGGCCACGACCATCTATGGATGGACCATCAATCGGTTCAAGATCAAGAGGATGATGTCGTTCAATCACTCCGCCTGTTCGATCGTTTAGGTTTGCCGAGAGATAGTTTTACCTTTTGTTACCCTTACGGTGCCTACAACAGCGAAACGCTGACTATGCTGGAAAGCCTGGGGTGTGTCGGCGCGGTAACTACCAAACGGGAACTTGGCGGGTTAAATGACAGCCTGCTTGAATTGCCGCGTCTGGACGCTGTTGATCTGCCGTGCGTGGGAGATGCTCTGCCCAATCCGTGGACCATGCGGGTTATGTAAGTGGCTTCGTGTTGTCGAAACATGCTCTGAACTTTATGTTGCCGTCCATGTTCTTTCGTCGATCATCAATTAGCTAGTTAGAGAGTTCCTGGTTTTAATGCGTACGATGAATTGCTACGGCCGTTTTACCGCAAGACTGGAAGATGTAATTGCGCGAAGGTTCCCCTATTTCAAGGAAACCATTTCGCGTCAATACAATGAATTTGGCGAGGAATGGCAGCGGTTTTTCGAGCAGACTATGGAAACGCTGTTCGGCGATGATCCGGCGTGCTTTGATAAGGCAGTGGAAGGCTATGGACGGTTCTCTTTGGAACAAATGAAGCTCCAGGTTAAATTTGACAAGACCCGCGAATACGACGCCAAGAGCTATGACGCGGCAGCGCAGGAAGTTTATCAGAACCGGAACTACATGTTTGAGACATACCTTCCTGCGAACCTGCTGTCGCATTTCCTCTGGCGTCACCATTACAAACAGCATATTTTTTTCGCCAATGAATTCGTTCCTCTGATTCGCCAGCATGGCGGCAAGCTGTTTTACGACGTAGGGGTAGGCACCGGGTTTTATTCCAAGGAAATGCTGGGTGTATCACCAGACATGCGGGGCGTCGGCTTTGATATGAGCGCGTTTTCTTTGGAATATGCATTGAACACCGTCAAGGCTTTCGACTATGGAGATAGTTATTCTGGACAGTTGCGGGACATCATCACCGACAAGGTAGAGCACCCTGCTTCGTTCATTGTGAACATCGAGGTTCTGGAGCATCTGGAAGATCCACAAACTTTTCTTAACGCCCTTAACAACATGCTTGAAGTCGGCGGTTATGGTCTGATTTCTGCGGCATTGACCGCTCCAAACGCCGATCACATCTATCTTTATAACGAACCCCGGGAAGTGGTTGATCAACTCACCAAGGCGGGCTTCACTGTTTTGAAGCAGATCGAAGATCCGGCTTATATACCAAGAAGGCCGACCGATAGCGTGCCGCATAACGCAGCGTTCCTGGTAAGCAAGTAAGGTGTACATAGGATGAATACAAAAGAGAAAATCAAACAGTCCATAATGGAATCCATTACCCCGTTGTTTCGCGAGGTGATGCAGGATGAAAGCCTGGTCATCAGCTACGAGCTGGACGCCAATCAGGTTGATGAGTGGGACTCTCTCAACCACATCACCCTGATCGTGGCGTTGGAAGAAAAATTCAGCATTCAGTTCACGACGGATGAATTGGTCGCGATGGAAAATGTCGGATCCCTGATCGACTGCCTTGAAGCAAAAGGCTGTACGGGTGATG
>CAZEFJ010000040.1:10980-14582 GCA_964511465.1 uncultured Hyphomicrobiales bacterium
GAAAATGTCGGATCCCTGATCGACTGCCTTGAAGCAAAAGGCTGTACGGGTGATGTGCGCTGATTTCTATAACCTGGATGAGGTTGGCAAAGGAATGAAGTTTTGCCGAGAACTCGGGTTCACTACGCACGCCGTTGGATTTTTTCGGCCCTGGCCGGCTCCATCGTGTTGACCCTTGTGGCGATGATGAATTCAGGGGAAATCACTTCTTCTGGGCAAGCAACCTGTAGCTTTTATAATTAATACTTTCCTTTAATGCAGAAAATTACAATTACTGACACCTTTTCCATGACCAACTGGCCCGAAATGGACAGTTTTTTTACCATCAATCACCATCCTGGTTACGTCATGCGTAACCGGAAGTTGTTCGAATGGCAGTTCTCTGGCGGGGGGCATATGCGGCAGGCGAACATGCTGTGCGCGTTTGCTCAAGACAGCTTGTTAGTAGGCATTCTGGGATATATGCCGCTGGATGTGTTTTGGGGAAATTTTAACGCTCCCATACGGGCGGTGTGGATGGCCAACTTGATGGTCAAACCGGATTTCAGGCATGGCACGGGCACTTTGATGATGCGTCGATTGATGGAGATATATCCGGTTCTGATGGGCCAGGGGGCGGGAGATATGAATATTCCCATAGCCTCGGCTATGGGTTTCCATATTTATGACGGTATTCCACGTTACATAAGTATTTTTAACGCCGACAAGATGGGGGCATTTGTTACCGCCCCTGATTTTAGGATGCCTGGTAGTGTAGATGATTTTGATATTCATCCGGCGGTGTGTCATGAATTACCGCAAGATTATGACCCTGATTGGTCTTTGTATCCCATGCTTGCCTTTGGCACGGTGCGTAGCGCGTCGTATTTGCGATGGCGCTATGTCAATCACCCGATATTCAAATACGAAGTGCTGGTTATGGGGATGCCGACACAACCCGCAATATGCGTATTCAGGATAGAAGATACCAAGGGGGCAATCCGTAGCCGCGTCGGGCGTATTGTCGAGTTCTTTCACCCTCAAACAGAAAACGGGGAAAGTGAGGGGGTCCTGGTTTTGCATACGGCATTAGCCAAAATGATTGCCTGCGGGTGTGTGTTCGCGGATTTTTACTGCACTTCGGAATTGCTAGCATCGACATTGGCCAAGGCGGGGATGAATTTGGCGACAAACGACCCCATAGCAAACCGCATGTCGCCGGTTGAATTGAGACATTACCGGCAGAACCTGGAAGTCTGGGCTTCCCCGGGTATGTCTTTCCCGTCTGAACCAGGCAACTATTACGTCACTAAATCGGATGGGGATCAGGATCGACCGAACTAACGAATATGGCCGATATGAAAAAATATCAAACGCTGCAAGGCATACTTGAGAACTTTTCTCCCAACATCCCGCTGGGCAAACTCAGTATGCTGTCGACAAAGTGGCGCGCGTTGGGGGATCAAGAACGCGCCTTGCCCGGTGCGAAACCGCTAAAAGTCGCGGTTCTGGCCAACTTCTCCACGCAATTTCTCGTGGCGGGACTGGAACTGGCCCTGGCGCAACGTTCCTTCCTAGTGGATGTTTATGAAGGTGGCTATAATCAGTGGGAGATTGAGCTGCTTAATCCAGATAGCGGCTTGGCAGAATTTCATCCCGACATCGTAGTTGTGAGCCTGACCACAATGCTGTTGGCACTGCGCAACGCACATGAATCGGCAGCTACGATAGCCGATAATTTGGCCAAAATTGTAGAGCAATCCAGAGAGCGATCAGGTGCCAAGTTCGTCGTGACGTTGCCGGAACCGCTTGAGGAGGAAATGTACGGGACCTTCTGGTCGGTGGCGTGGCGGCGCGAGTTTTATACGGTGCTGAGAGATCGCCTTGCCGAGCAATGTACCTTGCTTGACCTGGAGCCACTGATCCGCCGCGTCGGTGCCAAGGATTGGTTCGCTGGCCGCTTCTATGTGGCGCAAAAAATAATCGCTCACCCGAACGTTACGGGAAGCATTGCTGATTATTTTGCCCAGCACATAGCATCTGCGACCGCCAGCCCGGTGCGCCTCGTCGCGGTCGATCTGGATAACACCCTATGGGGCGGCGTGGTCGGCGAACTCGGTTGGGATGGCGTTGACCTCAATGTCGAAGGGGCGGGGTTTGGCCACCTGAAATTACAGAGGTTCCTTTTGGACATGCATGAAAAAGGCGTGTTGCTGGTGGCACTTTCCAAAAATAATTTTCAGGACGCCTTGGCGGTTTTTGAAAACCGCCCAGAGATGATCTTGAAGCTTGAACACTTCGTGGACGTGAAGATCAACTGGGAACCTAAAACCGTCAATCTTCGGCAATCTTTGAAGGACCTTAATTTAACCGCCGTTGGCGTCGCGTTTATTGACGACAGCCCGGTTGAAAGAGACGAGGCCCGCTACGTTTTCCCCGAGATGTGCGTACCTGAATTTCCGGACGACATGGTCGACTTAGTGCCGGGTCTTGTTGCCAACGGTCAGTTTTTAATTGCTAGAACCACGCGCGAGGATAAAGATCGGCAAGGCTTTTACCGCGTCGAGCGCGACCGCCTGAGCCGTAAACAGAGCGCCGGAGATTTGTCAGAATTTTATGCGTCCCTCGAACTGTGCATTCATCCCCACGCCATAACGGCGGATAATATAAACCGCGTGTTAGACTTGATCGGCAAAACCAACCAGTTCAATCTTACTTCCAGGCGCCATAGCGCATCAGCGGTGGAAAAAATGCTTGCCACTCCGGGCGTCGTAGCGACGGCGCACAAACTGACCGACCGATTCGGTGATTATGGGTTGGTCGGCTTGATCCTGGGAGTGCCGGAAGACGCAATGGTTCTGGTGATTGACACTTGGCTTTTGTCTTGTCGAGCGATGGGGCGGACGGTTGAGAATGCCATGTTTTCATACTTGGTCGATCAGGCGGCGGCAGCTGGTTATATGACGATCAAAGGAGTCTACAGGCCTTCGGAGAAAAATGCGCCGGTCGCGGATTTGTTCCCTCGGCTTGGCTTTGTGCGTACGGACAAAGCGACACATGACGGCGAAGCATTATATACGTATGACGTATCCGCCAACCCGCCGAAAAATAAATTCGTTACGATTAATTGACTGGCAGAAGTCGCCTATGCAAATGCTTCCAGCCTGACCAAGGTGCAATAAATGATTGGCTGGATCGCTTGACGCAGGCCACTGGCACGGCCCCGCAGGAATACAAATGACATTCCAGTTTCATCCCGAGAAAAGCGGCAAGGCTGGTCTTGCCATTCTGGGTAGCTTTATCAACCTATGAAAAAATCCAACTCGACAATTCTTGTGACCGGCGGGGCCGGGTATATCGGCAGTCATACCGTGCTGGCACTTCGCGCCGCCGGCTATTCGGTTGTCGTGATCGACGATCTTTCGACCGGACGGCGGCAACTGGTTGGCGGTGATGTTGCCTTCGTCGAGGGTGACATCGGCGATGCCGGGGTGGTTGGACGGGTTATCCGTGAACATGACTGCCGGACGGTCTTTCATTTCGCCGGTTCGATAATCAATCCGCAATCATTTGATATCCCGCTTGACTATTACGCCAACAACACCTGTGCCAGCCGGACCCTG
>CAZEFJ010000041.1:0-3459 GCA_964511465.1 uncultured Hyphomicrobiales bacterium
ACCATTTGTCCTGGTATTGGAAGCCAGGCGACAAATAATCCGGTTGCAAAGGCGCTGGCGGTAATCCCCGCGCTACGGCTTCCGGGAGGAATGCCTTTGGTCGGCGATATTTCGCCGGATTGCCCGCCGGATTTTCTTATAGCCAGATTGGATGATGTATTAAAACGTGATTTTGCCGGTCTTCGTCAGCCGAAGCCAACGCCGGATGTATTGCGTGACGACGGTTGGCTCCGTGCCGATTTCGGGTCATGGTCGGGGCTGTGGCATTGCGCGCCCGGCGGCTGGTCGATGATGCCCGGCCATGGTCATCAGGATTGCGGCGGATTTGAGGTGCATTATATGGATCAGCCGGTGTTCATTGATCTCGGACGCGGAGCATATGGCGATAGCGGCGAGGCCGCCCTTTACCGTTCGGGGATGGTTCACAATACCCTGCTGGTTGACGGCAATGACCCATATCCTGCCAATAAACCCTATTATGACCAACGGTTCCGCCGCTGCGCCGCTGGTGCGCCACCGCAAATGTCCGCCGATGACGAAGGCGTGGTTGTGAAGTATTTGGGGGTTGGCAGGCAATGGCGTTTCAATTCATGCGGATTTACCATTCACGATTCCGTGCAGGGCAGGGGCAATCACCGGGTTGTCAGACTTTTGCATACCGCGATGGATGTTCGCCGCGACGCGGGTGGGGTTATTCTTGGTGAAAAATTACGGCTATCTTGCGAAGGCGAGATAAACGTCCGCCCGATTACCCGCTGGCTGGCCTATGGTCGTGGCGTTGACGCCAGCGCCCTTGAAATAACCGCAACGGTGGCTTTGCCCTGGCAAGGAACCATAACCGTGGAAGTAATAGAATAAATGTGCGGAATAGCCGGACTGTTTTTGCCCCGCGATGCGGCCTTGATAGAGGCCGATACGGCTGCGATGGTATCGGTCATGCGTCACCGGGGGCCGAACGGTGAGAAATTCCATGTTTCGGCTGATCGTCGCTTTCAGGCAGGTTTCGCCCGCCTCGCGATCATCGACCTTGAAACCGGCGATCAGCCGATAGTCGAGGACGGTGGACGTCGTGTTCTTATGGGCAACGGCGAAATTTATAACTATCTCGAACTGCGCCAGCTTGAAAAGGGATACCGCTACAAGACGGCGGGGGATATGGAAGTAATATTGCCGCTGGCGGCGCGTCACGGTGACGGCTTCTTGGCTCACCTTAACGGTATCTATGGGCTGGCCCTTTACCAGCGAGATGATCACCGTTTACTGCTGGCCCGCGATCGTCTTGGGGTCAAGCCCGTCTACTGGACCAGATTGCCCGGCGGCGGGGTTCTGTTCGCTTCTGAAATAAAGGCGCTGTTCGCATCCGGGCTGGTTTCGGCGGAAATCGACGAGGCCAGCGTTTCATCCTATCTGGGCCATGGCTACGTTGCCGCCCCCAATACCCTGTTTAAAAATATCCAGAAACTGCCGCCCGGCCATTTGATGACGGTGGACCACGACGGCACTATTTCGGTAAAGCGTTACTGGCGGGCTGCACCGGACCCGAATATTCCAAAATCGGTCCCGGAAACGGAACAATACCTGCTGGATATTCTTGATGACAGTGTGCGTTTGCAACTTCGCAGCGACGTCGAACTGGGGGCGCTGTTGTCGGGAGGTCTCGATTCCGGGCTTATCGTCGCCCTTGCCTCAAGGCAGCTGGACCGCCCGCTGAACACCTATACCGTCAGTTTCGAGGGAAGCCCGGTGGACGAGGCGCCGCTGGCAGAAAAGGTGGCCGAGCGTTATTCAACCAACCATACCAGCCTGAAGCTGCCTTCAGGCTCGGTTGCGGACTATCTGCCCAAACTGGCATGGTTCTGTGACGAACCGCTGAACGACGCCGCCCTGTTGCCGAACTTCCTGATCGAAGAGGTTCTTGGAAAACATGTGACCGTTGCCCTTAACGGCACCGGCGGCGACGAAATTTTTGCCGGATACGGGCGCTATTTCCAAATGCCGGTAGAGGCACGATATCTCGGCATACCCGGTCCCGTGCGGCGGGGGCTGATAGAACCGATAGCCGGGTTGGTTTCACCGATGACCGCCTGGCAGCTTCGCCGCTCGGATAAATTCACCACCGACGGCGGCGGCTATCTGCACGATCACTGTTGCCACTTTCCCTCGCCGATGAGGAAACTTATAGGCAACCGTCAGCCATTGCCGATGCCGGCCCAGGCTGAGTTCTTCGATGAATACCACGGCCCGGCCCAGTCGGCGGCTCTTTACGCCGATATAAACACTTATCTGCCGGACGATCTGCTGAGCCTTCTCGACCGAACATCAATGGCGGTTAGTGTCGAAGGCCGAGTGCCGTTCCTTGATCATCGTCTGGTCGAAGCGGGGCTGGCGGTGCCGCCCGAAATACGCACCCCCGGCGGGGCTCAGAAGGGGCTGGAACGATCAATCGCCGCCAAACTTCTTCCCCAAGCGGTGACAGAGGCCCCCAAACAGGGCTTTGCATCGCCGGTTCCGGCATGGATCAAGGCCGGACTTGGGCCGCTTGCCAGACGGCTTTTATGTCGTCCTGAAACCCTTGATCGGGGCTGGTGGACAAGTCATGGCATTGACCGGTTGCTGGCCGATCCGGATCGGCACGGTTTCAGGGTATATAGCCTTTTGATGCTGGAATTGGCGGTGCGCACGCATGTCGAGGCACCGCTTCGTTCCTCGCCGCCTTCGGAAAGTTTGCGGGATCTGGCCGATGCCTGCTGAATTCGCCGATGTCAGCGTTATAGTCCCGGCCTATCGGTCTGCCGCAACCATCCGTCGGGCACTGATGAGCGTTGCCGCGCAAACCGTCAAGCCGGCTCAGGTAGTGGTTGTCGATGACGGCTCGGACGATGGGACTTTCGAGGCGGCCATGAACTGCAAGGAGGCCATGGGCGAGATTGATCTTATCGTAATTCGCCAACAAAACATGGGGGCCGGGGCGGCCCGCAACCGGGCCATTCAGGAGGCTAGCCACACGGTTGTAGCCTTTCTCGACGCCGACGACGAATGGCTTGCCGAAAAGATAGAACGCAGCATCTCTCATATGGAAAAAGGTGGCCATGTGCTGGTTGCCCACAATGGATGGATAGTCGAGGACGGGCGACAATCCCTGATCGACGGGGCGCGGCGGTTCAGGGAAGGTGGCGAGCCGTTTCATTCCCTCTACCGCAAGGGCTATATCGACACCACGACGGTGCTTGCCAGACGCGACGCGGTGATTGAGGTTGGCGGCTTCGACACCACATTGCCGAACGGACAGGATTTTGATTTGTGGCTGAAACTGTGCAAGATGCCGGGGGCCACCTTCGAGGTCTTCGACGATATTCTGTCGCGCTATCACGTCATGCCGGAAAGCATCATGAGCCACACCGGACGAAGGCTTGAATGCTGTCTCAGAATAGCCATGCGCCATGCCCCTGATTTAAGGCA
>CAZEFJ010000041.1:3559-13995 GCA_964511465.1 uncultured Hyphomicrobiales bacterium
GAAGGCTTGAATGCTGTCTCAGAATAGCCATGCGCCATGCCCCTGATTTAAGGCAACGTCGGGGTTCGGCGCTGGCCAGCCTGTGGTTTCGCATCATCGCGGTTCACTACGAGGCGGTTAATGCCTATAAGGCGAATGGACGGATCGGATCGTTGCTTTTAACTCTTGCCGAATTGCCTGTGCAATTTCTGATAATGACCGTGACATTTATTAACGGTCATACGAACGATGGGGGAAAGTTTTTGTCGATATTGCTGTGGGGCTGGGTAGGCGTGGCCTTCGCCGCATATATTTTCCAGTTTCGCCATCTGGCCGGTCCCATTCTCATGGCCCTGGGGTTGAAATGACGGCGGCGGCGGTAGTTCTGCTTGAAGTTGTTGGCTGTCTCGGCCTGGGAACGGCGCTGCTGCGCTTTTTAAAGGTAGATGATGACTTCTCTGCGGGTGAATGTCTCGCTTTTGCCTTTGTCGTCGGCTTTGGCTTGCTCGGCTGGCTGGTGTTCCCTCTGGGCATAGTTGGGCTGCTGCAAGAGCCATGGCTTTTCGCTCTGCTGATTGTCGGCGCTTGCGGCATGGTTTTTTGGCGTAAGGGGATGCCCCGACTTATCGAGTCGCCGGACGTCGTGGCATGGTGTCTGCTGGTGTTGATTGCGGCGGTTATGGTTCTTGACCTTGCCGAGGGGCTGTCGCCGCCGGGCGACGCCGATAGTCTGGCCTATCACTTCAATGCGCCGAGGCTGTTTCTTGAAGCCGGACGGATCAATTTCATCCTGCGTCCACTTGACGGGGCCATCCCCTATCTGACCCAGATGACATATATACCTGCGCTGGGCCTTGGCGGCGAGAAGGCACTGACCCTATGGACCATGCTTTCCGGCTGGGCGGCGGCGGCGATGCTGTTCGTTCTTTGCCGACGGCATCTTGACCTTCGCTGGTCCTTGGCTACGGCTCTGGTTTTCCTGACCGTGCCGACGGTGGTCTACGCGGCGGGCAGCGGGCAAATAGAAATACGTATGGCAATGTTTGTCATGGTTGCCGCCTGGGCAACCGCCAGGGCGTTGGAAACCGGACGGCTGAACTATGCAGTACTGGCCGGTCTGGCGGTCGGTTTTTACGCTGGATCAAAATATATAGGGCTTTTGTTCGCGCTTTCCTGTGGGTTGACCATACTTGTCCAGCGCCGGTGGCTGGCGCATGGTCTGGTTCTCAGCCTTGCCGCATTTGTCGCCGGTTTTCAGTGGTATTTCTGGAACGCTGTTCATACCGGCGATCCCTTTTTCCCGATGCTTTTCCAGTGGCTAGGCAGGGATGACCTGTTGTTGTGGGATAAGGCGCAAGACCTTTATTTCAAGAATACTTTTTTTGCCTTTGATCGGGTGGTTCCCCGCACCCTTTACTGGTTGTTTGTGTACCCGTTTTGGGCGACTCTTGATCCATCCCCGACGATTGAGGCCGGGCGTACCGGGTTTGGCCCGTTCGAACTTGTTATGCTGCCGTTTGCGGCCTTAGGGGCATGGAAATTCCGGGCCAGTATCAAGGGCAGTCCGCTTTTTGTATACGGAGTTCTGGCATTTCTTTTCTACGCCTTGTGGTTTTTCAGCGGGGCCTCGCAACGGGTTCGTCACCTGTTACCGGTTCTACCCTTGCTTATGTTGTGTTTTATGGTCGTATCGGTTCGATTCGCCTCCACCCGGCGTATCCGAACGCCATTGATTGCGGCGATTATGGTGACGGCCTTTCTCCAACTGGGGGGACAGGCCCTGTTTTCACTGAAATACCTGAAATATTTTGCCAGCGGCGAGAGTAGGGAAACCTTCTTGCAGGAAAACGTAAAAAACTACGCCCCTATTCCATGGATCAACGCCAAGCTGTCCAAATCCGATAAACTTCTGATTTCGCAAAGGCAGCTGTTCTATTTTCTGGATATTCCTTACCTTTTTGGTTCTCCCCACACCCAGGCGGTTATCGACCTGCGTCCTGGGCAGGACGACCCCCGCATTCTTTACCGACAATTGAGGGAGGCGGGCATTACCCATCTTCTGATTAGCCCTGTATCCGGATACAAAAAGACAAAATACGTCAACCCATTTGAGGCGTTGAATAAAATCGGATGTCTGGAATTTATGAAACGCTTTAGGGCGAATAGCGTTACTTCGCGGACCCTGCCCGGCATTAATTCCGCGATAACCAGTTTTGACATTCTAAAACTGAAACCGGCGAAATGCCTTGGCTGAACGTGCTTGTTGCTACTGCTAATACAAGAGTTTAGTGTCTACGCCCATGTCTTTTAAAACACTTTCCGTAGTCATTCCCTGTTACAACGAGGTCGATACCATCGCGCCCCTGATCGAACGTGTCCTTAATGCGGACAGTTTCGGTATGGTGATCGAGGTGATTGTCGTTGATGACGCATCAAGCGATGGTTCCTACGAAAAGGCGGTTGCGCTTGGCAATAATGACAAAAGGGTGCGGCTGGCCCACCATGATGTCAACCGGGGCAAAGGCGCGGCGTTGCAAACAGGCTTCGGCATGGTCAGTGGCGACATAGTGATTATCCAGGACGCCGATCTGGAATATCATCCGGACGAATATCCGAATTTATTGAAGCCGATTATCGACGGCAAGGCGGATGTGGTGTACGGCTCACGATTCAGGGGCGGCGACAGCGTAAGGGTTTTGTATTTCTGGCATTCGCTCGGCAACCGGTTCCTGACTTTGCTGTCCAACATGTTAACCGATCTCAGCCTCACCGACATGGAAACCTGCTACAAGGTGTTTCGCCGCGAAGTACTGGACATGATTTCAATAAAAGAGGATCGCTTCGGCTTCGAGCCTGAAATTACCGCTAAAATCAGCCGCCTCGACCCTCGCCCGCGAATCTACGAAGTCGGAATAAGCTATACCGGGCGCACCTATCAGGAAGGTAAAAAAATAGGCTGGCGGGACGGGGTTCGGGCGATTTACTGCATCCTTCGCTATAATTTTTTTGGATAATCAATAAACTATGGCGAATGTTCTGCTGATTAATCCGTCCTATGAGTCCTCTTATGGAGGGACCAAGGTTGGAATGATCAACCCTATTTATCCTACCCTTGGTCTTGCCACCATCGCCGCCACCGCTTTGCAGCGAGGCCACAAGGTAGAGGTGCTTGATCTGTCATGGCGACCTTATGACCACGAAGTAATCCGCGATAAAATAAACCAGGCTAAACCCGATATTATCGGCATAACATCAACCACTCCGCTGATGAACCAGTTGCGCGATATAAGCGTTCTGGCCAAGGACATATCGAATAACATCAAGGTTGTCGGCGGTGGCCCCCATGTCTCGGCACTGCCGGTGGAAAGCATGCATGAATCGATGCTGGATGCGGTCTTTGTCGGCGAGGCGGATTATTCATTCGCCGATTACTGCGATGGCGGTGATGTCGGCAAAATAAAGGGCCTATATTACCGGGATGGCGAGGAAATCGTCAGCACCGGGCTTCGGCCACTTATCCATAATCTGGACGAGTTGCCGATGCCAGCGTGGGAACTCTACAATCTGGACGATTACCACAAGATTTCCAAACTGGTCGCTAGGCGTTCGCCGGTAACGGTGATAGAATTTTCCCGAGGTTGCGTTTTTACCTGCGATTTTTGCGCCAGCAAGGTGACCATGGGCCAGGGCTATCGCAAAAAATCGCCGCAACGCTGCGCCGAAGAGGTCAGGCAGATTCAAAAATCAGGATTCCGTGAATTTCTTCTGGCCGACGATATCTTTACCTCGGACCAGAAATGGGCAACCAGCGTCAGCGAGGAAATTGCCAAGGCCGACACCGGCATGATCTGGACCTGTCATAACGGAATCCGGGTTGAAAGTGCAGATGACCAGTTGTTCAAGGCGATGCGCCGGTCGGGTTGCTATCGGGTTAATTTCGGCTTTGAAAGCGGCAGTGACGAAATACTGAAGAAATTTGGCAAGGGCGGTCTGGCAACTGTTGAACAGGGCCGGATCGCGGTCAACAAGGCCCGCAAGGCAGGGATGGACACCTGCGGCGCGATGCTGCTTGGCATTTCCCACGACACCGAAGAAACGATGATGGAAACCATAGAGTACGCCCGCCAGTTACCGCTTGATATGATGAAGTTTGGGGTGACAATCGCCTTTCCCGGAACCGCCATGTTCAAGTCATATGTAGAACAGGGTCTGGTCAAGACATATAACTGGGACAGTTACTTTTTTTATACCGAGGAATCCCTGTTCGCTCATCATTATCTTAGCTACGACACCATTCGCAAGTATATGGATATCGCCTACAAGCGGGCGATTCTGTACAATCCCGGCTTTGCATTGCGTCGCTTTATCCGGGGCTTCAGAACCGGCGAATTCTTCTGGGACGTATACTACGCAATAAAATATTTCATGCTTCCGGCCTCGCGGGCCGCGCTGATGAGTAAATATTACGCCAGGGACCGCTGGCCGACCCATGATTACAAGGCCTGTCCACCGGGAACGGTCAGTTATCAGGTGGCCCGCAAACGGAAGACAGAATGACCCAGGCGACCAAGGTATTAGTGACCGGCGGAACCGGCTTTATCGGCTCGGCACTGGTCCGCCGTCTGGTTGGCGACGGCGTATCGGTGCGGGTACTGGATAACGGATCCAGGGGCTTGGCGTCACGGCTTGATGATATTGCCGGAGACTTCGAATATGTCGAGGCCGATATCCGTGATGCAGATGCCGTCGCCGAAGCCGTAAGGGGTGTTGATGCGGTCTATCATCTGGCTTATGTCAACGGCACCGAGTTCTTCTATGAAAAGCCGGAACTGGTCCTTGATGTCGGCGTCAAGGGTATGGTCAGTGTCATTGACGCCTGTATCAAGCATGAGGTTGGCAAGTTTGTTCTGGCCTCCAGTTCCGAGGTCTATCAAAGCCCGCCCCAGGTGCCCACCGACGAGACCGCGCCGCTGGTCGTTCCCGACCCCTTGAACCCGCGCTATTCATATGGCGGCGGCAAGATCATCAGCGAGTTGATGGCGATAAACTATGGGCGAAAAAGTTTCGATCGGGTCATCATCTTTCGTCCGCATAATGTTTATGGCCCGGACATGGGGTGGGAGCATGTGTTGCCCCAGTTTGTCCTGCGGATGGAAAAAATATGCGCGCAAACCGACGCCGAAACCGTCGATTTCCCGATTCAGGGTAGCGGCGGGGAAAGCCGGTCATTCGTATTCATCGACGATTTTATCGACGGTGTAATGACGGTCGCCGAAAAGGGCGAGCATCTGGGTATTTATCATATCGGCACCAACGAGGAGATAACCATAAGGGAAGTCGTCGGGATGGTCGGTGATCTGTTCGGTCGCAGGGTTAATACCGTTCCCGGAACACTGTTGGCTGGAAGTACGCTTCGCCGTTGCCCTGACATATCCAAAATCGCCGCACTTGGCTATTGCCCAGAGACCAAGCTAAAGGACGGATTGCCGAAACTGGCCCAATGGTATATCGCCAACGCCGACAAGGCTCCGAATGCCGACCATGGATAGGCTCGTCGGAACGCGCGCCCTTGCTGGAATGGCCCTGTTCGGGGCTGCCTTTTGCGTCATATTGCTTGGGGCGCGGATATACTTTGCCGTTTCCTTTGATGAGCCCATGCAGGCCCAGACCAGCGGTTGGGAACAAGGCCCCATATACATAATATGGCGGGCTGTTCATGGTCTGGAAATATATCTCGACCGGTTCAGCTTTCCCTACGCAACAGCAGGATACAACTGGCTTTTTTTCGTCAGTTATGGGGCAATAGCGAAAGGGGTGATGTCCTTATTATCTTTGCCAGACGCCTGGATACCTACGATAGCCCGGTTCACCACATTGTTTGTGGTTTTGCTGGGTGTCATATTCTCTTACCTTTCATTCGTCACCGCGATTGATGCTCGTGACCGCAGGTTTAAATGGCTTTGCCTGGGGTTCGCTGTTTTCGTTATGACTGGTCCTCTTATCGGCTTCGGAGCATTCTCTACCCGTCCCGACATTGGTGCCATGGTCTTTGAGGCTGCGGCGGTATGGCTGTTCTGGTCGTCATGGCGGCGACATCGACAATTGCCGATTGTATCGGTAATTGGAATTTCCGTCATTGTCATTGTCGCATGGTCATTTAAGCAGATGGATGTCTTCGCCCTCGGCGGTATCGGCCTGTTCTTGTTGTACAAAAGGCAATTCAAGTCACTTTTCATACTCTCCGGTATAAACATATCCTACTGGGCGGCAACGATTTATCTGGGTGGCTGGAAATATATTCAAAACATATTTCTGGTTGATTACCCGATGACATATACTGTTGCTCACGCCGAGGATATTTTCATCAATTTTGCTACCAAGTCACCCCCCAGCCTGGCCGGTGCGGCGGTGCTTTTGATCCTTGGCCTGGCTATTCCAGGTGTCCGGCGCAGATTCCGGGGTAACGATCCATTCTTGTTCGCGGCGGCGGGGTTGTTGGTATCCATGGTCATGGTAATTCCCATGTCGATGCAGGATGGTGCTTCCGAGAACTACTATTACACCCTGTCTTATTTTCTCGCGTTCACTGTTCTTGCGGGGCTTCACTCCCTTGCCGACGAACCAGCCGCCAAATGGGTCAGGGGTTCCCTGATCGTCGGATGGTGGGGGCTTGTAGTCGCGGTTTCAATAGTTCTGACAGGGTTCAGGGGAATAATTTCAGTGGCCCCCCAACAGAACTATCTGATGACAATTAAACAATGCCTGGAGCCACTTGATCTTCCCCGACCGATATTTGTTAAAAACGATTTTCTGTCCTTGCCGTGGATGCTTTCTGGGGCCGAGCCATTTGTCCTTTCGTATTTGTACTACAGCGAGCGGAGCTTGAATGGCGACCGGTTCGAGAATGGCGGTATCGGCGGAATGATCGCAAAAAAACGGTTTGCCACCATAGTCACTATGGGAGATAAGGTTCCCAACAAAATAGATGGTGCAGCTTTAGATGGATATTCCCCCGTTGATTATGGTTGTTACGGGGTTAATGTGTTGCTTAGGGATAGCGCGAGGCGTCTCGAATAAATGACCAACCGGCCAGACTTTCATCTTTACAGACGTTCAGTCTGCCGTATTTGCGGCGGTTCTAACCTTTCCCGGTACCTTGATCTTGGCGATCAGCCTCCTTCAAACAGCTTTATCGCCCCCGAGGATATCTTCTCGGAACAGGTGTTTCCGTTAAAGGTCTATCTATGTTCAGACTGCGGACTGTCGCAACTTGTGGATATTGTCTCGGCCAAAAATATTTTTGACGATTATGTTTATCTGTCATCGACCTCGGGTGCCCTTCGCCAGCATTACCAGGGACTTGTAGATTCTGTCCTGGCTGATTTTGCCCCGGACAAAGACTCGCTTATGGTCGATATAGGCTGCAATGACGGGATCATGCTTGACCGATATCCCGCCGGGAAATACAGGTTGGTCGGAATCGAACCGTCATCGGCGGGAGAAATAGCCCGCAAGGCCGGGCATGATGTGGTAAAGGCATTCTTCGACCGGGAACTGGGCAAGACCCTTCGCGGCGACCATGGCGGGGCATCTATTATTACCGCCACCAATGTATTCGCCCATGTCGACGATATTCGTTCTTTTGCTGGTGGCATCGCATCCCTTCTGGCGAATGATGGTGTTTTTATAATCGAGTTTCCATACCTTGAAGAGATGCTTGATAGCCTCTATTTCGATACCGTCTATCACGAACATCTGTCATATCTTGCGCTGACCCCCCTTAGCCGTCTTTTCGAGGACGTTGGCTTGAAAGCGTTCAGGGTTGAACGGGTGAGCACGGGAGCGTCCGGGCCTGCACTAAGGCTTTTTGTTTGTCTGACCGATTGTTCGCGTACAGTGAATGAAAGTATAGGTTCCATGCTGGCCGCCGAGGAGGCTTCGGGGATTAAAGATATTGCCCGCTATCAGCAATTTGCCGGACAGGTTGGCGAAGTGAAATCAAAAATTCTCGCGATAATCGCTGAACTGAAAAATTCCGGGCACCGTATAGGTGCCTTTGGTGCCCCGGCCAAGGGCAATACCCTGTTAAACTATCTTGGCCTTACCCATGCCGATATCGTGGCGGCGGCGGAAAACAACGAATTGAAGATAAATAAACTTGCTCCTGGCAGTCATATTCCGATTGTCGGAGACGATGATTTTCTTGAATTGGGAATTTCTCACGCCCTTTTGCTATCCTGGAACTATGCTGATTTTTTCCTCGACAACGCCGAATTCATCAAACGTGGCGGCAAGTTTATAGTGCCGTTGCCAAGCCCGCGAATCGTTCCTCAGTAAAGGGCTGTATATCTTGGCTGAACTCGACATCATAATCCCTGTTTATAACGAGAAAGACAATATTGTCTCGGTGCTCGATTCTTTACACAATGATGTAAAGACACCTTACAGGGTGCTTATATGCTACGATTTCGACGAAGATACGACACTGGAGGCGATAGCCAAGTATCCCAGGGACCGTGTCGATATAGTTTTGGTAAAAAGCAATGTCCGTGGCCCACACGCGGCTATAATGGCGGGTATTAATGAATCCAATGCCCCTATCGTCATGACCCATATGGGCGACGATGCTTACACTACTCACCATATAGACTACATGGTAGAAAAGTCCCGTGAGGGGTTTGACATCGTAACCGGCAGCCGTTTCATTGAGGGTGGTAAAATGGTTGGATGCCGGTGGCATAAGAAGGTTCTTACCTGGCTGGCATCATTCACTCTGTACCATTTTGCTGATTTTCCTGTACACGATGCGACCCATGGCGTTCGTGTTTTCTCGCGCCGTGTTATAGATACCGTCAAAGTAGAATCGACCGTTGGGTTTACATTTTCCTTTGAAATGTTGGTGAAAGCACACCGCCTTGGGTGGCCGGTGCATGAGTTCCCGGTCGAGTGGTGTGAACGGGAAAAAGGTTCCAGCCGGTTTCAGCTTTGGAAATGGGCAACCCACTATCTGAGGTGGTATTTTTTCGCGGTTGCCACAACTTGGCTTTGGCGCGGTCCAGACACCGTGCCACGGAAGGATAGTGCAGCTCTTGCCATAAAGTAAGCCAAGGCCGCTTTGGGGGGATGTTAAACAACATCTGTGTTGTTTTTTACCATGTTGTTGATTAGGGTTCGCTGATTCTTGGTGATGTTTTATCCATATCGGTTCATTCAGAAATATAAATTCTCATGTCCAGCTATAATATTGTTGCAAATAATATTGACGTAACAGTCGTCGGGGGGGCCGGACATGTGGGGCTTCCCTTGTCCCTGGTTCTGGCTGACGAGGGGATGAATGTCCTTGTTTACGACACCAATAAATCGACAATGGGCACCATCATGTCGGGAAAGATGCCGCATCTGGAATATGACGCAGAACCGTTGCTTAAAAAGGCACTCGCTGACAACCGGCTGTTTTTTACCTCCGACATTACCGACATTGCCGGAAACGGGATAATCATTATAACCATAGGAACGCCGGTGGACGAGTTCATGAATCCGGTTCATAAGGCTGTTCGGAACTGTGTGGATTCCCTGTTGCCGCATCTCAGTGACGGCCAACTTGTTATTTTACGCTCGACCGTATATCCGGGAACCACCGACTGGCTAGACCGTTATCTGAAGTCCAGGGGCAAAAAGGTGAAGGTGGCGTTTTGCCCGGAACGTGTGGTTCAGGGACATGCCATCAGCGAACTGCGGAAACTTCCACAAATCATCAGCGGAACTTGCCGGGAGGCGGTGGATGAAGCCGAAAAATTCTTCTCCAGGTTTGTAAAACATATAGTTCGCATGGATCCGATGGAGGCAGAGTTCGCCAAGCTTTTCTGTAATACGGTTCGTTATGTCCAGTTTGCCGTTACCAATGAATTCTATATGATCGCCGATGCTGCGGGGCTTGACTACAACCGCATATACGATGGCATGACCGAGCATTATCCGCGTGCCGGACAACATGTCAGGGCCGGGTTTGCCGCTGGCCCATGCCTGTTCAAGGACACCGCGCAACTGGCCGCCTTCGCCAAGAACAATTTCAGTTTAGGCAACGCCGCGATTCTGGCCAACGAGGGGCTGGTCCTTCATGTAATCGAAAAGATGCGTGCTGAATATGATCTTCACGATATGACCGTTGGTTTGCTGGGCATGGCGTTCAAGCCGGATATCGACGATATTCGTTCGTCACTGAGCTATAAAATGAAAAATATACTTTCTCTTTATGCCCGCAAAGTTTTGATCACCGACCCCCATGTTACTGGGGATGATGATCTGGTGCCTTTGGAAGAAGTCATTGAAAAAAGCGATATCCTGGTTCTGTGTACCCCCCACGGGGCCTATCGCGGGCTCGATTTGCGGGGCAAGCCGGTGGTTGATGTTTGGGGCTTTTTCGGGGAAACAGGCTCTCTCTGACAATGGTTCAAGAT
>CAZEFJ010000042.1:0-5585 GCA_964511465.1 uncultured Hyphomicrobiales bacterium
ATCGGCAAGCAACTGCATGCCGACACAAATACCGAGAAACGGTTTGGCCTCGAAAATTACTGCCTGGCACAGGGCTTCGACCATACCGGGAAGGGAAATCAGGCCCTGCTTGCAATCGGCAAAGGAGCCGACGCCGGGCAGGACTATGTGGCTGGCGGCAATCAGATCTTCGGGCTGGCCGCTAACCAATACCTCAAGCCCAAGATCGGCGGCGGCGCGCTCGAAGGCCTTACCCGCCGAACGCAGGTTGCCCGATCCATAATCTATAATTACGACGCCCATCAGTGAAGCTTCGCCGCAAGCTCCGGCTCATTTTCAAGAAAGCGTCTCTCGGCGTCCCGCAGGCCGGATGCGACAACTACTCCTTCAAAGGTCCAGCCTTGCTGTTCCAGCGTCCATCGCCGCAAATCGTTGGCGACAAAACCAATGCCTATACCAAGGCCGAGCAAGACCACCCACTGGATCAGCGAATTAAGTTCAAGCGCCGTCATCAGAATATCTGAAATCGTGATAACCGCAAAAAACCCTATAGCCACCAGCCACATCCGGCGAGACAGGGCCCAAACGGAAGAAAGAAAAAACGCCGACCAGCAAAATCCTTCCTTGACCAGGACCATGTCGCTGTCGCCGACGCGATTGAAATGGACGGTGTACTGAGGCATTTCAGTCGCCGCCTAAAGCGAGCCGCCAAGGACGCCCTTGGTCGAGGGCACGGCATCGGCCTTGCGGGGGTCTATCTCGACCGCCTGACGAAGGGCCCGGGCCAGCCCCTTGAAACATGATTCGACAATATGGTGATCGTTGTCACCGTAAAGGCATTCCACATGCAAGGTAAGCCCGGCCGCCTGGGCAAAGGCCTGGAACCATTCCTTGAACAGTTCGGTGTCCATCTCTCCCAGCTTGTCCCGTTTGAGCTTTACCTTCCAGACCAGCATCGGACGCATTGAGGCGTCCAGCGCGACCCGGCTAAGAACCTCGTCCATCGGCGATAGCGCCGAGCCAAAGCGGACTATTCCCTTGCGCTGGTCAAGCGCCCCGGCAACGGCTTCACCGATGGCGATGCCGACGTCCTCGGTGGTATGATGAAAATCAATGTGCAGGTCGCCTTCGGCCCTGACCTCAAGATCAATAAGGCTGTGCCGCGAAAGTTGTTCCAGCATATGGTCAAGAAAGCCGATCCCGGTGGAAACATCGTAGCACCCGGTACCGTCCAGATTGACGGAAACCCTGATTTTGGTCTCTTTGGTCCTGCGCTCGATAGTTGCCTGGCGCATAGATTGAAACTCCATAAGTATAAAAATTTCTATATTTTTAACAGGAACCGTGGCGAATCTCCAGAGTGCTTAGGAACAGATTGAGAATCAATTTGATCCGTCGCCACCCTTGACCTGACAGTCGCAGCGACCTAAATCCTTGGACAGCAATTATTTTTTGGAAAGCAATTCTCTCCATGAGCGAAAGAAATCATCGAACCTGGTACGGAACCACCATCCTCGCGGTTCGCAAGGGTGATACCGTGGTGATCGCCGGTGATGGCCAGGTCAGTCTTGGCGACACCGTTATCAAGTCAAATGCGATCAAGGTCCGCCGCCTCGGCGGCGGCCAGGTGATCGCCGGTTTTGCCGGGGCCACCGCCGACGCCTTCACCTTGTTCGAGCGGCTTGAGGGCAAGCTCGAACAATATCCCTCGCAACTGACCAGGGCCTGCGTCGAAATGGCCAAGGACTGGCGCACCGACCGCTATCTGCGCCGCCTCGAAGCGATGATGGCGGTTGCCGACAAGGAGGTCTCGCTGGTCCTCACCGGAACCGGCGACGTGCTTGAGCCCGAAGACGGGTTGATCGGCATCGGTTCCGGCGGCAACTACGCCCTGGCCGCCGCCCGAGCATTGATCGACCAGGATAAAATGGACGCCGAGGCGATCGCCAGAAAAGCGTTGAAAGTCGCCGCCGGTATCTGCATCTACACCAACGAGAATGTCGTCGTGGAGACGTTATGAGCAACCTCAAAGCTGTCAAGACCGTTAAAGATGCCGACACCGGCTTTACCCCGCGCGAAATAGTCTCTGAACTGGACCGCTATATAGTCGGCCAGGACGACGCCAAGCGAGCCGTCGCGATCGCCCTTCGCAACCGCTGGCGGCGGCAGCGACTGGAAGAAGCCATGCGCGAGGAGGTGCTACCGAAAAATATCCTGATGATCGGACCCACCGGCGTCGGCAAGACCGAAATCGCCCGTCGTCTGGCCAAGCTGGCCCAGGCTCCGTTCATCAAGGTCGAGGCGACAAAATTTACCGAAATCGGCTATGTCGGACGCGATGTTGAACAGATCATCCGCGATCTTGTCGAAATCGCCATCCACATGGTCTCGGAAAAAATGCGCAAGCAGGTTGCCGCAAAAGCCGAATTATATGCCGAAGAAAGGGTTCTTGATGCCCTGGTGGGAGAGGAATCCGGAGCCGAAACCCGGGAAAAATTTCGTAAAATGCTGAGGTCCGGCGAACTTGATGAGCGGGAAATTGAAATCCAGGTCGCGGATACCGGCTCGGTCGGCATGCCGACCATTGATATTCCGGGTATGCCGGGATCGCAGATGGGGATGATTAATCTCAACGAAATCATGGGCAAGGCCTTTGGCCAGACGATGAAAGCCAAACGGCTGACGGTTTCCGAATCCCATAAGGTGCTGATCGAAGAGGAAAGCGACAAGCTGCTGGATGAGGATAAGGTAGTCAGGGAAGCCCTGGATCTGGTTGAAAACAACGGCATCGTGTTTATCGACGAAATAGACAAGATCACCGCCCGCAGTGAGCGGGCAGGGGCCGATGTCAGCCGCGAAGGGGTGCAGAGGGACCTGCTGCCGCTGATCGAGGGAACAACCGTCGCAACCAAGCGCGGAACCTTGAAAACCGATCATATACTGTTCATCGCATCGGGGGCTTTTCATCTTTCCAAGCCGTCCGACATGCTGCCCGAGCTTCAGGGGCGCCTGCCGATCCGGGTCGAACTGAAGGCCCTGACCAGAGACGACTTCGTGCGCATTCTGACCGAGCCGGAAGCCAGCCTGATAAAGCAGTACATCGCGCTGATGGGGGTCGAGGAAGTAACCCTGGAATTTACCGACGAAGCGGTTGGCGAAATCGCCAGCCTGTCCGCCGAAATCAATTCGGGAGTCGAAAACATCGGGGCCCGGCGTCTGCATACGGTAATGGAAAAGCTGGTCGAGGAAATCAGCTTCAGCGCCTCCGAGCGAAGCGGTGAATCTATCTCCATCGACGCCGAAACCGTTCGCAAAAACGTCGGCGATCTGGCCAAGGATTCGGACCTGAGAAAATTTATTCTTTAGGATGTTTCCGTTTCATACGGAAACGCTCCAGGCTGCAAGGCGGCGCGCCGACCGTTCGGCGCGCCCGCGCAGGCGTTGACCTTCAGGTCGATGCCGTGAGCGATATAAAACAGGGTGTTTCCGTGTAAACGGTAAACACCCTAGCGGCGCCCTGACTTCCTCAACCGGACGTAAAGAGCCCCCGACCCGCCATCTTTGGGGTCAGCCTCGGAATGGCCGATTACCAGATCACGACTTGAAATCTGCTTCAGCCAGTGCGGCACGTTGCGACGCAGAACACCTGTTGTTCCGGTGCCGGAACCTTTGCCGGTAATGACCAGAACCAGCCGCCGGTCGGCGGCGACGGCGGCGGCAATAAAGCCGTCAAGCACCCCGTAGGCCTGTTCCTGGGTCATCCCGTGAAGGTCGATCTTTGATTCAATTGCCATCCGGCCCCGTTTGATTTTTCTTGCCGTCTGCCGGTCAAAGCCGGGAACGGACGGGCTGTTCGGCGGGGCCGGAGAGGAAGCCGCCGGGGAAATTCCGGGCCGGGGCTTTTTTCTGACCGGCAAAGGTTTTGTCGCAGCCGTTAAATCCGGCCCTTTTCGGCCTTTTCCAGGCAACGGCTTAACGCTTTTCGTTACCTGCCGCCATAATTCGCCACCTTCCGGTTTTTTCATAATTTTTTCGGCAGTAAAATATAATAGCGGCCGATACTTTTCATTTTGCCCGCTTGCCGGGCCGCTTTTTCACCAAAGCCCCAGAACAGATCGCCGCGTACCGGGCCCTTGATTGCGCTGCCGCTATCCTGGGCGACGACCAGCCGACGCAAGGGCCGGCCGGAATCTATAAGATCGGCAATGTCCAGCCATAGAGGAACCCCAAGGGGAATAAAGCGTCGATCAACGGCAAGGCTGCGCCCGGGAGTAAGCGCCACCCCCTGGGCCCCGACAGGGCCGCTAGCGGTGTCGGCAGAGTTAATCCTGAAAAATACAAAAGAGCCGTTCATCGCCATCAGTTCAGCCCCATCGCGGGGGTGGGCCTTGAGCCAGCCGCGGATACGCTGCATCGAAACCGTATCCCGGCTGATCACACCGCGCCTGACCAGTTCACGCCCTATGGAAACATAGGCCCGCCCGTTTTTACCGGCGAAACCCAGGCGCACTACCCGGCCATCCTCCATCGCCACCCGGCCCGAACCCTGTATTTGAAGAAAAAAGGCATCTACCGGATCATTAACCCATAACAGTTCAAGCCCCTTTCCTGCCAAGGCTCCACCTTCGATCTCGGCGCGGGTGAATTTTTTGGTAATAACCGGATTGTCCGGCAAAGCATATATAGGAGTGCGATAGCGACCATGCGGATGCCACGCGCCTTTTAATCCGGCTTCGTAATAACCTGTAAACAACCCCTGTGTATTGTTGTCGGCGGTGGCTATATAGGGTTTGAACCAGTTTTCAAAAAATCTTTTTGCCGGACCATCCGCGACATTGCCCAGACCCATGGCGACATTGCAGACACGTTGCCAGTCCGCCGCATATCCGCCGATTTTACCAACCGGGCTGCTTGCTGGCATTTTTGAAAAGGCGGCGCATGACCGCTTGAAAGCCGTCAGGGCGATGGAATGATCGTCACTTGCCCAATCGGCAAGTTGGGTGAAAGATGTCGGGTTCAGCCTTAACCGGTCAGCAATACCAACATCAGGACGCGAAACGGATGGCAGCGATACCGGTGGGCCGACAACCTCGCAGCCGACAAGGGCAAGAGCGACAATAAACAGCGCCCACCTAGTCAAGGCTGCGGGTGGCGACCAATGTCCAGTTTGGATTTCTACTATTTGGATCACGGGAGAATGTCCAGAAGTCGGTGACTTTCACGATCATGTCGGGATTGCCGCTGATAACGTCGCCATTTCCGTCACGGGTTGCGTTAATCTGATCGCTTACGAACTTGACCGTAACATAGGCCATGGAATCTTCCATATATGCCTCGACGATTTCGGCATTTTTGATCCCTATCATCGTATATTCAAGGGTCTCTTCGGATTCTTTACGGTCATTGATGGACTTGACAAAGTTCCCGTATACCTCGTCGCTAAGCAGCGGTTCCAAGGCCTCCCGGTCGCCCGAAGCATAGGCACCCAGAATCATTTCAAAAGCCATGCAGGCACCTGAAATCAGTTCCTTCGCGCTAAAGTCGGGGTCCCTGTTACCGATCTCGGCAAGGCCCTTGGCAAGCGGGTCTTCTACAACCTCCGCCTC
>CAZEFJ010000042.1:5685-7046 GCA_964511465.1 uncultured Hyphomicrobiales bacterium
CCTCCGCCTCGCTATTGGCCTGAGTCTCCTGATCGGGAAGTTTAATGACATTTTCAGTGTCAGTGTCGTCATCGTCTTTCGACGATTTCGAATGGTTAAAAAGGTTCTGTTTATCGCCATCATGGTTATCGAAACCGTCACGACGACCGAGCACGCCGCGAAGGCGTATTACAAGAAACGCCGCGATCATGGCGAAAAAAATAATATCCACAAACTGAAAATCGCCACCCATAATCAGTGCCTAAAGACCTTTCTGACCGAACTGCATAATACTCTCGGGTTAAATACGACTTGAACAACCAAGCAACGCCCCGTAACACATGAGGTTGAATTGATGTTCATGTATCATCAGGGAACATTGTCACCTATTTGTTAGAAATAAGCCACCTTTCTTCCCGGAGCAAGCATGGCTATCGTAGTTTTATTATCGATGATCGCAGCCCCGATCATCGAAGTTACGGTTCTTATAGATGTCGGAGGCCGTATCGGCCTGTGGCCGACCGTGGCTTTGGTTATCCTGACCGCGTTCGTTGGTGCTGCTCTGTTGCGTCACCAGGGCCTTTCGGTTTTAAATCGGGCGCAAGCGAGTCTCCAACAAAATCGCTTTCCAGCCGATGAGGTATTTGACGGAATCTGTGTATTGGCTGCCGGTGCTATGCTGTTGATCCCCGGATTTGTTACCGACATCATTGGATTATTGCTTTTTCTGCCACCTTTTCGCGCTCTTCTAAGGCGAATTATCGGCTACCGTATAGTGATGAGCCAGGCTCAGACTGGCGACGAAGAAAAAAAAGACGTTATAATAGATGGCGAATATCACGAGATCAGACCAGAAACATTCATTGAGCCGGACGACAAAAAAGAGCCCTAAAACGGTAAAATATGTATAAGAGGATACATGACCTAAATGTCGAAACAGTTTGTTCCCGCTCTTAATTCATGATAGCCCAGCTCTAACCTGAGTTACCGGAGAAATGTAAGACATGACCAAGGCTGCAACGAAAAAAGGCGAAGACACGCCGAACAAAGGCAATGTGGAAGAAACACCGGAAGCCAAGGCTGTCGCTGAAAATCCGATTACCATTCGCGCCCAGTATGTGAAGGATCTTTCGTTCGAAGCTCCGTCGGCACCGGGGATACTGGTTGAAATGCAGGATTCTCCGCCTGAAATTTCAATCAATATTGATGTTAATGCGGAACGGGAAGAGGATTCGCTGTTTGAGGTAACCCTGCAGATAAAGGCAAAGTGCATGGTTGGAAAAAAAGTCGGGTTCATAATGGAACTGGTTTACGGCGGGCTTTTCAACACCAATGTTCCGCCCGAGCATCTGCAAGCGGTTCTGCTGATAGAGTGCCCCCGC
>CAZEFJ010000042.1:7146-8274 GCA_964511465.1 uncultured Hyphomicrobiales bacterium
TTTAAGGGACTTGAGAAACTGCTCGTGAGCGGCTTCCTCCTCTGAGGACAGTGTGTGTTGACGGGGAGGACGGACGATAGTTTTTTCCTCTTCATTGTCAGTAAGCGGATTTTTTTCGCCTAACTTGGACAACTCAAGCCCCGGTTGCCGACCGCCGGTCAATTCAAGATAGACTTCGGCCAAAAGCCGGGCATCTTTAAGCGCGCCATGGGTTTCCCGATCGCTAAGATCAATCTGGAAACGGCGGCATAAGGCATCCAGACTGGCCGGAGAGCCAGGAAATTTACGCCGCGCCATATGAACGGTATCGATTGTACGGTCCATTTCCAAAGGCGGGCGCTTCAGGCGTCTAAGCTCTGAATTAATAAATCCCATATCGAATTCGGCGTTATGGATAACCAGTCTGGCATCCCCAAGAAATTCAAGAAATTTATCGACGACATCGGCAAATACCGGATGACCCGAAAGAAACTCCCGGGACAGTCCATGGACCCTGAATGCCCCGTCGGGAATGTCCCTCTCGGGATTTACATAGCTATGATAGGTTCGCCCGGTAGCGACATGATTTAACAGTTCGACGCAACCGATCTCGACGATCCGGTCATCGCCGCCGTGGTTAAAACCCGTGGTTTCCGTATCAAGGACAATTTCGTGCATGGCTACTTTATACCAACCTGACCGATCATCACCAATCTCTCATTATTCGCCAATTCCCTTGTCGCGGTTACGCAAAGACATGTAAAGAGCCGGAATAACCAGCAGAGTCAAAGCGGTGGAAGATATCAGACCGAAAACCATCGAAATCGCCAGACCCTGAAATATTGGATCATTGAGGATAAATGCAGAACCGGTAATCGCCGCCATGGCGGTCAGAAAAATCGGCTTGAACCGAATTGCACCGGCTTCCAGCAAGGCTTCACGCAGCGCCTCCCCGTGCGCCAGTCTGTGGTTTATGAAATCCACCAGCAAAATTGAATTACGCACGATAATCCCGGCCAGGGCGATAAAACCGATCATCGATGTGGCGGTGAATGGGGCGGAAAAAAGCCAGTGGCCAAAAATAATTCCAATCAGGGTCAAAGGCACCGGAACCAGAATAACCAGGGGTGCGGTGAAAGAGCCGAACAG
>CAZEFJ010000042.1:8374-13640 GCA_964511465.1 uncultured Hyphomicrobiales bacterium
CGGCGAAAAAGAGGAAACGACGCGGTCTCGAAAGATGTCTTGACCACATCACCCAATTCCACGACCCGCCCGCTGTCGCCGGCAGGCCCGGGAGCCGGAACCGGAGTGGATAACAGGCGTTCGCCGGGAAAAAGAGCCGACCTAGGTTGACGAACGACTATTTCAATCGGGTTGGTGCCATGCCCGCGCTGGGAATAGCCGACCCTGACGCCACCCAGCAACGCCGAAATTGTGTCGTAAACCGATTGTTCCTGAACTCCCAAAAGTTCCAGGGCCTGTTGATCTATGGTAAATCGCAGCCGCCGCGACGGCGCGCCGAAACTGTCGTCCACATCAACCACAAAATCGACGGCCTCGAAAGCCTTGCGAACTTTTTTGGCGATGGCGCGGCGGGTTTTGGCGTCGGGCCCGTAGATTTCCGCCAGCAAGGTGGAAATAACCGGTGGGCCGGGCGGCACCTCGACGACCTTTACCGATGTGCCGTCGGGAAAATTCACGCTACCCAGACGGCGACGGATATCGAGGGCTATTTCATGGCTGGCCCGCTCACGTTCTCCCTTGGGCAAAAGATTGACCTGCAAATCACCCAGTTCCGGCTTGTTGCGCATATAGTAATGGCGCACCAGGCCATTGAAGCTAAACGGCGACGATGTTCCAGCATAGGCCTGTATGGAAGTTAATTCGGGAATGCTATTGATCGCCCCGGCAGCGGCAAATAGAAAGCGCTGCGTACTTTCCAAAGACGATCCTTCCGGTAAATCCAGCATAACCTGGACTTCCGACTTGTTGTCAAAAGGAAGAAGCTTCACCGTCACCGCCTTAGTGACAAAAAATCCCATTGAAGCAACCGTCGCAAGAGCAACCGCGACCAACAGTATTATCGATCGTTTGCGGCTTTTCAGAATCGGGCCGGCAACGTAGCGATATAGACGCCCGAAGGCATCTTGTTGTTCGTGACCTTCAACAATACCTTTTTCCCTTGCCGACAATTTCAGCAAAAGCCAGGGCGCGATTATCGTCGCAACAAAAAATGAAATCAGCATCGCCGCCGAAGCATTGGCCGGTATCGGGCTCATATAAGGCCCCATAAGACCGGAAACAAACATCATCGGCAAAAGCGCGGCGATTATCGTCAGTGTCGCTATAATTGTCGGATTCCCTACTTCTGAAACCCCTTCAATAGCCGTCTCTATCTTGTCGCCACCCTTATTCATGCGCCAGTGACGAACTATGTTCTCAACAATGACAATGGCGTCGTCAACCATGATCCCTATCGAAAAAATCAGGGCGAAAAGACTGACCCGGTTAATCGTGTAACCCATAAGATAAGAAGCAAATAAGGTAAGCAATATGGTCGTTGGAATAACAACCATTACCACCGCCCCCTCACGCCAACCGATCGCCAGGGAAATCAGCAAAACAATGGAAACCGTCGCCAACCCCAGATGAAATAAAAGCTCGTTTGCCTTTTCCTCTGCCGTGCGACCATAGTTTCGTGTTACTTCCACCTTTATATCTTTTGGAATCAGACGGCCACGGATAGATTCAAGCCGGTCTAAAAGGTCGTTTGCAACATTTACCGCATTCGCCCCTTTGCGTTTGGCAATAGCTATACTGACCGCCGGCAAACGAACCTGTTTTCCCTTGCTTTTGTCGATATCCCAAACCCGGCTTTCGGCCGGAGCGCTGCCGACAATTATTTTTGCGACATCGCCAACGTAAACCGGACGACCGTCCCGGCTGGTAATCAAAAGCTGGCCGATATCAGGTATCCCCTGAAGACTTTTGCCCAAAACCACGGGAATGGATTTGTCGCGACTTTCCAGTCTTCCGGCAAGCATTGAACGGTTGGCGTTACGAACTTTTTCCACCAGCTGATTGAGGGTTATACCGTATTGGGACAGTCGTTCCGGATCCGGTTCTACCCTGATTTGACTGGCGCTTCCGCCAACGATAAAGGTCTTTCCCACGTCATCGACCTTGGTTAGCTGGTGCAGCAGTTCTTCCCCTACGTCAAACAGTTCATTATCCGTCCAGCGCGCCTCATAGCCGGTTCCCGGTTTCGGGCTGATGGTCAAAACCATTATCGGGACATCATCTATTCCCCGCCCGATAATCAGCGGCATGGCAATTCCGTAGGGCAAATTTGCAAGATGGGCACGCAGACTGTCACGAACCCTTAGAACCGCCGCATCTTCGCTGGTTCCGACGAGGAATCGGGCGGTTACCACGACTTTGTCGTCGTTAGTTTGGGAGTAGACATGTTCAACCTGATTGATGCCTTTGACTATATCTTCCAAAGGCTTGGTAATCAGCTCAATCGCGTCGTCGGCTTTTATCCCGTTGGCAGAAACGATGATATCGACCATCGGAACCGAAATTTGCGGCTCCTCTTCACGAGGCAAAATCGAAAGTGCGATCAACCCCACAACCAAAGATGCAATCAACAACAAAGGGGTCAATGGCGAGGTGATGAAAATCCGTGTGATGTTACCGGATATTCCCGGTTTCATGGGCTTACCACCACATCACCGTCCTTCAGGCCAGAAAGTATTTCGATTCCGTTATTCCTTGAATTACCAACCTGAACGACCACTTCCACTCCATTTTTAAGACGAATATACGACAGGCCGAAGCGGTAATAGATCATCCGTTTAGGAACCACGTAGGTTTCCCTGATACCCGTAGAAATATAGGCAAGGGTGCGTTCTCCGACAAAATAGTCGCCCAGTCCCTTAACCGCGACATCGGCCGTCACCTTGCCGTCACTAACCTGCGGATAAACCAGCTCAACCCTTCCCTGACGCATCGCGTCAGTGCCGGATTTCCCCCTGGGTGCGACCAGAACCTTATCGCCTGCCGCCAAAAACCGAGCATGGCGCTCGGGCAGATTTATCCGCAGTAAATATTGGCCGGAAGCAAGGATGACAACCACTTCACCCGGCAGTACGACTTCTCCGTTGGTCGCCTTTACCTTGAGAACACGGCCATCGGCAGGGGCAAGAATTGCCCCCTCCCTGGCCTGCTGAACAATTACGTCACGTTCTTTAACCATTGCGGCAAGGTTATGATCAGCAACATTGAAAGCCGTTTTCGCGGCGTCAATTCCGGTCTTTGGGATGGTTCCGTTACCGTATAATTCGGTCGCCCGATCTAAATCCACCCTGGTTTTGTTCCAGGTCGCCCTGGCGGATTGAACCCGAGCCCCCGATGCCTCTATCTGAATCGCCAGCTTACGATCTCCGACGACCGCCAAAACCTGGCCTTTTTTTACCGCATCGCCTTCATCTATTTCCAATGTGTTGATGGTGCCGCCGATCCGCGCCCTGGCAAGAAGGGTATTGCGGCTTTCGACCGTCGCGTAGACCGCTTTAAGGTCGTTTACCTTAACCTTGGATACGGTGAATTCCTCGGCATAGGCCGGTATGAAAGCTAATTTAAGAGCGATAATAAAAGCCGTAAAATATATCGGAAACATTGTCTCCAATCCTTTGCCGATTAAACTCTGCCTTTTACTTAGGTGCTCGTTCACATTCTGGCACGAACTATATCGCTTATAACGGCTAAACTGAAGGCGCGGCCAAGACCCGTCGGGATAATAAAATCGGCACGGCGGCGTTTTTCCGCATCGGGCATTTGCCGGGAAAGTATACCGGCAAACCGCTGCGGCGTCATGCCCGGTCGGCTTAACACCCTTTTCTTCTGGACAAATCCGGGGGCGGTAACGACTGCAACGGCGTCACACCTGGTCTCGCCGCCGGTCTCAAAAAGCAGGGGTATATCAAGCACCACCAGGGGATATCTTCCAAGCATCGCGCGGCGCAAAAATTTTTGTTCGGTCCGGCGTACCAAAGGATGAAGTATTTCTTCAAGTTGGCAAAGTTCCTGCGGATTGTCGAATACCCGCCTGGCCAGAACGCCGCGTTCAACGGCCCCATTTCGTATCGCTTGCGGAAAAATATTTCCGATCGCGGCTACTGCCGCGCCACCTTTTTCCATAAGTTCGTGAACTGCCTTGTCGGCGTCATGAACCGGGACACCCAGTTGAGCAAATTGCCCGGCAACAACCGTTTTGCCCATACCTATCGAGCCGGTTAGACCAAGAATAAACATTCTTCATCCCAAGGTCATAAAATTACGCAACTCCACCGTTACTTCCGGATCAACCCCGAACCATGCGGCAAAACCCGGACGCCCCTGATGAAGCAGCATGCCAAGTCCGTCAACAACAGAATTGCCGCGTCCGGCAGCGGCTTCAAGAAGAGGGGTTTGAAGCGGCGTATAAACAATATCATTTACCACAGCCTGTTCGGGGAGTTTTTCAAGGCTAATATCAAGTGGTGGTTTGCCGGTCATTCCCAAAGTCGTTGTGTTTACCAGCAAGGCCGTGTTTTCAAGTGCGTCGCCGCGCTGCCGCCATGGCAAAATTTTGATCGGCCCGCCGATATGTCCGGCCAGATCCTCAGCCCGTGATACTGTGCGATTGACCAGTCGCAGTTCCGGCACGCCACCATCAATCAGCGCCGCACATACCGCGCGTGCCGCACCACCGGCCCCGAGAACTACCGCCGGGCCTTGTTCCGGCTTCCATGACGGAATATGTGTTTTGATATTTTCGATAAACCCGAAACCGTCGGTGTTTCGGCCTTCAAGTGTGCCGTCGGCCTGTACTATAACGGTATTTACGGCTCCGATACGCTTGGCGGTGTCATCGGCTTTATCGACGCAATCAAATGCTGTCTGCTTGTGTGGAACCGTAATATTGACACCGGACAAGCCTTTGTCCGCCATTGTTTTCATGTATTCCACGAAATCTTCGGGGCAAATCGCAAACGGCGAATAGAGGCCATCTATTTTGTAATATTCAAGCCAGTATTGATGCAGCCGGGGCGACATGGAATGACTTATCGGCCATCCGATTACCCCCGCCTTTACGGTCGCTTTGCGTTTCATACCGTCTGTTGCCGCGAATCCACATAGCGAGAATGATGTTGCAGTATGGTGGCGGCTATTTCCTCTACGGATTTACGGGAAACATCAATTATTGGCCATCCTTTTTTGGTAAACATACGGCGGGCCTCGTTGACCTCTCTGGAAACCGTATCTATATCGATATAATCCGTTTCCTCGTTTTGTTTAAGCAGCCTGAGACGATTGCGGCGAATTTGCACCAGTCTTTTAGGATCATTAACCAGGCCGATAATCAAAGGGTCTTTCCCTTCCAGGGTTTCCAACGGCAAAGGACAGCCGGGAATAAACGGCACAT
>CAZEFJ010000043.1:0-4953 GCA_964511465.1 uncultured Hyphomicrobiales bacterium
CCATAAACCTCGCCACCTATCCTGAAACGGTGATCACCATAGCCGTGAATAAACGGCCTTGAGGTTTCGGCAATCTCTACGCCGCTCACTCCCCTGCCGCAGTCGCCCCAACCGCGCCTCCGGAGCCGGGGCGACGGCCCGCGTCAAGGTGAAGCAACAACGGAACCGCCAGACAGATAGACGAATATGTACCAACAACGACACCCCATATCATCGCCAGGCTAAAGCCCCGAATGACCCCGCCACCAAGGTAGTACAGCGCTAACAGCGCCAACAGGGTGGTCAGGCTGGTAACAACCGTCCGCGACAGGGTTTCGTTAATTGAATTATTCAGCAATTCCGGTAGCGGCATTTTTTTGTACTTGCGCAGATTTTCGCGGACCCGGTCGAACACCACCACCGTGTCGTTGATCGAATAACCGGCGATGGTCAGAATCGCCGCAACGGTTGAAAGATTGAATTCCATCCCCAACAGTGCAAATAGCCCGATTGTCGAAAATACGTCATGAACCAGGGCGATAACGGCGCAGAGTCCGAACTGCCACTCGAAACGGAACCATATGTAGATCATAATCGCGAGAATCGCGAAGCTGATAGCCATAATGCCATCCCAGAGCAACTCGCTGGAAACTTTCGGCCCGACGAACTCGGTACGTCTGTATTCGACCTTGTCACCCAATGCGGCCTTGACCTTTGACACCGCCACGCCCTGGGCTTTCTCGCCGCCCTTCTGTTTTTGCAGGCGGATCAAAACATCATTCGGGGTGCCGAATTCCTGTAACGCCACCTCGCCCAGTCCAAGACCGGAAAGAACTTTGCGCATATCGGCAATGTTGGCCGGGCCGGGGGTCTTTACGTCAATCATTATCCCGCCCTTGAAGTCGATGCCGTAATTCAGCCCCTTGACCGTGAACAGCCCTATCGAGGCCGACACCAGAAGAGCCGAGAAAATAAAGAACATCGCCTTGCCGCCGATAAAAGGCAGATTTATACCGGCGGGAATAAGATTAAAACCACGCATGGCAGGTTTCCACTCTAAAGCATACTAAATAGGTAAATTCTTGGGTTTGCGGCGCCTTAACCAGGTCACCACAATCAGTCTGGTCAGCATGACCGCCGTGAACACCGAAGAGATGATGCCGATTGCCAAGGTCACGGCAAACCCGCGAATAGGCCCGGAACCAAAAAGATAGAGCAACAGCGCCGCGATAAGGGTCGTGATATTGGCGTCGATAATGGTAGTGAAGGCACGTGAGTAACCGATATCAATGGCGGATATCGGGGTCCGCCCGGCCCTAACCTCTTCGCGGATACGCTCAAAGATCAGAACATTGGCATCGACCGCCATGCCTATGGTAAGCACGATACCGGCTATACCGGGAAGGGTAAGGGTAGCCTGCAACGCCGAAAGCGCGCCAACGATAAGAACGATGTTGAACGCCAGGGCAACATCGGCCATCAGACCGAACAGCCCGTATGCCGCCGCCATGAACACCACTACCATGACCATACCGACGATCGAGGCGATCTTTCCGGCGGCGACTGAATCGGCGCCAAGGCCCGGCCCGACCGAGCGCTCTTCAAGTATAGTCAGCGGTGCCGGCAAAGCCCCCGCCCGCAGCAGCAGTGACAGATCCTGGGCCGACTGGATGGTGAAATTGCCGCTGATCTGCCCGGCACCACCAAGAATCGGTTCCCGTATTACCGGTGCACTTATGACTTTTCCGTCCAGTACTATGGCAAACAGGCGACCGACATTTTTCGAGGTAACGCTACCGAATTTTTTGCCGCCGACGGTATCGAAGCGAAAATTAACTACCGGCTGGTTATTCCGGGAATCCATACCGGGCGAAGCGTTAATCAAATTGTTGCCGCTTACCATGACCCGCTTCTTGACCAGATACATCCGCGGCCTGCCACCGGCAAGCACCTCATCCGCCGAAGGCAACAGCATCGTTCCCGGCGGGGCTTGCCCGGACTGGATCTCGGGAAGTGAATTACGGTTGTCTACCAGATGGAAGGTCATCTTGGCGGTCTTGCCAAGCAGACGTTTGACCCGCTCGGGATCATCAACGCCGGGAAGCTGAACCAGGATTCGATTTTTACCCTGACGCTGGATGGTCGGCTCGCGGACCCCGGTCGCATCAATGCGGCGGCGAACAATTTCTATGGACTGCTCGACCGCAGAGGCCTCGCGGGCCCGCAACGACTTCTCGGTAAATGTCAGGGTGATCCGACCGCCGTCGCCCCGGCTGGAAATGGTATCCGTATCAATCTTGCGAATCAGCTGATAGGCCTGTTCAAGCTTGCCGCTGTCTTTTATCGTGACATTTACGGCATTCCCCTCGGTACCCAGTCCGCGATAGCGGATGCGTGCACCACGCAGCGCCACGCGCACGGAATCGACGAGCGAATCAAGACGCTCGCGAAGCACCGCCGATACTTTCACTTCGAGAAGCAGGTGCGACCCACCCCGCAAATCAAGGCCAAGGCTGATCTGTTTGTGAGGCAGCCATGACGGCAAATTACCGGCATGTTTCGATGTGATAAGGTTGGGGATGGCAAAAAGCAGGCCCACCGCGCAGACCGCGAGAACCATGGCAATCTTCCACCTGGAAAAGTAAACCATGACCTGATAAGCGCCTATTTATCCTTGCTGCTGAAGTTGCCGAACAGGTTCTTCAGTCCCCCGGAGACCGTCTGAGGACCGTCTTCGTCCTCGTCCGAATCACCGCTCTTGCCCTTTACCGGCTCGGTCTTTGACAGCACCGCGGAAATCAATGCCCGCTGAACCCTGACCTTTACTCCGTCAGATATCTCAACAGCGATTTCCTTGCCGTTTACTATCTTGGTTACAACGCCGATTATGCCACCGCCAGTGACAACCCGGTCACCACGGCGAATGGCATCCAGCATTTTTTCTTTTTCTTTTTGTTTTTTCTGCTGAGGCCGAACCATCAGAAAATAGAAAACGGCCAGAATAAGAATCAGCGGCAGTATGGACTCAAGTCCCCCACCCCCTCCGGGGGCGGCAGCGGCCTGAGCGTAAGCCGTGGAAACAAACATTTTGCTAATCTCCGAATTGAACAGGGATGGAGTTAAGGACGGGCGACTATAACGCTACCAGCGCGACTTTCAACAACCTTAATTAAAGGCATTATGGCCCATCCCACATAATGACAAAATAGCATATTTTTTCTTGTATAAATTACCATTATGGCATTAAATATGACAATATAGTAGTTTGGGGCATGGTTATATGATTGCCAATGCGGGTGGACGGCGTCTTAGGGAAATGCGTCAGGCGGTCGGACTTACTCAAAGTCGGCTGGCCGAGATAGTCGGCGCCTCGCAGGCACAGATACTGCGGCTGGAAAAGGGTGAACGCCGCCTGACATTCGAGTGGATGATACGCCTGGCACAAGCGCTGGGACATAAGCCGACAGACTTTTTTACCGTCAACCAGCGCCATGACCCGCCCCCGCCGAGACCTTGTGATGATGTCGGCGTTATTGACTGTCACGCATTCATATGGCGGGCCGACGAAGCCCGCCTGGACGCAATTGCCAAGGTCAACAGGGTCGATATATCCCTGCTTAGGGGAATCGACACCCAGAAAACCACGCTTATCGAAAACACCCGCCGGTTTGCTTGTGGCCTGCCCGCCAATAATGCTCTGTTGTGGGGAGCCAGGGGCGTCGGCAAAAGCTCGCTGATAAAGGCGGTACACGCCAATATAAGTGAAAAATACCGGCTGTCGCTGGTCGAAATCCACCGCGAGGATATAGCCACCCTGCCCGCTCTTCTCAACATTTTGCGAACCGGCGGGACAAAGACGATCCTGTTTTGCGATGACCTGTCGTTCGATAACCAGGACACTTCTTACAAGTCCCTGAAGGCCGCACTTGAAGGGGGGCTTGAGGGAAGGCCCGCAAATGTCCTGTTCTACGCCACCTCCAACCGCCGCCATTTGATGGAACGGGCAATCAAGGACAACGACGCAATTCATCCGGCCGAGGCGATTGACGAAAAAGTTTCGCTGTCCGACAGATTCGGATTATGGCTTGGCTTCCACGCACTGGATCAGGAAGATTTCTTCGACATAGTTGAGGGCTATGCAGAATATCTGGATATAAAAATTGCCCGTGACGAACTGCTGTCACGGGCAAATGAATGGTCAAGAACCCGTGGCGCAAGATCGGGAAGGATAGCCTGGCAGTTTATCCAGGACCTGGCCGGGGAACTTGCTATTACCCGGCTGCGGCCTTGATTATGCGCTTGAAAATGGCATCCAGTTCCTTCGCCATATCGTCAAGGTCTTTTACCTTATAGGGGGCAAAAACGCTGCTTGGCAGGCGATAGCTAAGCCGGGCGGTGCCGTCGGCGCGTTCGCTCAGATAGAGCCTTAGTGGTGCCTCGATACCGGCCGCGATACTGGCCTTTAACATCCGCACGGCAAAGCGGGGATTGAATATCATTACCACCCGGTTGCCGGGGATGGTAACGCCGATGGATTTGGCGCCGCAGGTGGCGCAAGCGTTTCCGACGATCCCCATCTTGTTGGCCTTTATCGCATTATAAAGTTTTTCCACATATGTATCGAATGGCTGGCCGGTATCTATTATCCGGGTGCCGGGATATGGGGTGGGGTTTTCGGCCCAAACCGGAGACGTTAACAGCATCGAAAAAACGAACAAGATTAATAGCCTCATCACACCTGCTCCTTCTGTTTCATGTCTGATTGCCAAACATTGTTTACTCTCAGATACTTGGCCGGGTCCACCGGCAGTTTGCCCCGCCTGATTTCAAAATGAAGCTGGGGTGTGCTGACGGTACCGGTAGAGCCGACATTGGCGATGATCTGACCCTTTTTTACTTTTTCTCCGCGCTTGACCAAAAGTCTCTGATTATGAGCATAGGCAGTAACCAGACCGTTCGAATGTTTAATCAGCA
>CAZEFJ010000043.1:5053-13550 GCA_964511465.1 uncultured Hyphomicrobiales bacterium
TCGATACCCTGGAAAGGGTATCGCCACGCCGAACCACATACTCGCGGCCACGCGGCAGGACGATCCGCTGGCCGATTCGCAGTCTGTAGGGAGGCTCCAGAGCGTTGGCGACGATTATCGCACGCATTGAAACCCGATGCCGCCTCGACAACCCGTAAACGCTGTCACCCTTGCCGACGATCACCGACGAGGCGCCAACGAAAAGAGCATCGGAAGCCAAAGACGACAATCGCGGGCGATTCGATGGCCGGGGCCCGTCGCGGGCCGGAAACTGAACCCATCCACACCCGGAAAGTAATAACAGCAGACCGGCCACCGAGCACAGAAACAAGGGCCGTTTCATTTTACATACTCTCGGCGGAAACGAACGGGACAAAGCGCACTTCTCCGATATCGCGGGTTTCGGCGCCATCTTCGGTTCGCCGCACCACTTCAAGGCGCTGGTCATGTTCGCCGTCACCGACAGGTATTACCATTAAACCACCGACCGCCAGCTGGTTCAGCAATATCTCGGGAATATCGACCGAAGCGGCGGTGACTATTATGCGGTCGAACGGGGCCTGCCCGGGCCAACCGAGGCTGCCATCACCGGCCCGGCTGGTTATGTTGTGTATCCTCAGTTCGGCAAACCGTTTTTCGGCCTCCTTCAAAAGATCATGGTGCAGTTCGATAGTATAAAGGCGGCGACACATCCCGGCCAGAACCGCCGACTGATAACCGGACCCGGTGCCAATTTCCAGAACCTTCATCCGGTCCCCTACTTCCAGGGCCTGGGTCATGGTCGCCACCACCGTCGGCTGACTAAGCGTCTGATGGTAGCCTATGGGTAAGGTAATATCGTCGTATGCCTTGTCCCTGAACGGCTCGGGCGTGAATATTTCGCGCGGGACCGTCTCAATCGCCGCCAAAACCCCGGTATCGGTTATGCCTTCTGCCCGTAGTTTTAGAATCAGCCGGACTTTAGCTTCCGAAATCATTGAAAGACCGCCTCCAACGCCTTAATCGTCGGGCCATGGGTAAGATCAAGGCTAAGCGGAGTGATCGACACCGCCCCCCGATTAACCGCCTCAAGGTCGGTACCGGGTTTGAATTTATCCTCGATACGCTGGTTGCCGATCCAGAAATAGGTCTCGCCGCGGGGGTCAATGCCCTGGCTGAGGGCTCCGCCGATCTTGCGCTTGCCCTGCCGGGTGACTTCGATACCGCTGACCATGTCCGGAGCAACGTCCGGGAAATTGACGTTAATCAGCACATTGCCGGGCCATGTCTGAAGCATAAGCCGCCTCAGCACTTGGTCGCACCATTTCCGGGAAACCGCCCAGGCCGGTTTTCTATCGTCGTTGATAACCTGGCTAAGGGCAATCGCGGGAAGTCCCATCATCGTGCCTTCCATCGCCGCCGCGACAGTTCCCGAATAGGTAACGTCCTCGCCCAGATTTCCGCCCCTGTTTATTCCCGAAATAACCAGATCCGGCCGATTTTCCTTCATCACCTGGTTAACCCCAAGCAAGACACTGTCGGTGGGGGTGCCGTCGACGGCAAACCTTCGCGCCGACAGTTTGCGAATACGCAAAGGGCGGCGTAGGGTCAGGGAATGGCTGGCCGCGCTTTGCTCGGTTTCGGGGGCTATGGTCCAGACTTCGGCAACCAGGGGCTTGAGGATTCGTTCCAGCACCTTCAGGCCAGGCGCGTCAATGCCGTCGTCATTGGTAAGCAGCACCCGTGCCGTCGACAGATCAATAGCCTGTCTCATCGTTTTACCCTTCCGGCTTGATGACTTCGATACCGCCCATATACGGTCTTAAAGCCACAGGCACTACGACCGAGCCGTCGGCCTGCTGGTTGTTTTCAAGCAAGGCGACAAGGGTCCGGCCAACCGCCAGCCCGGAACCGTTCAGGGTATGGGGGAAGACGGTCTCCTTTGCCCCTTTTACCTTGAACCTGGTATTCATCCGCCGGGCCTGAAATTCCCCGCAATTGGAGCAGCTTGATATTTCCCGGTAGCAGTTCTGTCCCGGCAGCCAGACTTCTATGTCATAGGTCTTGGTCGCCGAGAATCCCATATCACCGGCGCAAAGAGCGACCACCCGATAGGCCAGACCAAGCCGTTTCAAAACCTCCTCGGCGGATGCCGTCATCCGCTCCAACTCGTCTTTGGACTGGTCGGGATGTACTATACTGACCATCTCTACCTTGGTGAATTGATGCTGGCGGATCATTCCCCTGGTATCTTTGCCGGCCGATCCGGCCTCGGAACGAAAGCACCAGCTCATTGCGACCAGCCTTCGCGGCAAACTGGCCGCATCAAGAACTTCCCCGGCGACAAAGTTGGTTAACGGAACCTCGGCGGTGGGAATCAGCCACAGTTGGTTGGCATCGTTTTCCGCCTCGACGCCAGAATCCTGTGCGATGCGAAACAGATCATCACTGAACTTTGGCAATTGTCCGGTACCGAACAGCCCCCGGCTACGAACCAGAGCCGGAGGATTCACCTCCATATAGCCGAATTCAGAGGTATGCAGATCAAGCATGAAAGAGGATAACGCCCTTTCCATACGCGCCAGGGCACCGGTGAGAAAAACGAACCGCGCCCCGGACAACTTCGCGGCGGCTTCGAAATTCATCATCCCGAGCCTTTCGCCGATATCGAAATGTTCTTTCGGCTTGAAATCGAATGACGGGGGATCACCCCAGCACCGCAACTCGACATTATAGGACTCGCAAGTGCCGTCTGGAACATCCCGGGCGACAATATTGGGAATTGCGGCAAGCGAGCGATTAAGTTCCTGGTCGGCGGTACGGGCCTGATCCTCGGCCTCGGACTGTTCAGCCTTGGAGCGGGACACTTCCGCGATAAGCTCGCCCGCGTCTTTGCCTCCGGCCTTTAAAAGGCCTATTTCCTTGGCCAGCCGGTTGCGGGCAGCCTGGATTTCCTGGGCCCTGGTCTGGGCCTGGCGGCGTCGCCGGTCAAGTTCCAGAATTGCCTTCGACGGCAGATCCTTTCCACCGATCGAGCCAACACGTCGAAGCAGCCCCGCATCGAAGGCATCAGGGTTTTCACGAATCCATTTTATATCGAACATTAAAAAGGCTCAAACAAGGTTGTGACCAGGACATTCTTATAGGGCCTTACTGCGCCTTTGAGAAGTTCCCGTCTATGTCTTTAATCTTCTTGGTCTTTATTCCGGCCTCTTTCTATCGCGGCGACGCAGAGTATGGAAATTTCGTAAAGCAGAAGCGTCGGCAGGGCCAGGCCTATCTGGCTAACGATGTCCGGGGGCGTCAGGATGGCCGCTGCGACAAAGGAAAAGACAACCGCGTACTTGCGTTTTTCTCGCATGCCTTTTGACGAGATTATCCCCATACGGCCTAGGAACGTCATCAGCACCGGCAATTCAAAAGTCAGCCCAAAAGCAAAAATAAGGCGCATCACCAGGGACAGGTACTGATCGACCTTGGCTTCAAGCTGGATCGGCAGCCCCCCGGCAATGGCGCCCGATTCGAAACTAAGAAAAAATTTCCAAGCCAAGGGGAAAACAAAATAGTAAACCATCGCCCCGCCCATAAAAAACAGTATCGGGGTGGCGACCAGAAAAGGCAGGACCGCCTTTTTTTCATTGTCATACAAGCCTGGTGCGATAAACATCCACATCTGTACGGATATGAACGGGAAGGCAAGAAAAACGGCGGTAAAAAGAGACACTCTTACATAGGTAAAAAAAGCTTCGTGCAGGGCGGTGAAAATAAGTCGCCGCTGCCCACCCATAGAGGAAAGGACATCAGCCAGGGGGCGAACCAGAAATCCGTAGATATCGCTGGCAAAATAATAACTGATAAAAAACAGGACAATGACCGCCGCGAACGAATAAATCAGCCTGCTGCGAAGTTCCAGCAAATGCTCGGTAAGAGACGCCTTGGTATCGTTGGAAGCTTTTTCTTCCACGATCGTTCAGCCGCTCGTCTTGTCTGGAGAAGATGGCTCGGCATCGGATGATGCTTTGTCATCGCCAGACATATTGCTGTCTTTATCGCCGGACGGGCCATTTTCGATCTTGCCAACGGCTGCCTGACTTCCCGCCTCGTCCAGTTCTTTCTCTATCTCGCCCATATTGATTTCATTGGCAATATTGCCTTCCGGGTCAATTATTTTTTCGATCTCGCCGCCGACATCGAAACTGGCGCCACGCTCGATACTTTCCTTGATATCATCGACCCCGGCCTCACGGACGACTTCATCAAAGCCCGACTGAAATTCGCGTACCAACTTGCGCGCCCGGTTAACGAATTTAGCCATAGTGCGCAGAACATGCGGCAAGTCCTTGGGACCGACGACGACAATTGCGATCACGGCAACGATGAAAATTTCCTGCCATCCAATATCGAACATGGCGGATATATGCCTCCCGGACGATGGTGGGATCAGGGATGGTTAGCTATTGGTCTTGCTGTCCTCTTTGGAAACGCTATCAACCGTTTCCGATCGCTCGGAATTCAGAGACTTCGGTGTTTCGTCGTCAGAGAATTCCGCCTGGCCTTCATCCTTCATACCCTTCTTGAAGGATTTAAGGCCCTTGCCAAAATCGCCCATAAGCCGGGAAATTTTGCCTCCGCCGCCGAAAAGGACAAGGACGACGGCCAGAACAATTAACCAATGCCAAATACTAAATGCACCCATATTTCCAGTCTCACCTACAAAATTCCAAGGGCAGTTTGACGGATAATGGCAGAAAGGCTCCGCCGCCGCAACGACGCACCGCCTCAGATATCATTAATCCGCAAAATCAAATTCAACTACACAATTACGCAACAGTCCAAGGGGTGGAAAACGGGAAAGCGCCGCATCAACCGCCGCCTGTGGTCTGCACCTTATCGTCCATATCCGGACCGCTCGCCGAGCCCTCTGTATTTTTTTCATCCAACATCCCGTCATCCGGGTCCAGCGGCTCGGCAACATCGTAATCACCATCCGGAAGTTCATCATCGTTATCCGCCAAATCATTGGCCTTGTAAACCTCGATTGACGGCCCCGAGGAAAGAAGCCCGGCCGCCTTGATTTCTTCAATACCCGGCAAGTCGCCAAGCGATTCCATACCAAAATGGTCAAGAAATGCGTCCGTGGTGCCCCATGTCGTCGGCCTGCCCGGCGTACGGCGGCGTCCCTTGGGACGTATCCATCCTGCCTCGAACAGGATGTCGAGAGTCCCCCGGCTAAGGCCGACACCGCGAATTTCCTCAATTTCGGCCCGGGTCATCGGCTGATGATAGGCGATAATAGCCAGCGTCTCAATCGTCGCCCGGCCAAGCTTACGGTGGACCTCGGCACTCTTGCTCAACCGCGCCGCAAGATCGGGGGCGGTGCGCATTGCCCAGCTTTTGCCCGCCTTGAGAAGATTGACCCCACGCCCGGCGTAATGATTTGCCAGTTCATCCAGCAAACCCTTGACATCGGCATCATCCGGCAGGCGACCGGCCAATTCCCTTTCGGTGACCGCACCGGGAGACGAGAACAGAATAGCCTCGAGCAAGCGCAGGTTTTGAATATTATTTTCGTTCATTTTTGCTCAGACATAAAAGTTACGGCTTGGCGGAGCGCACATATATAGGCTCGAACGGCCCACTCTGACGCAATTTAAGCATGCCCTCGCGAACCAGTTCAAGGCTGGCGGCAAAGGTCGAGGCAACCGCCGAACGACGCGCTATGTCCTGAACAAGTCCGGCTGGAAGAAACTTCATCAGGCTCTGCCAGTCCGGGGCACTGCCCAAAAGATGCCGAAGCCGGGCCAGTGACTCCTCGACGGTATAAAGGGATGACGGCTCGATATGAAGGGATGATACCGATTTACGGCTCTTTTGATCGCCATAGGCTTTCAGAAGATCATAGAGACTGACCTCGAAAACCGTCTTGGCGTCGTTGTCGATGAATTTTTCGATCTCGCCTCTGGGAAAGAAATCACGGCCCAGCCGACCCCGCTCCATAAGTTTTTCGCCTGCCTTCTGCATCGACTGAAGACGTCTCATCTGAAAAGCCAGTGCCGACGCCATTTCCTCGCCGCTGGGTTCATCTCCACCGGCAAGCTCCGGCAGTAGCAGTTTTGATTTAAGATAGGCCAGCCACGCCGCCATGACCAGATAGTCGGCGGCCAAATTAAGGCTTATACGCCTCGCCTCTGCGACAAATGAAAGGTACTGGTCGGCCAGCTGGAGAATCGATATCTGGGCCAGGTCAACCTTTTGGTTGCGGGCCAGCGACAGCAGGACGTCAATCGGCCCTTCATAGCCGTCGATATCAATAACAAACGCCGTTGCCGGTGCGGCGTTATCAAGGTCAGGAAGACTATTAAAATCATCGTTAATCATCAGGCGTTTATCTTATACCGGATATTGCCAATATCAAATCGTTGAGATACGCCGCCGGGCGGCCTATCAGCCACCCGAACAGGTTAAGGTCAACCCCGAATTTGCTTCCCAGCCACGGCAGGACGAACAATGCGGTCAGGATAATGAATATTCCGGCCCGCTCCAGCCTCGCCAGACGGACCGCCAGCGGCGGCGGCAACAACCCCACTGCCACCCGCCCCCCATCCAGCGGCGGAATTGGAATCATATTGAAGGTAAAAAGCAATACGTTGATCCACACCGAATCATAGAGGTTATAGGCAAGCCACTTTTGGCTATACACCGGAAGATACGCAAGGACATGTAAAAGAGACGCCGAGACCACCGCCAGCAAAAGATTGGTTAGCGGCCCCGCCAAGGCGACCAGCACCATATCGCGGCGGAAATTATTCAGTCGCATGAAATTTACCGGCACCGGCTTGGCGAATCCGAACATCACCCTGCCCCCGGAAATATAGAGAAGTGCCGCCGGCAGCAGGATGGTGCCAAAGAGATCAATGTGGCGAAGCGGATTGAAGGTGACACGTCCCATATTATATGCGGTGTCGTCGCCAAGCTTCCAGGCGGCCCAGCCGTGCGCCGCCTCGTGCAAGGATACCGCCAGCAAAATCGGAATCACCCAGACCGAGGCTTCCAAGAGGATTCTTTCTATGTTCATGCTACATTGTATTCCAGCAATTCATTCAGACGTTTTGTCGCCGCCACGAGATCGAATTCACCGGCCCGGCGGCGCATTGCCTCGGCCCGTTTGAGACGCCGCCGCGAGCTCGAACCCAGCCTGCCGCAGCCTTTTACAACCGCCTTCATTTCGTCAATATCGCCATTGCAATGAAGAACCACATCGCAACCGGCTTTGACAGATGATCCGGCAAGGTCTTCGATATCTCCCGACAGGGCACGCATCGACAGGTCGTCGCTAATCAGCAGGCCGTCAAAGCCAATACTTTCACGGATAAGCTGTTGTATCACAATGCCGGACATGGTCGCCGGGGCGGTATCGTCGGCAGCCTTGTACAGCACATGCGCGGTCATCGCCCAAGGCATCCGGTTTAGCGCCCTGAATGGCGCAAAATCCACCGCCTCAAGCTCTTCCAGCGGGGCATCCACCACCGGCAGCGCCTTGTGACTGTCAACATCGGCCCGGCCATGGCCGGGTATATGCTTGATTACCGGCAAAATACCGCCGTCAAGAAATCCCTCGCAAGCCGCACCACCAAGCGCCGCCGCCAGTTCCACGGTATCACCGGCGGCCCGATCACCGATTATCGGATCGGCGCTGGACTGGGGAATATCCAGAACCGGGGCACAGTTAACCGTTATCCCAAGCGAGCCAAGTTCCCCGGCGATGATCCGGGCGTTGAGCCTTGCCGCCTGTTTGGCCTTTTCCATATCCATGTGCGCCATCCTGGCAAACACACCTGCCGGAGGGTGAGGCTGCCATTCGGGTGGCTTAAGCCGGGCTACCCTTCCCCCTTCCTGATCTATAAGTATCGGAGCATCCGCCCGTCCAACGCAATCGAGCAAATCATCTATCAGAGAGCGAACCTGAGCCGGGCTGTGACAATTGCGCTCGAACAGAATAAAGCCCAAGGGGTTGGCATCGCGGAAAAAATTGCGCTCGGCGGCACTCAATACGGTGGTCGCGCAACCAAGGATTACGGCGCGCGGATTATTCTCCGGGGCGGACAATAAGACACCCTACTTTGCGCTTGGTAAGCTTTTTACAAAGCCCGCGAGCCGTCGCCTCATCGGCAATCGGTCCGGCCCGCAGACGATAGAAAATCCCCTTCGACGGACCCAGATCGGCCTTTGTTATGAAAAGTTTCATCTTGCCAAGCAACTCCGGGTTCTTGCGCTTGAGGCGCCGCCATTCGCTTTCGGCACCGCCGGTTGACCTTACCGCACCCACCTGAATTTGAAACCCCGACGATTTCAAGGTCTCGATTTTCTTGTCCGTAATGAGCTGGTCTACAGACGGCGGCGATACCGGTGGCGCCGTCGCAACTACCTCACTGGCGGGAGGGATTTTCGGCTGTTCAACATTCAGAGACGAAACCGCCGCCTCCAGCGATTTTGTCATATCCGCCGATGGCTTGTTATT
>CAZEFJ010000044.1:0-5958 GCA_964511465.1 uncultured Hyphomicrobiales bacterium
TCTGCCTTGGCCAAAGTCTCGAACCAGTCGGCAATATCCTTAAAGCCTTCCTGTCGGGCAACTTTTGCCATTGCCGGATACATCTCTGAATACTCGACTGTTTCAGAGGCAATTGCCGCCTTGAGGTTATCCTCGGTGTCACCTATGAGACATCCTGAGGCCGGGTCTCCCACCTCTTCAAGGAACTCAAGATGGCCGTGGGCATGGCCGGTCTCGCCCTCTGCGGTAGATCGAAAGACCGCGGCGACATCATTATGTCCCTCAATATCAGCTTTTTGAGCAAAATACAGATAACGGCGATTAGCTTGTGACTCGACGGAAAATGCCACTTTCAGGTTATCTTCGGTTTTAGACCCTTTTAAAGATGACACATAAATTCTCCCTACCCGATTTTGCAGTTGACCAGATCAGGTGATTAAAATAGCCGCAGGGATATGTAATTCAAGACTAATCCTGAATATTCCCACACTCCGTATTAATTTAACCGCTATCCGCCAGGGATCGTTAACAGTCTGCTAGGCCGCTTCTCTGGTAAGCCTGACCACCACATTCATACTTTTTATCTTCGTTCCCGGCGGTGCTATCGGCGAGCCGCTAAGGGCCAACTGGCCATCCGGAATGTCTTCAAGTACGCCGGAATCCTCGAAGAAAAAATGATGATGGTCGTGGATTGTAGTATCAAAATAGGACCGTGAAGCGTCTACTACAATCTCGCGCAGCAAATTGGACGCGGTAAACTGATGCAGCGTATTGTAAACGGTCGCCAGGGAAACACGGATACCTGCAACCCGCGCGTCACTGTGAAGCATTTCGGCTGTAATATGACGACCGCCTCCCTCAAACAGCAATTTGGCCAAAGCCAGACGCTGGCGGGTGGGACGTAGCCCGACGGCGCGAAGTTTCTCAATAATCCGGCTGTATGGTCTGTTCATTTTCAATATCTCCAAGACAAGTCAGATTTAAACCCCTCTAAAGACAAATAATATTCTTTAGCAATCAGTAGCATAGATTGTTTTTTAGAAAAATAGAATAGAATTTTTCTAAAAAAAGACTACTCCCCCTCTAATCGCCGCTTAAAAGGCGCTCAACAAGCTCCTTTACGGTGGGAACGAAACCGTTTTTGTAAAAAGGGTCCAAGCCGAAACGATAGCCGTTGTGGCCGGAAAACATCAGGTTATCTTCCAGAATGCCGCCATGGGCAATGTTCTGTAGTGCCTTTTGGATGCAGTACGATCTGGGATCGGCCATTTTTCCGGTGGTCCCTTCCTCGTTCTGCGACCAGTTGCTGAACCTGCACGCGCTGAGGCATCCCATGCAGTCCGTCTGATCCTTGAGAATCTGCCCCGCCTTTTCAGGAGTGACAAAAATTACCGTCGAGTCCGGGGTCTTCATTCCCTCTGTGAACCCCTGGGCAATCCACCCTTCAGCCAGATCCTTGTCTTCCGGCGCAAGATAGACCGGCCGCTTGCGTGGGCCGAGCGGAAGGGCAGCAGTTTTTTCCTCGTCCGCAACACGAGAATATGCGACCTGACGCTGATTGCGCTGTTTCAGCTCTTTGATAAAGTGGTTATTGACCGTCGACGAAAAAAATCCGGTGGGGCTGAAACGGTTAAGGATGATGTCCTCTTCCTTCAACGAAACAAGCGTTTCCCGCCAGGCTTCATGGACCGGGGATTCTTTTGTCAACAGCGGACGGGTACCAAATTGAAAGGCTATCGGGCCCAATTCCTTATTGTCAATCCAGTCTTCCCATTCGCGCAGATACCATACCCCGCCGGCCATAATAATCGGCGTTTGGCCAAGCCCCACTTCGCGCATGAAAGTCCTTAGGGCAAGCACCCTGTCGTAGGGGTCTTGCGGCTGCTCGGGATCTTCTGAATTGGTGATCCCGTTATGACCACCGGCCTTCCATGGGTCCTCGTAGACCACCCCGCCAAGATATTCACTGCACTTGTTGTAGGAGCGCTTCCACAGGGCTCTGAAAGCCCTCCCAGAGGAAACGATAGGGTAATAATAAACCCCGAATTGGGAAACTATTTCGGCCACTTTATAGGGCATACCGGCCCCGCATGTGACCCCGTGGATCAAACCTTTGGCTCCTTCCAGAACCCCTTTCATGATCCGTTCCGTGCCACCCGCCTCCCACAGAAGGTTCATGTGAACACGTCCCTGACCATTACTGGTCTCATGGGCTATCTGGGCCTGGGCAATGCCGCCTTTCGTGGCATAGGCGACCATCTCCTCGAAACGCTTGGAGCGCACCGTCTGATGATATACCTGGGGTATGATATCGCCGTTTTGATCATAGGAATCGGCATTCACGCAGGACAGGGTGCCGACCGCGCCGGCGGCGGCCCATGCACCGGCGCTGGTCCCATTGGAAACGGCAACACCCTTCCCGCCCTCAACCAAGGGCAGAACCTCGCGCCCGGAAATAACTATGGGTTCAAGGGGCTTCATAAAAATTTTATCTCCCTGCTAGGCAGTATCCTCGCCAGCTTCCTGGTTTAAGGCTTTTATCGACAGCTTGACCTTACCCCGGTCATCTATGCCGATCAGCTTGACCTTGACCACATCGCCAACGTTGACAACATCGGTGGTCTTTCCGACCCGCCCCTGAGCCAGTTCGCTGATATGGACAAGACCATCCTTGGCCCCCATGAAATTGACAAAGGCACCAAAATCAACGGTCTTCACCACCTTGCCGGTATATATCGCTCCGACTTCCGGCTCGGCCGTAATGTCCTTGATCCATTTAATCGCGGCTTCGGCAGCACTTTCGTCAACTGCCGCAACCTTGATCGTGCCATCGTCTTCAATATCGATCTTGGCTCCGGTGGTTTCGGAAATTTCGCGGATCATCTTTCCACCCGGTCCTATGACTTCGCGGATCTTGTCCTTGTTGATGGTAATTACGGTAATTCGCGGAGCATTCTCGCTGACGTCGTCCCGGGCGTGCCCAATCGCCTTGGCCATTTCACCGAGAATATGAATACGACCGGCGCGAGCCTGATCCAGCGCATTGTCCATGATCTCCTCTGTGATTGAGGTGATCTTGATATCCATCTGCAAGGAGGTGATCCCCTTCTCGGTACCCGCTACCTTGAAGTCCATATCACCAAGATGATCCTCGTCGCCGAGAATATCGGAAAGAACGGCGAATCTGTCGCCCTCCTTGATCAGTCCCATGGCGATACCCGCCACCGGGGCACCAAGGCTGACCCCGGCATCCATCAGCGCAAGCGATGTTCCGCAGACCGTAGCCATGCTCGAAGAGCCGTTGGATTCGGTAATCTCGGAAACCACCCGGATAGTGTAGGGAAATTCGTCCTTGCTTGGCATCACCGGATGGATTGCCCGCCATGCCAGTTTTCCATGACCTATCTCGCGACGTCCGGTGAAACCGAAACGTCCGGCCTCGCCTACCGAATAGGGCGGGAAATTATAATGCAGCAGAAAATGTTCGCGATATTCACCGGCCAGGGCGTCAATACGCGCCTCGTCCTGGGCGGTGCCAAGGGTGGCTACGACCAGTGCCTGGGTTTCGCCGCGGGTAAACAGGGCAGAACCATGGGTGCGCGGCAGAATACCCACTTCGGCAACAATCGGACGAACGGTTTTGGTGTCGCGCCCGTCAATGCGCTGGCCGGTATCAAGAACGCTGTTGCGAACGACATCCTTTTCCAGGCCTTTGAAAATGTCTCCAAAGACGTCACGAAACAGATCACCGTCGGTGTTCTCATCGTTCGACAGCTCTTCGCTTACCTTGTCTCTGACCAACCTGAGTTTGTCCCGGCGAACCATCTTGTCGGTTTCGCCGTATGCGTCGCGAACCCCGGCCTCGGCCAAGCCAGCAACGCGTTCGGAAAGCCCGCTCAGACCCTCCGGCGGCTCAGGCAGAACCCACGGTTCCTTGGCGCATGCTTCGGCCAACTCTATTATCGCGCCGATAACCGGCTGGATTGAACGGTGTCCGAACATAACCGCGTCCAGCATCACCTTCTCGGAAAGCTCATGGGCTTCCGATTCAACCATCAACACGCCCTCTTCGGTGCCCGCGACTATCAGATCAAGGGTGGAATCGGGCAATTCATCGGTAGTCGGGTTAATGACGAATTCACCGTTTGAACAGCCGACACGCACACCGCCAATCGGGCCCATAAACGGAATGCCGGAAATGGACAACGCCGCCGAGGTGCCGATCATCGCGACGATATCGGGATCGTTCTCGAGATCGTGGGAAAGAACCGTACAAATAACCTGGGTTTCGTTCTTGAACCCTTTTGCGAACAATGGGCGGATAGGGCGGTCAATCAGCCGCGACGTCAGGGTCTCTTTCTCGCCGGGGCGACCCTCGCGCTTAAAAAACCCGCCGGGAATCTTGCCTGCCGCAAATGACTTTTCCTGATAGTGAACCGCGAGCGGAAAAAAATCTATGCCGGGGCGGGGCTTCTTCTCGGCAACTACCGTGCACAGCACCTTGGTGCCGCCATATGTAGCCATTACTGCACCATCCGCCTGACGAGCGATCTTGCCGGTCTCAATGACAAGTTTGCGACCGCCCCATTCGATTTCTTTTCTGAATTCTTTAAACATTTTTCCCATCTTCCTCTTTATTTCATTCTCTCAAGCAAATACCGGCCACGTTTGCCCGAACGCGGACAGGCCGACATTAGCTTGAATATATTGATTTTTCCAACCGGGGTAGAACCTTCAACGTCACCGGCGCAGACCCAAACGTGAAACCAGCGTCTCATAGCGCGGGACGTCCTTCCTTTTAACATAGTCAAGCAGCCGACGACGCTGCCCCACCATCATCAAAAGGCCACGACGTGAGTGGTTGTCTTTTTTATGGGCTTTTAGATGATCGGTAAGATTTTTGATCCGCTCGCTGAGGACCGCCACCTGCACCTCGGGCGATCCGGTATCGCCTTCCTTGGCCGCAAACTCTTTTATCAATTCCGCTTTACGCTCGGCAGTTATCGACATCGAATACTCCATTTATCATAAGTTAAGAACACGAAAGGGGCGTATTTCAGCCCCTGCAATTCTCGCCAGAGCCACCGGCCTACCTTCTGCCATGGCGCAAACCACCTCTCCCTGTACAACCTTTTTCAGGGGGTGGCGGAGGGCCACGGCGACAATGGAAACTGGCTGACCTTGCCGCAATTGCCGTCCTTCCTCCTCCGTCAGGGCCAGCGCCGGGATGTCGGCCAGCGCGGTCTCTACGGGAAGCAGGTAGGACAAGAGCGGCGGACTATGCCCCACGGATAAAAAATTATCCAGAGAAATCGCAGATTCTTCCAAAAACGGGCCAACCGATTTACGGCGTAATGCGGTGATATGGCCAAAGGTTCCAAGTTTCTCTCCCAGATCGCGGGCCAGGCTTCGCATATAGGTCCCTTTTCCGCACTGCACCGTGAATTCGGCGTGGTCGGCGTCGGGCTCTGAGGCAAGCTCGAAGGAATCGACCCGCACCGTCCGCGCCGCAAGTTCGACCGCCTGATCGGCACGGGCCAACTGATAGGCCCGCCGCCCATCGACCTTGATCGCGGAAAAAGCTGGGGGATGCTGTTCGATCTCACCGACAAAACCAGCCAGGGCTTTTTTTATTTCATCGGTAGCCGGCCGGACGTCGCTGGTTTGCGTAATCCTGCCTTCGGCATCATCGGTGTTTCGAGCCTCGCCCCAACGTATAGTGAAACTATAGGTCTTGGTGCCGCCCATTATATAGGCAACGGTTTTGGTCGCCTCGCCAAGAGCAATCGGCAAAACACCGGTGGCCAGTGGATCAAGCGTGCCGCCATGCCCGGCCTTGGCGGCGCCGGTAAGTCTTAAAACCTTGCCGACAACCGCATTCGATGACATCCCCGAGGGCTTGTCGATAATCAGCCAGCCATGTATCGGCGTGCCCCGCCGTTTGCGAGCCATGGTTATGCGTCCCTTTTCAGATTATTT